>JBHEMP010000115.1:0-21765 GCA_046262515.1 Candidatus Dormibacteria bacterium | reverse complement strand
GCCCTGCCGAGCATCTCCCGGACGGCGTCGACGTGGACCTGCTCGCCGCTGTGCGAGCCGCAGGCGACTGCAATCTCTTGCGGTGTCAGTCCGAAGGCATCAGCGGCGCCGGACTCCACAAGCGGTATGGCCTGGATGGGTTTCGAGCTGGAACGGAGGTAGCATCGCCGGTCCGGCTCGCCGGCAAAGTGGATTACCGCGCCCGCGTCATCGGTGACGACCACGGAACCGTAGTGCCGGCTCTCAATAACGCCTGCCCGGACCACCTCGGCAAGCAACGCGGGTCGCATGGGCTCACCGGGTGCCTTGGCTTGACTCACGACCCGGATCGTACTGGACGGCGATCCTCGCGGTGACGTCAGGCGGGGAGGCTCCTCAGAAAGCCGATCACTCCGTCGAAGTACACCTCCTGGTCGTCATACATCGCCATGTGGGAGCCGTTGGGGCAGTGCAGATACTGACCGTGCTGCACCAGTTCCGCCATGCGCTTCATGACGGCCGGGTCCATCGTGTCGTGCGTCGCGCCGATCGTCAGCGTCGGTACGGTGATCCGGGAAAGGTCATTGGTGCGGTCCCAGTTGAGGAGCTTGCCCGACGCGCCCAGTTCGCTGGGCCCCTGCATAGGCACGTAGACCTTGCGGTTGAGTGTTACGGAACCGCGTGTCAGGGGGTCGGGCCACTCTGCCGCGGGCATACGCAGGAAGTGCTGTTCGTAGTGGTGGGGGATGAGCAGCTCCATGTACAGCGGGTTCTCCGTGTCACCGGACGCCTCCATCGCCTTGATCTGCGCGAGGACTCGCTGATCCATCTGGGGCATCAGGGTGTTTGTCGCGTAGTCGTTGTAGCCGGGGATGCTACAAACCATGTTCGAGATCACGAGGGCCTTTACGTGTTCCTGGTGCGCCAGCGCGTACTCGATGGCCAGGGTGCCTCCCCAGGAATGCCCCATCAGGACCAGGTTCTGCCGGTCCAGGCCCAGCGCCTGGCGGACCTGCTCAAGCTCGTCGACGAACCGATCGATCTCCCAGAGGTCCGGTTCGTCGGGCTGGTCGCTGAAGGCCGAGCCGAGCTGGTCGTAGTAGTAGTACTCGATGCCCGCCGCGGGAAAGTAGCTGTCGCAGCACTGCCAGTACTCATGTGTCGCGCCGGGCCCGCCGTGGAGCAGGAGGACCTTGACCGCGGGATTGTTCCCGACGCGCCTGGTCCAGACCTTGAATTCGCCCTTGGGTGTGGAAATCGGGATCATGCGCACGCCACCGGACAGGCCGTCCTGCCGCCCGCTGTTATCAAAGTAGTCGATCGTTTCGCCCCCCTTGATCCGCAGACCAACCAATGACCGAATTGTAGAGTGCCGTCGGCTCCTGAGTCGCACTACTCATGTCGCAGGGCCACAACTTTGGGTAGTTCCCCTGATGGCGCGAGGCGCCGCCTGAGCGCACTGTGAACTCACGTCAGTCAGAATGCGCACCGATCGCGGGGCGCACTCATTCAACCAGGAGGGACAGAGACATGGCATTGGCAGCAAGCGCCGGCCCGACCACTGTGGCCGGCGACCCGGGCTCGACCGCGAACCGACCAAAGACGATGGCGATGTGGGCGGTGCGAGTCGCGCTGATCGCCTCGATCCTGGTCTATGCCAAGACTCTCTCCGAGAGGTTCATTCCGCCGGTGGCGGTGTTCACCGTCCTGACGGTGATCAGCACTGCTTTGGTGTTCCTGGTCCGGCGACCCTGGCCCAATCTCGTTGGCGGAATCGTGCTCGGCCTCAGCACGGCTACAAGTTTCCCCTTCATAGTGGGCGGCCTCACCGATCCCATCGCCACCAGCCACCAGGCGGAGGGCCTGCTGGGACTGACTCTGGGCGTCGCCGGTACCATCGCGGGCGTCACCGCCTTCATCGAGGCGCGCCGTCGCACCGATTTGGTCCCCGCCTTCCGCGCTCCACTGGGCGAGGCACTCGCCATCCTCGCGGCGGGCGCCATCGTGGGAGCCACCTACATGAGTGCAATGGCCTACCGAGCTGTACAGGCCAGGCCGGCGGTGGGCGGGGGGGTCGCCAATGGTGTTGAGTCCGCGCCGGTCCAGGCGCCCGCAGAGCTGACGAGCAAGGACGCCAGGTTTGTGCAGTCCTCCCTGACCTTCAAGACGGGCGCCGCCACCGTGTACCTGGTCAACAAGGACAACGCCGAGCACACGTTTGACATCGACCTCCAGGGCAAGCACTACTCATACCCCATCCCCGCGAACTCCACTGTCGCCGCGGTTCTGAACCTCAGGTCGGCAGGGACATATACGTACTTCTGCGCGATCCCCGGTCACCGCGGGAATGGCATGGAGGGCAAGCTCACCGCCTCCTAAGACGGGTGGATCCCGGCTAAGGGTTTACTGTCTGGCAAATGGCCGGACATGATGCGCACCTGGAGGCGCTTAGCGTCTTCGAGGGGGACCTGGACCTGGGCCTGGCAGCTGAGATCACCGGGCTGCCGGGCCCAGAGCTATTGACCCACCTCGACGACGCCGAGCGGGCCGGCTGGGTCGTGCTCGACGGCGGCGGAATAAGGCTGGACAGCGCCACGCGCGCGCAGGTCTATAACTGCATGGGTCTGGAGCGCAGGGCCCGCGCGCATGCCCATGCGGCCGCGGTGCTGGAGCGGGTGCGGCCGCAGGACCTGGCCGGCATCGCGCGTCAGCGCGCCGGCGCGGTTGCGATCCTCGGGGCCGAGTCTGTGCTGGACGGAATCGAGGCGGCGGCCGGCGCCCCTCTACGCGCCCACGACTGGATCACCGCCGCGGACGTGCTCCAGGAGGCCGTGACCCTGGCCCGGGCCGCCCATAACCCCCGGGCCGACGAACTGGCTCTCAGTCGCGCCCGGGCCCTCTATCGGGCCGGCCTATATGGCGCCGCGATGGACGTCTGCCGGGAGGTGGCGCGCAGCGCCCGCCGCTTTGTGGACATGCCGCTCCTCGCGGAGTCGGCACTGGTGGTGCGCGGAATCGACGATCGTGACCTGTGCGCGGAAATGCTCGATGCGCTCCGGGAGGCTCTCCCCGCCCTGCCCGATGGCACCCCCCTGCAGGCTCGCGCCCTGGCCCAGCAGGTGATGTTGGTAGCCCAGCTCAGCCACCAGGCGGCGGACCTCGCGGCCGCGCGTGCAGCGCTGATGATCGCCGATGACTGCGGTGACCCGAGGGCGATCGTCGAGTGTCTGCACGCAATGCAGATGGCGCACGCTGGTCCCGGCAGGGTGAGGGAACGTCTTGAACTGGCCGATCGCCTTGAGAGCCTCGCGGTTGAGGCGGGCTTGGAGGAGTACCTCCGCTGGCCGCTGTCGTGGCGCCTCGACGCGCTCTGGCAACTGGGTCGACGACCAGCGCTGGACGACGCCATCGCGCGCCTGGAGGAACATGGCCAGGCACGCAACGACGGACTGGCGACCTGGAAAGCGCGCAACGCCCGCGCCGCGCTGGCGCAGGTGGAAGGGCGCTTCGCCGATGCTTTCCGGCTCGCCGACGAGGCGCTGGAGTTGGCAGAGCGTGGCGGCCACCAGATGGGGATGTTTGTCCACCGCATCCAGCGCAGCTACCTCGCCAGCCTCACCGCGCTCGGCGAGGCGGGGGACTTTCGCGTCGCGGATTACCCGCAGGGGAGCGAGGCGATGGCCGTCTACCCCGCGATGGAGGCAGCCATTCGAGGCGAACTTGAGAAGGCGGCCATCCTCTTTGAGCGCGGCTGGGCCGCCCGCGACCAGGTCTTCGAACACGACCTCGCGGTGCCGACCTACTGGGCGCTTGCCGTGACCGCGTATGAACTTGCGCGCACGGATGTCGCGGAGGAGTTGTATCGCCTGCTCGAACCCTATGCCGAGCAGGTGGCGGTAGCCGCCAGCGGGCAGGCGGCCTCCCCAGGGAGCGTCAGCTTATACCTGGGTGAGCTGGCAGCCCTGGCCGCCCACTGGGAGCGTATGGAGGCCGACTTCGCGCGCGCCCTACGGCGAAACATCGAGTTTGGTGACCGGCCTGCCGCGGCCCTGACGAGGTATGGCTGGGCGCGCGGCATGCTGCGGCGGGGCCACGTCCATGACCGCGAACGGGCCCTACCTCTTTTGGACGCAGCCGAACGGGAGGCCACGGAACTCGGCATGCGTCCACTTATGCGTAGCATCGCCAGTCTCCGCGCGCGGCTGATCGCGGGCCAGGCACATCCCCTCTCGGCGCGCGAGCTCGAGGTCGCCATACTGGTCTCCGGCGGCCTCACCAACCGGGCGGTCGCGGATCGCCTTCACCTGTCTGTGCGCACGGTCGAGAACCACGTCCTGAACTGCATGAACAAGCTCGGCCTGGACAACCGCGCGCAGGTCGCCGCCTGGGTGACGCGCGCCCGGGCCGCGGGCGACCTCCCCTAGGCATCCGCCCGCTAGACGCCGATCGCCGCCCGCTCCCGCACCAGGACCTCGATTCGTTCCACCGCGGTGACCACCGGTGGCATCGCCGCGATTTCCGCGGCGACACGCTCGGCGCCTGCTTTGAAGGAGGGATCCTCCAGGAGGCGCCGCACCGCGTCGCGCACCTCGCCCGGCGCCGGCGGCGTGAAAGGCGGGGGGCCGGCCACTGGCGGTCCGTCGTGTATCGCCGCATGGAGCCCGGCCCCCGCCGCCGCCACCCGCTCCGCGTTATAGGGTTGGTCCGCGCCCATGGGGATGGCGTACATCGGCACGCCGGCGCTCATCGCCGAGATAACCGTGTTGTATCCCCCGTGGCAGAGGACGGCCGCGGACCGTGCCGCGACCAGGGACTGCGGGAGGTAGCCTCCCAGGCGGACGTTAGTCGGCAGTTCTCCAAAGGCCGACGCCGGCACTCCGGCGCCCGTTGCGACGACCACGTTATAGGGCTCAGCCGCCAGCGCGGATATGACGAGCTGGAACAACGGGAGGTTGCCGTTGAACACGGTCCCAAGCGTGACGTAGACGATTGGTTTATCAGTGAGGTCGTCCAGCCACGCGGGGACCTCACCACCGCCGTCGTACTGCTCTGGCCGGGTATTCACAAGGTTGGGGTACGGCACAAAGCCCGGCATTTCCAGCGCCGGCGGCGTGCGGTCGATGTATGCCAGCGGGAAGTCGTCGGAGGCGACCCTCCCGCCGTCAAGACCATGCTCTGAGGCGGCTCGCGCGATCCTGTCACGAGTCATCTCGCGCCACATCTTCCCCGCCGCCGGGGACACCATCACGGTCGGGACATCCAGCATCGCGCCCGCCAGCAGTCCACCGATCTCGGCGCCTTCGAATGCGACCAGGTCAGCCTCCACGGTGCGCGCCGCCCGCAGCACATCCTCAACCATGCCCATGCGCGACAATTCCGCGAAGAAGTCCTTGCGGAGAATCTCCTGCATCACCGGGTCCGCCATCGACTCCACCCACGACGGCCCGCAGGGGATGTTCTGGAAGCCGGCCGCCTCCACCCTGGGAGTCCAGGCCGGCGATGAGGCGAACGTCACCTCATGGCCGCGGGAGACCATGGCCCGTGCCAGCGGGACCATCGGGTTGAAGTGGCCGGAACCGGGGATGGTGGTGAAAAGAATGCGCATCGTTGTCCTCCTGTTGGGCGGAGCTTCAGCGTGCGTCCTATTGGGCCTCCCCGCACCCGTGTCCTTACTCAGACCTCTACCTAATTACGGAGAGCAGGGAACAACACCGGCGGACCTCCGGTTGAAAGGGTGACTAGACCTATTTACCGGGAGGTATTGACATGACTTGGACCATTGACGACGCGCACACCACTGTTGGCTTCGCCGTAAAGCACATGGGGCTCTCCACCGTACGCGGCAAATTCACCCGCGTCGAGGGGACCGTCGACGTGGACCCTGGCAACCTGACCGCCGCCACCGGGACCATTCGCATCGACGCATCGAGCATCGAGACCGGCCAGCCGGACCGCGATACCCACTTGCGCAGCGCCGACTTCTTCGACGCCGAGACGTACCCGCACATCACCTTCAGCGTCAAGCGGGTCACCGCAGCTGGGGAGAACCTCAAGGTCACGGGCGACCTGACCATCCGCGACGTCACCCGCGAGGTGGAACTGGATGGCGAGTTTGCCGGCGAAGGGAACGACCCCTACGGCAATCGCAAGATCGGTGGGAGCCTGTACGGAAGCATCAGCCGCGGCGACTTCGGCCTGAAGTGGAACGTCCCTGTCCAGGCCGCCGGCGGACTGCTGGTCGGCGACAAGGTGAAGCTCGAGATCGAGGGCCAGCTGGCCGAGAGCAAGGCCGCCGTCGAGCAGGAGGCGCAGGCGGAGTCCGTCTGAGCACTCGAGTTCGGTAAGGGGCGCACCGTCCGGTGCGCCCTTTAGTTCTCTTTGGTCGCCTGCTTGCCGTTCCCCACCTGCTGAGACAGAATGGCCGGGTGGAGGACAGCATCGATATCCGCCTACCCCGCCGAGACTGGGGCCTGGCGGCCGCCCAGGACCTGCGTTCCGAGGGCTGTCGCGCGACCCTTGCGGAATGCGCTGACTGCGATGGCCTCTGGGTGCTGCGCGTCTGCGGACCCGAGCGGAAGATCGCAATGATGCGTTACGAGCTGAACCTCGCCGGGAACCGGGTCTGCTGGGAAAGCTTCATCAACGGGATGCACCTGGGCTCGTAACGTCCAGCGTGGAGCGCCCACCCAGGAGGCGAGCGACCTGCTCGTAAACCCTGGGGTTGAGCGCCATGCCCACGTTGCTGCCTCCAACTTCAATGCTCTCGACGTCCGGTCTCCGGCAGGCGCGGCCATTGACGATGCCATCGCTGTTCGAGTAAATGGAAGTCACGGGGACGGTGACGGGGTTCTTTAGCTCATCGTCAAAGCGGATGTCCAGTCCCTTCGGCCCGCGGCGTATTGTGTGCAGCAGGCGCGCCACGTGCACCGCAGCCATCGTCGATGGGTGAACATCCAGGGGGTCCGCGAGGGGACTGCCCAGGGTGACCACGCAGTCGACCATCTTCGGGAACCTGCCGGCAACCCCAAAGGCAAGCACCCCGCCGCGGCTCTGGCCGATCAAGATGACCCGCCTGCCGTGCCGCCGGTAATCCGCGGCGAGGCGGGCGCCGATCCGCTGCACCAGGAGCTCCGAGGACTCGATGTTGAGGTTGATGCCCGACCGTAGAGGCCGGTACCCACTACGTCGCAGCCAGCCGCGCATCACGTCCAGGGACCGGTCGCCGGCCAAAAAGCCCGGTATCAGCATCACCGGTCGGCCCTCGCCCGGGGCCACGCCCGCACCGGAGAAGACTGACGAACGGAGCAGCCGGGCGTACTCAAGGCCTGCGCGCCCTTCCAGCCAGAGGGGTGGAAGTGGATACCAGCGGCCCATGAACTGGTTACGGCCCTGCATTCACCGATTAGTCTGCGCGGGCCGTCAAGGATCCCGGCTAGGTCCTAGACTTCGAGCGCCGCTGGTGGAGGATTGGGCATGGATAGGATGAACCCGCTTGACGCGTCGTTCCTCGCGATAGAGGACGGCAAGAACCCGATGCACATCGGCAGCGTCGCGATATTCGAGGGCCCGGCGCCCACCTACGGTGACGTCGTTCGCATGGTGGCCAGCAAGCTGCCACTCGTACCGCGCTACCGCCAGAAGGTACGCATGGTGCCCTTCCAGCTCGGGCGGCCCGTCTGGGTGGATGACCCCAACTTCCAGATCCTGTACCACATCCGCCACACCGCGGTCCCCCGTCCGGGTGGCGAGGACCAGTTGCGCAACGTGGCGGGGAGGGTGTTCGCACAGAACCTCGACCGTGCCAAGCCACTGTGGGAGATGTGGATCGTTGAGGGTCTGCGGGAAAACCGCTGGGCATTGATCTCGAAGGTTCACCACTGCATGGTCGACGGCGTCAGCGGTGCGGACCTTTTGCAGGTGATCCTCGACACCAACCCGACGCCCGCCGACCCGGTCATCGAACCCTGGAACCCTGACCGCGAGCCGGGCACGATCGAGGTCCTCGCCGACGCCACCCTCGATCGGCTTGTCGAGCCCCTCGAGGCCCTCCGGGGGCTGCCTGCGCTGGCGCGCTCGCCCCTGCCCGGCGGTATGAGCCTCGGCGACGTCCGGCGCAGCCTTGAGGCCTACGCCTCGATGATCACGAACAAGAACGTCGACCTCAACGGACCCATCGGCCCACATCGCCGCTGGAGCTGGGCGAAGTCTTCCCTGGCGGACATCAAGACCATCCGCACCGCCTTCCCTGCCACGGTCAACGATGTCGTGCTCGCCGTGATCACCACCGGATTCCGCGCTCTGTTGCAGAGCCGGGGCGCGGATCTCGAGGGGCGCGTGGTGCGGACCCTGGTGCCCGTGTCCGTCCGCAGCGCGGAGGAGAAAAACGTTCACAACAACCGGGTCTCGGGCATGTTCCCCGGGCTGCCGGTGGGCGTGGCCGACCCGCTGGAGCGGCTCGAGCTTATCCGCGCGCAGATGGACGGCCTCAAACAGTCAAAGATGGCCGTCGCCGGCGATTCCCTGGTCAAGATGGGTGGTTTCGCGCCCCCCATGCTGCTGGCAATCGGCACCAGGCTGGCCAGCCGCATGCCTCAGCGAACGCTCAACACGATCACAACCAATGTCCCGGGACCGCAGGTGCCGCTCTACATCCAGGGCCGTCAGCTGATCGAGGCCTACCCCTACGTCCCGATCCAGGGCAACGTGCGCATCGCCATCGCGATTTTCTCTTACCTGGGCGGTATGAATTTCGGCGTCACCGGTGACTACGACACGACCGAGGACATCGGTGTCCTGACCAAGGGGATCGAGGACGGTATCCAGGAATACCTGCGTCTCGCGCGCTCAGCCGGCGCGGTCCCGGTGCCGGCGAAGCCCCTTGTGGCGACCAGGCCGACCGTGGCCGCGAATGCCGGCGGGGCGCGCACACGGGCGGCGGCACGACGCCGGGTGGCGCCTGCGGGTAAGCGGGCGACCTCGGCCACTCCCGGGAGTGGAAGCCTGATGGAGGTTGTGACCTCGGTCGCGCCGCCGCCGTCCAACGGGCACGCGAAGCACGCCGACTAGACCCAACCCCACACCGGCGCGACATGCCTGCTCGGGGGCCGGGAGGTAGGATCAGGTCAGCGCTCCTCGCCGCCGTGGCGGCCTTGGGAATGGGATCACGGGGCGCGAAACCACTTCAAACGAGGTCCATACCCTGCGACTGAAGACCGCAGCTTCTATCTGTTTGCTTGCCCTGGGGGTGGCTGTGACGGCGCCGGTTGCCGGCGCCGACGGCAGCCTGACCGCCCTCACGGGCCAGCGCGCGGCCCTGCAGGCAGAGGTCGGTCACCTGAGCTCCAGCCAGGCGGCGGCCTTGCGTCAGTTGCTCGCGGTGCAGGACCAGTTGGCCGAGCTTCGCCGCCAACTGGCGGGCAACCAGGCCCAGCTCTCGAGGTTGCGGACGCGCCACGACGAGTTGGTGGGCAGGGTGGCTGAGGCCCGCGCGCGGATCGCCACCGAGAGAACTGCCCTGGCGGCCGTCGCCCGCCAGGCGTACAAGTCCCGCACCCAGATGAGCCCGGACCAGCTCTTCTTCGGCAACTCAGATCTCAACCAGGTGCTCAACCGAGTCATGGCCAACCGGGCCATGACCGACCGGGCCCACGCGCTGGTCGTGGACCTGAGGGCGGTGGAGTCAGCCCTCAACCTCCAGAGCGCTGAGCTGACCCACCGTCAGGCCGAACTCAACGCGCTGCAGGCCGCGCTGTCCGGCGAGCGCGCGACGATGCTGGCCACGGCGGCCGACTACCAGCGGCGGCTTGACGCCCTCTCGACGTCCTCGACCGAGCTGCTGAGCAGGATCAACTCCCTGGATACCCAGATCGCCGCCGCCAACCGCCCGCCTGCCACCAGCGGGCACACGCCCAGCCAGGAGGAGGTGATCCGGATCATCCGCGCCGCCGCCGCGCGCGCCGGCGCCAATGGCGACCAGATGGTACGCGTCGCGGAGTGTGAATCAAGCCTTAACCCGAGGGCATATGACCCGCGATCCGGGGCCTCGGGGCTCTTCCAGTTCATGCCTGGGACTTTCTATGCCCACGGCGGTCATGACATCTGGGACGCCGCGGACCAGTCCAGGGTCGCGGCGGGCATGTTCGCCAACGGCCAGGCCGACCAGTGGGGCTGCCGGTAATCTGACTTCCCCGGCCTTCGACGTCGGGGTCAGCCACTGGCGGGAAGGAACACGGGCCGGCGCGGCTCAAGGAAGGTCGGGCGTCCCAGGTGCCACCCCTGTCCCAGTTCGCAGCCCAGCTGACTGAGCCGCTGCGCCTGCTCCTCGGTCTCGATGCCCTCCGCGACCGTCTGTGCGCCAAGGCTGGCGGCGAAGGCGATCACAGCGCAGACCGCCGCCCGTGCGCCGGGATGTTCGACATTATTGGTCAGCCGGCGCGCCACCTTGATGTATTCAGGTGATGCCGCCGCAAGCACCTCGAGGGTGGAGTGTCCGTCTCCAACGTCGTCAACCGCGAACCGAAACCCCGCTGCGCGGTACTCCGCCAGCACGTCTTCGAGACGTACGAGGTCGCTGACGAGGTCGCGCTCTGTGATCTCCATGACGATGCTCTGGGCCGACCACCCTGTGCTGCGGAGAAGCAACAGCATCTGGTCGGGCGGATGGAGCGGGCTGAGGAGAGCGGGGACCCCTACGTTTATGAACAGGAGTTCGTCGGTGATCAGCGCGCGGCTCTGCTCCAGGCAGGCTCGCCGGCACATCCAGTCCACGTCGCGACCGTGGCCCAACCGCTGGGCCGCGGCGAAAAAACCCTCGACATTCATGTCGCTGCTGGGAGACCCCGGACGGGCCAGGCCCTCATACGCGACGATGCGCCGGGTCCTCAGCTCGACCACCGGTTGGTGAGCAAAGCGCACGCTCCGCGAAGCCAGGGCTGCCGGCACCAGGTGGGCCCATCCCTGGGTATCGCCCTGTATTGAGGGCGAACCCACCGAAGACGCCACCGCCACCCGGTCCCGACCCGCCACCTTGGCTTCATACAGGGCCGCGTCGGCGCGGTTGAGCAGGCCGCCCATGTCCTCGCCGTGGCTCCAGGTGGCGACCCCGGCCGAGGCCGTCTGCCCATGCGGGGTAGCCCCGCGGAGACGATCGGCGATTACCCGCGCCTCCTGCCCGTTGGTGTCGGGGAGAATCACAGCGAACTCCTCACCGCCATAACGCACCAGGAGGTCGGTGTCGCGCAGCTCTGCGCTCCACTGTTTGGCTGTCTCGCGAAGGTGGCGGTCCCCCTGCTGGTGCCCCATCTCATCGTTGAACTCCTTGAAGCGGTCCAGGTCGATCATCAGCACGCTGAGTGCCGACCGCGCGCGCCTGGCGCGGGCCATCTCCCGCGCCAGTTCGGCCTCGAGACGGCGACGGTTGGGCAGGCCCGTCAGACCATCGCGGTCGGCAAGGGCTCGAACGCTGACCACCAGCTGCTGAATCACCACACCCGCCACCAGGCTGGTCCCGACGATCATCAGCCAGCGCGTCAGCGGAACGCTGTGATGAGACAGGTAGAGCTCTACCCCGGATGCCAGGGCGATGACCAGGACCTGCACCAGCGCGACGATCGGTGAATAAAAGTAGAACCCATACAGGGCCGCCCATATGTACAGGAGCGCATAGGGGCTGAACGACGCGCCGTCGAACCACAACAGCAGGGTGATGAGGATGCTGCCCGCGCCCGTCAGGTAGGGGAACACCCCCCCGGGTAGCCATGTGCGACCGAGGACCAGCAAAGCGGTAACCAGGTAGGCCGCCACCGCGACTCCGAGGACTCCCCAGCGGCCGGGCGCCGCCGGCGGTTCGACAGCCAGCGTGAGAAGCACAAGGGTGCCGCCGCCACCGTAGAGGGCCGCCCCGGCCACGGACATCACATAAGGATCAAAGGGCAGATGCTGGCGCCGCAGGCGCTGGGCTCCCGCTGCC
Source organism: Candidatus Dormibacteria bacterium (assembly GCA_046262515.1). GTDB lineage: Bacteria > Chloroflexota > Dormibacteria > DASZGP01 > DASZGP01 > JAXDLW01. The sequence goes on along the minus strand of JBHEMP010000115.1, from coordinate 9,818 downwards.
ACTGCCTGGCGAAAGCCAACGGGTCGCGCGACGGTCACCTGCTGAGGGTAACCATCAACTGATGCGGTAGGACACTCCACCGGTGCCAGGGCCGGTATGCGCGGCGATCACGGGGCCGATTTCCAGCCGGGTAATCTCGCCGTCGGCGTACGGTTTGACCCGCTCCGCGAACTCATCAACCATCTCGCGGTCGTTGGCCGCGGCCACGAACACCCGCGCCTTCTTACCCGCCGCCTCGGTCTTCTCGTGGAGGCGCTGGATGATGGCTTCCCGGGCCTTGATGCTGGTACGAACGCGGCTGTGAACCGCGACCTCACCCTCGCGCATGGTGAGGATGGGTCGGATCTGCAGCAGGCCGCCAAGCATCGCGGCCGCAGGCCCGATACGCCCGCCGGCCTTGAGGGCGTCAAGGTTGGGCACGGTAAAAAGCAGCTCCTGGTGGTTCATCACGCGCTCGGCCTCGTCGGCGGCGTCGTCACGGGATCCACCCGCCTCCAGCACCGCCGCCGCAGACATCACCTGGTCGGCCAGGAGGGCGGACATCGCCTCAGTGTCCTGGACCACGACGTCCGCCCTGGTCATCCCGGCTGCGGTGACGGCCGACCCGTTGGTGCCGCTCATGCGGGCGGACATGGTCAGGCAGAGGACGTCCCTGCCCTCATCCGCCGCCCGGTCGAAGACCTCGACGAAGGCGCCTGGCGACGGCTGCGATGTTGTCGGAGGCCGGTCCGTCGCGGCCATCTTCTGGAAGAACCGCTGGTTGTCGATGTCCATGCGGTCGGTGAACGTCTCGAGGCCGAAGCTCACCGCGAGCGGCACCAGGACAACGCCGTGTTCGTCCAGCCACTCCTGGGAGAGGTCGCAGCCGGAGTCGGTGACCAGGAGGGTCTTGCCGTTCTTGCTGTTGCTCATGCGGGGAGTATGGCAGCGCAGGCGATCGCGATCACACGGTGATCTCCTGCCGCCGACGCGGCGTATCTTCAGTCATGACCCGGATGAAGTCCGCGCTGCCGTTGTTTGCCGCTGTTTTCGTCGCAATCGACCTGCTCCATTTCGCCGACCACGTCCGCCAGGGCCGCCCCCTCGGTCCTGGCGTGACCACGCCGGGGACGATCAGCCTTGTGCTCGCGATCCTGGTGCTGGTGCTGGCAATCCGTCACAGCCGTCTCACCCCACCGCTGGCCCTGGCGCTTGGGTCGACCGTGGCCATTGGCGTGCTGGCCGTCCACCTGCTGCCTCCGTGGGGCCCGTACAGCGACTCCTACCTGCCCCTCGGGCTCGACGCACTCTCCTACATCAGCCTCGGGGCCCTGTCTCTGTCGGCGGCCGCCCTGGGTGTCGCCGGCGCGCGCGGGCTCATCACACGGCGTCCTCCCGCTGCGGCCTGACCCGGCTTACGGCGCCCTGGCGATGTCCCCGTCCGCGACCCGCCACTTGTCCAACAACTTTTTGTAGCTGCCGTCGCTCCTGATTGCGGCAAAGGCGGCAGTCAGTGCGGTGGTCATCGCATCGTCATCCTTGCGGCTGGCGATGCCCTCGGGGGCGGAGTTCAGCGGCGCCTTGTTGCTGATGCGATAGCCGCTCTTCATGAGCACCTCGTACCCGGCCACCGGCGAGTCCGTGAAGTGCACGTCGACGGTGCCCTTTTTCAGCGCCACCAGCGCCTCGGTGTCCTTGTCGAAAGAGAAGTCCTTGAACTGGATCGGCTTTCCGGCGCACGGGCCATTCCTGGTCGCGTCGTTGGCATCAGCGGCATCGCTCTCCTCGACAGTTCCTTTCTCGACGGCGACCTTCAGGCCGCAGAGATCCTTGATTTCCAGGGGGTTCCTGCTGGAGCCCGAGGTCACCACGAAGGACTCACCCGCAACGAAATAGGGCACCATGTTGACGACCTTCTTGCGCTCGTCATTGATGGTGACCGCCGAGACCACCGCGTCGAATTTCTTCGCCTGGAGGGCGGGGATGATTGCGTCGAGCTTCGTGTCCACGACGGCGAACTTGAGGCCCATGCGTGCAGCCAGGGCCCTGGCAACGTCGATGTCGAAGCCATCAACCGTCCTGGCTCCGCAGCCATCGGGGTGGAACTCCTGAGGCGGGTAGGAAATATCCGAACCAAAGGTCAGCGTCCCTGCCGTGAGCAGGGAGCTTCTTGGTGGCGGAGCCGTCCTGTGCGCGGGGGCCGCCGCATCCACCGGGCAAACTGCGGTGCTGGAGCCGGAACCGGAGTCGGCGCCTCCGCCGCACCCGGCGGCGACGAGCGTGGCGCCGACGGCGAGCGCCATCAGTGGTCGCTTAACCAACAAATACCCTCCGTGCTGGACTGCGGGCTGATTGTAGGGCGGTCAGCCGCGCAGGGCGTCGATTGCCCAGACCGGCAGGTCGACGGAGGAAATGATCACCCCGAGCGTGGGGCCCGTGTGTGCCGCGATGCTTGCGGGGACTTCGTAGCGAACCACCCTTCGCTCACCCCGGAGCGCGACCACCCGGCGACAGAGTTCTTCCGTCGCCTCGGGTGTGCCTCCTCCTCCTACCGCGACCACCCCCAGCGAACGGGAGGATTTCACGCGCCGCGCGATCGTATCTATGGCTTCATCCAGGTCCCGGGCGCGCCCCACCTCCGCGACACCGGCCCCGGCCGTGAGCGCAAGGACGGGCATGCCCGCTGATTCGACCGCCACCTCACCGCGGCCCGAGGTCGCGAGGAGCTCAGGCGTGAGGCTGAAGAAAACGTTTTCCTGGGCTGCGGATGCTTCGTTGACGACAGCCGGGACATCGGCGCCCGGAGCCGCGCGCACGGCCGCGACTGCAGCCACGACGCACAGCCCCTCTGCCATCGAGGCCAGGCCCGTGTCCACCAGCCTGACGTCGAGCTTCGTCGCAGCCGCCGCGATACGCGCCGCGTTGAGTGTTCCGCTGACGGCCGAACCGACGTGTATCGACCAGGTCGCAGGTATCCCGTGCGCCAGCGCCGCGTCGTAGGCCCGCGCGAAATCACCCGGCGAAGGCTGCGACGTGGTCACCGGCACCCCTGAGCGCAGCGCCGCATACAGTGACGCGCGGTCGACGCTGCAATCCGGCAGGTCGCGCCCCTCGAACATCACCCGAAGCTGGACCAGCTCAAGGTCGAGCTTCGCGCAGACCGCGGGCGTGAGCGCGGAAGCGGAATCGGTGACTATCGCCGAAGCCACCGCGACCCGGTCAGGAGCGAGGTCCCGAGGACATAGGCGAAGAGGCCCTTCCGGCCACGCGGGCCGCCCCAGTTCGGCCACCCGCGCCAGGCCCATAGCGTTCCCACCGCCAGGAACGTGGCGGTGCAGGCTTTCGCCGCCGGCGCCGCTCGATCTCCGCTGCCGGCATCACGACGCAGGTACAGCACGGCCGCGCCGATGGCCAGGTCCGCGGGCACCCACACGGGGAAGGCGACCATGCAGGTGCCGAAGCTGGTGGCTATCCCCTTACCTCCCCGCCGCCGGGGCGGGTAGGTGTGCCCGGCCACGGCCGCGGTGGACGCCGTGTAGACGCCGCGATCGCCGTCGAGGGCCCGACCCGCAAGGGCTGCCAGCACCCCCTTCAGTACATCCGCGGCGCCGACCGCGACCCCCCAGCGCGGCCCCAGCTGGGTGGCGGCGTTGTAGGCACCAGGGTTGCCAGTGCCGACGGACCCGATCGAGCCGGTGGAGCCCGCCAGGCGCGCCGCGATCGCGGCCGAAGGAAGCGTTCCCAGGATGTATCCCAGGAGGCCGGCCGCTGCCGGTCGAGCAGCTCGCGCGCCGATCACCTCGGGCGGCGGAACATGGCTGAACGAGCCTGTCGCGCCTCAGCGGTGGACTTGACCGCCGCCAGCGTTCGCCGTCCTTCGGCGCCGTAGACAGCGCGAGCCAGTACGGCACCCAGGCTTCGGCCCAGGAGCCCGGGACGGGGCCGAAAGCGCCCGCTGTAAACGACCTGCGTCGCCCCGCCCCCGATACTGACGATCTCAAGCGACTCTTCGACGGCCGGCAGGTAGCCGTCGAGTTGTTCGAACGAAACCCCGCCCGGGTGGACGGTTACCCGCTCCGTGGTTGCCAGCGGGCGTCCCATGAGGCGCAGGTCAAAGCGCACCACGGCCTCTCCCTGTGAGGGTCGCGAGAGACGCGTAAAACGGTGGCCGGCCAGGTCCCCCGACGGCTGGGTGACGACGGCGCCGAGGACCTGGTGGACGAGTCGGGGATCTGCGTCCACGTCGCATGCCGAGCGCGGGAGGTCTGTCCAGGGTTGATCCACGGGTCGATCGTAGGTGGGCGCAGCCGGCGCTCGTGTTAATCGAGGGAGGGTGACCTTATGCTCGGCGGTCATGGAGTACGTCAGGCTGGGCCGCACGGGGCTCGAGGTTTCGCGCATCTGCCTTGGCTGCATGACTTTTGGCGATCCCAACCGCGGCAGCCATGAGTGGACCCTCCCGGAGGAGGACAGCCGCACCCTGCTGCGGCGCGCGCTGGAACTGGGTATCAACTTCCTGGACACCGCCAACGTCTATTCGGCCGGGAGCAGCGAGGAGATCGTGGGCCGCGCCATCCGGGACTTCTCCCGACGCCAAGACGTCGTGCTGGCCACCAAGGTCCATGGCAGGATGCGCCCCGGGCCCAATGGCGCCGGGCTGTCACGGCGCGCCATCATGACCGAGATCGACGCGAGCCTCGCGCGGCTGGGCACGGACTACGTCGACATCTACCAGGTGCATCGCTGGGACCCGGCGACTCCGATTGAGGAGACCATGGAGGCCCTGCACGACGTGGTCAAGGCGGGAAAGGCACGCTACATCGGCGCTTCCTCGATGTGGGCGTGGCAGTTCGCCAAGGCCCAGCATGTCGCCGAGCTCGGCGGCTGGACGCGCTTTGTCAGCATGCAGGACCACTACAACCTCCTGAACCGCGAGGAAGAGCGCGAGATGCTGCCGCTGTGCGCAGACCAGGGTATCGGCGTCATTCCGTGGAGTCCCCTGGCGCGGGGACGCCTGGCGCGGGATATTGGGGAGCAGACGCGGCGCAGCGAGACGGACCAATTCGGGAAAACGCTCTACAACGATGGTGGTGACGCGGGCGTGATCGAAGCGGTGGGCAGGGTGGCGGCGGCCCGGGGGGTCTCCCGCGCCCAGGTTGCGACGGCGTGGATTCTCAGGAACCCGGTGGTAACCGCGCCCATCGTTGGTGCTTCCCGGGAAAGTCACCTGGTTGATGCTGTTGCTGCCGTCGACCTTGCCCTTACGGACGCGGAAACCGAGGAGCTGGAAGCACCATACACGCCGCACCAGGTCGCCGGGTTCTAGCCACCCTCCACACCGGTTTATTGATATAGCCGGTACCACCTTATAGGGTAGAGACTATGGCCGAAGGCGAGGGTCTATCGCCGGGCCGTGGAGGTCGTTTTGGAAACCACTGAGAACCCCGGCACCGTCGTTGGTGCCTTTCGCGATTATGCCGACGCCCAGAAGGCGGTCGGTGCCCTGGAGCAGGCCGGCTTCACCCATGAGCACATCGGCGTCCTCCGCAAGGGCGAGAAGGATGGTGTCCACACCGAGCGCGACCACGGCAAAGGCGCCGGCGCCGGGGTCGGAACCGGTCTCGTCGAGGGTGGCGTCCTGGGTGCGGCGGCGGCCTTTTTGATTCCCGGCGCGGGCCCCGTCATCGGGGCGGGGATTCTTGGCACGATTATCCTCGGCGCCCTGACCGGCGGCGCCACCGGCGGGATAGTTGGCGCCCTCACGGGAGCCGGGGTGCGCCATGACGACGCGGAGCACTACGGCCGTGAGTTCGAGGCGGGGAATGTGCTGGTCACCGTTCGCGCCCCCGGTCGCGAGCTCGAGGCACACGAGATCATCGGGCGCTACGGGATGTCGAGCATGAAGAACGGTGGACTGCCCGTGGCCTCTGGCGCGCGCGGCACCGAGGACCGTATCGCCGAGCGTGATGGCGCTGAGCGCAACTTCGAGGAGCGGCCCACCGAACCTCAGAGTGCGGAGCGCGAGAGCGTCGCCGGTGGCGAGGAGCGCACCCGGCTCTGACAGAGATCGTCAGCTGACGGCTGAACTGGTGCGGGCGCGTCAATCGCGCCCGCACCCGTGGATCCCCCGTTAGGCGGGAACCGCCTCTGTCGAGGCGACAGCCTCGTTACGCGGATAGAGCGCCAGGAACCCGACCAGGAAAATCGCTGAAATCACCATCGTGAGAAGGCTCGGACGCGTCCCATAGCTCGTGGTGTACTTCCAGAGCTGTACCGCAATGGTCAGGGCCGAGTACAGGATCGCCAGGTTCACCCATGACCGGGTCGGATTGCGGAACGTCATGATGAAGGCCGCCCCGATGACGACCGCAGCTACCGAGGCGTCGGCACCCAGCAACTGGTCCAGTGGGTACAGGGCGGAGACGCTAAAGGCGACGACTACCGCCCCGGCGATGATCAACACCCCTTCCAGCGCGAGTAGAAGGCCCAGGATCGCGCGCTTACGTTGGATTGTCATGTGTATTCCTCCTGTGCACCCGCAAATGCTTGATGTGAAGGGAAACGGCAGGTTGCACTTGCACCTATATAGGGCATTTGGAGCGCAATTGCTCAGGGTCCCACGGTTCTGATCTCCGCTAGGTGGGACACATCACCCGAATTACCACATTTTTGTATTTGCCCGCAGAGGGATTCGAACCCCCGGCCAATTGATTAAGAGTCAACTGCTCTACCACTGAGCTATGCGGGCCCGGGTCCAAGGATCTTACCCGTCCCTCGTGATAGCCCCCGGGCGGAGCCCGGGGCTGCGCTGGACGATTCCGGCGCGGACGACGACGTCAGGGGAGCCCGCTCAGCTGACGGCCAGGCGTCCTTTTGGGACCCGCAGGTCGAGGATGCGCTTGGCCGCCGTGCCGCCCTGCTGCACCAGTCGGGAGGCCGCGCGACCGTCTACTTTCAGCTCGTGCGCCACCTCGGCGCCGGGAACCTCTTCGCTGACCAGGTCGAGGATGCGCTCTGCCTGCTCCAGGGTGTCGACGATGGCGCTCACGCAATGGCGGCCCAGGCCCGGGAACTCCTGGGCGATCTCTGCGGGGTACTCGTACCCGGCGGCTTCGAGGCCGAGGCGACCGCTGGAAGTGATGATGGGACCGCCGTCCCGGACCGCGTCGCCGAGGCGGCGCCGGACGCGGAACATCCAGCTCGACAGCTCTTTTAGCTCCGCCTCGTGCGCGGCCCAGTACTCGGCGAGCTCCTCGACCGTGGCGGACTCCGGAGGGCGCCCCTCGCGCGAGCCTTGCTCGCGGCTGGCACCGGACAGAACGTACAGCTGTTCGATACCACATATTGTGTCCCATCCTCGCCACCAGCGCAAGCTGTGCTCGGGCGCGACCAATTACGTCATGGCCCGCAGGAAAGCACCGGGGTAGCCGTTTAGTTGAAGGGGACCGGTGTCCGTTTGGGGGCCGCCCCACAGCAAGAGGAGGACGCACCGCAGTGCAAGAGGGACTTGGAGGACGCCTACTTTCGCGCGCGCGCACTGGGCGCCACCGCGGACGTGCCGGGGCGATGGGCGTGGCGGCAGTGGTTCTGCTGCTGCCGGCGGCCCTGACCACCTTTTCGACGGCGCACACCGCGGCCCGCCCAGTGCCGGGCCACCATCGGGCCCCAGTGGCCGCCAGCGCCAACCTCCCGGGTCAGCCAATCACCGCTGTCCCCGCGGCGTCCCCGACACCGGCTGGCGGGCCGCTGCTGCTGCCCCTGCTGGGAACCACCGCGGGCAGCGCCGCCGCCCCCGCTCCGCGCCCAGGCGCCATGATCAGCGTTCCCTCGGTCGGCCTAGAGGTGGGTGTCGCGGACTACACCGACTGCAGCGGCCACACCGCGATGACCCGCGCCAGCGCGGTCCACTACGTCTGCACCCCCGGCGCGGTGACAACACTCGTTGGACACAACCCCGGTGTCTTCACCCCCTTGACCCGCAGCCACACCGGCGACAAGGTGCATTACCAGCATGATGGGGTCGACGACGTGTTCACGATCAGTGAGGTGCAGCGTGTCTCGCCCCGGGAGGCGTCGGCGTATAGCCAGGACGGGTCTTACCCGCATGCGGTGCTGGCCACGTGCGCCGAGCCCGATTCCTCCGCTTACTGGATCTTCATCGCACTTCCCGAGGGGGCCGTCCAGGCGGCGCCGCAGCGCGCCGCCGCTCAGCCGGCCCAGGGGAGTGGCCAGCCCGGTGGTGGCGCCTCCGCGCCGCCGAGCCCTGATCCATCGCCCAGCCCGAGCCCTGCAGGAGGCACCATCCCCGGGGGCGTGCCACTGCCGCCGCCGCCCGTTTGAGGGTCAGATCCTTACATCCCTTAACCCGTGATGGGGTCGCCTGGCCGTCGCACCTCTGCCATGCTGTGATCCCATGACCGCCATGGCCACCGCCAATCCACAGCGCCGCGCGTCCGATAACCCCGCCGAGAGGCGGGACTCAGCCGATATGCAGCTCTATGCGATGCCACCCGGTGAGAGTCTTCAGCGCCTGCGCAGTGACTTCGTCGCCCTCGACAAGATGCTGGGGACCATGGAGACGGGTAGCTTCACCGGCTACCTGCGAGTGCACGCGGCCGAGATCAACGGCGTGGTCCTCCTGCTCCGAGGAGCGGTCGTGGAGACGCTGTTCGACATGGCCCCGGTCGTGGTCACGGGCCAGCGGGCGCTGGGGCTCGTCGCCGCCGCGGTCGCCGAGGGTGGCGGCGAAGTCGACATAGTCGCCCTCAGCGAGGAGGTCGTGGTCGGGATCTACCAGCTGCTCACCGCCCCGAGCCTGTATGAAAACCTCTTCGCCCGGTTTGTCGACGTCCCGGCCCTCCTTGACCACCTCGGCGACAGCGGGCTGAGTGGCAGCCTGATCGTCACCAATGGTCAGGACCAGGGGGTGGTGCTGGTTCGTGACGGCGAAGTCATGTCCGCCTACACCGCGCATTCACCGAACCCGGAGGATGCCCCGGAGATGCTCAGACGTCTCTGCGAGGACCCCGCAACCGCGATCGAAGTCCGCACCGGCCCTATCCCCGGCGACCTGGCGCCTCTGCAACTCAGCGCGGCGCTGGCCCTCGGCGGCGGGGGCGACCTCCGGAGCGAGGTGGCGGCTATCGCCGCGGCAGAGGGCGCGAGGCCGATCCCGCGCCGCCTCGGCGACTCCTCCACCGAGTAGAGGGCTGCCAGGCTGGAACGGGTCCATCCAGCCGTCATCGACCCTACTCCGAGACGATCCTCTCCCAGCCGCTGTAGACATTGAATCGGCCCCCGCGCAGGAAACCCACAAGGGTCACGCCGAACTCCCGCGCCACGTCCACCGCCAGGCTGCTCGGCGCCGAGATAGCGCAGACGACCGGGACGCCCGCGGCTACCGCTTTCTGCAGGATCTCGTAGCTGGTCCGACCGCTGACGAGCAAAATCGCGTCGCGGAAGGGCAGATGACCACCGAGCAGTCCCCAGCCAACCACCTTGTCCACGGCGTTGTGGCGCCCGACATCCTCGCGCAGCACCAGGAGGTCGCCCGAGGGGGTGAAGAGGCCCGCGGCATGCAGGCCGCCGGTTGCCTCGAAGAGGCCCTGGCTTGCGCGCAGACGCTCCGGCAAGCTTCGCAGCACCGGCGCGGTCACGACCGGAGACCCCTGCACCAGGCAGCCGGGGTCACGCACCTTGAGGGCGTCGATGCTGGCCTTGCCGCAGACTCCACAGGCGCTGCTGGTATAGAAGTTGCGGTCCAGGACCCGGAGGTCCGCGTCCCCCAACGACTCCACCTCGACGTTGACAATGTTGAAGCGCTGGTCGGCATCGACGGC
>JBHEMP010000114.1:0-22782 GCA_046262515.1 Candidatus Dormibacteria bacterium | reverse complement strand
TCGTCGCCCACGGGCACAACGTCGGTCTGGTAGAGGAGGATGTCCCCGGCCATCAGCACCGGGTAGGTCAGCAGCGCTGCCGATACCGAGGCCTGCTTGGCGGACTTGTCCTTGAACTGGGTCATACGCCGCAGTTCGCCATCGGTGGCGACCGAGCTCAGGAGCCAGTTGGCCTCGGCGTGGGCGGTAACGTGGCTCTGCAGGTAGACCGTTGAGGTCTTGGGGTCCAGGCCGGTGGCGAAGAGCATGGCCGCCAGGTCGAGGGTCCGGTCGCGCAGCTCGGCGGGGTCGTATGCCACCCCCAGGGAGTGGAGGTCTACGACGCAGAAGAACCCGTCGCCCTGGCTCGCGGTCGCGACGTACTGCCGGAAGCCACCGCTGTAGTTCCCGAAGTGCTTTACCCCAGTCGGCTGGATCCCCGAAAAGATGCGCATCAGCTGGGACGATTATCGGTGGATCCCGGCTTACTATTCGAACGTGCCTGCCAGCCGAGCCCTCGTGCGCCTCGCCGCGGCCCTGGCTTTCGCCTACGTCCTACGCGGCAAGGTCTTTGGCCTGCCCTTCACCACCCTTGAGCTCGCGCTGCTGGCGCTGCTTGTCGTGTATGGGTTCGAGAAGGCCCGCAGCGGGGAGCGCCTTCCTGATCCCCGGCGCATGGCCTACTTCTGGCCGGTCGCGCTGCTGCTGGTCGCGGCCACGATCTCGGCCGTGATCGCCCCGGACCGGCGGGCGAGCCTCGGTATCTGGAAGGCATATTTCATCGAGCCGGCCTTGGCCGCGTACGTCATCGCGGACGTGTCCCGGGCCCGTGCCGACCTGGAGAAGCTTCTACACGGGTTCTTCATCGCGGGAGTGGTGGTCTCAGCCATCAACACGATGGCGTTCATCGTGGCGCTCGCCGCCCACCGTCCTCACCTTGTTGAATCCCCGGTGGTCGTGCTGTACCTCACCCCCAACGCTACAGGGCTGTTCCTCGCCCCGCTTGCGGCCGCCGCCGCGGCGCTCGTAGCCTTTGGACAGCGGCGCGAAAAGCGCCTCGGAGCCGTGTTCTTCATCCTGGCGGTCCCGGCCATCGCCCTCAGCTTTTCCCGGGGCGCGTGGCTTGGGCTGGCGCTGGCGCTCCTCCTACTGGCCGCCCTCCACCCCCGCCGGCGCGTCGCCCTGGCCGCCGTAGCGGTGGTTGCGGTGGCTTCACTGTTCCTGCCGCCCGTGCGGCGTCGTATCGCCCACGAGTTCGACCCCCACGACCCGCTAAACAGCGTCAACACCCGGGTCGACCTGTGGCGGGCGGTGTTCGCGATGATGAAGTCGGGGGCCCACCCGCTCACCGGGACCGGTCTGAGCGGGTTCAGGGCGGCGCTTGCGCCTTATAAGGATGTCAGCGCGTACCGGGAGGACCACATCTATGGTCACAACCTGTTCCTGGACTTCTGGACCGAGACCGGGCTGCTGGGACTGATCGCCTTCGTGTGGCTCGTGGCCGACGCCGTGCGCAGAACCTGGACTGCGCTGCGCGCCCACACCGCGCTGCACGCCTACCACGCCGCCTTTGCCGCGGCGGGCGTGGTGATCCTGGTGCACGGCATGATCGATAACCCGTTCTTCAAGAACGACCTGTCGTGGATGACCTTCGCCCTGCTCGGCATGCACGCGGCCGCCCTGCGGCAGGACAGGGCCCGCGCCGAGGCGGGTGAGAGGATGGTGGCCTGAGATGGCGCACGACAGCCTGAGCAGCACCGCGACCCGCCGCCGTGCGCGCGCCCAGGCGATCCAGCCCTGGTACACGATGGGGTTGCTGGCCGGCGACGCCGTCGCCCTCGGCGCGGCCGTGCTTGTTGCCTACTGGTACCGCTATGTCAGCAGGCTGGACAGGATCCCCGTCCCCGGCGAGTCCGCGCCCGACCTGCGGCGCTACGTGGCGGCGATCCCGGTGGTGGTTGTGGTGATGGGGATCACGCTCTTCCTCAACCGCGCCTACATCCAGTCGCGCGGGCGGGCCTTCCTCGACGAGGCCTATGGGATCATCGGCGGCCTGGCCCTTGGCGCGGTGCTCCTGCTGGCCACCATGGCCCTCTACAGGGGGTTCTCGTACTCGCGGCTGATGGTGATCTACGTCGCCGTGGCGGCGGCGGTGCTGGTCATCTTCTTCCGCGGCCTGATGCGGGCCGTGCTGACCGAGCTTCGACGCCACGGGCTGGGCACGACGCGGGCGCTGGTCGTGGGCTCTGGCAGCGGCGCTGATGCCATCATCCACCGGCTCGAAATGTACCCCGAGTACGGCTACAAGCTGGTTGGGGTCGTCGATGAGCTGCTCACCGTCGGGGGCGAATACCAGCGTCTGCCCGTGCTGGGGGAGACCTCCGAGCTGCCCCACCTGGTCATGAACAACAACGTGGAGGAGGTGTTCATCGCCCTCCGGCAGGTCGACCACGAACAGATCCTGCGACTGATCGGGACCTGCGAGGACCTCAACGTCGAATTCAAGATCGTCCCCGACCTCCTGGAGGTCATCACCGGGGGGGCGATGGCCGATGACATAGATGGCATCCCCCTGATCGGGGTCCGCCGCTCGCGGCTCGTCGGTGTGAACCTGGTCATCAAGCGGGTCTTCGACACGGTCGTGGGTGTCCTCCTGCTGGCTCCCGGCCTTCCCCTCATGGCCGCCGTCGCCGTCGCCATCCGCCTCGACTCGCGCGGCCCGCTTCTCTATTCCCAGGAGCGCGTGGGCCGGCACGGCAAGGTCTTCCGCATCCACAAATTCCGCTCGATGGTTCCCGACGCGGAGCTCAAGTCCGGCCCCAGGTTCGCCGACCGCGACGATCCGCGCACCACCCGGGTGGGCCGCTTTCTTCGCCGCACCGGCCTGGACGAGGTGCCCCAGGTCTTCAACGTCCTCAAGGGCGAGATGAGCCTGGTCGGGCCGCGGCCGGAACGGCCCCATTTCGTCAGCCAGTTCGAGCGCCAGATCCCGGGTTACGAGCAGCGCCACGCGGTCCTCCCGGGCATCACCGGGTGGGCGCAGTTGAACGACCTGCGCCAGGACACGGCGATCGAGCAGCGCACCATCTACGACACGTACTACGTCGAGAACTGGAGCCTGGCCTTCGACCTCAAGATCCTCGTGCTCACCTTCCTCCGGGTGTTCTTCCATCGCAATGCCTACTGATCTCGGCCCCCTGACCTGTGACATGGTCATCGTCGGCGGCTGCGGGCATGTCGGGCTGCCGCTGGCCCTCTCCTTTGCCGACGCCGGCGCTCGCGTAGGGATCTATGACACCGACGAGGCCAAGGTCGAGCTGGTGCGGAGCGGCCGGATGCCCTTCATGGAGCACGGTGCCAAGGAGTTGCTGCGGCGCGTGCTGCCCACTGGGCGGCTCACCCTCAGCACCGGCCCGGCGATCCTGGGCCAGAGTGAAGTGGTCATCTTGGTGGTCGGAACGCCGATTGACGAGTTCATGAACCCGTCCACCACGCTTTTCGACAAGGTCGTCAACGACATCGTTCCCACGCTGCGATCCGGCACCCTGGTGGTACTGCGGAGCACCGTCTACCCCGGCACCACGGAGTTCGTCGAGCAACGGCTTCGGCAGACGGGACTCCAGGTTGACGTGGTTTTCTGCCCGGAGCGCATCGCCGAGGGACACGCCCTTGATGAGATCAAGAGCCTGCCGCAGCTCATTGGCTGCTCAAGCGACGCGGCCTTCGATCGAGCCCGGGCCATGTTCGAATCCCTGGGAGTTGAAGTCATTCGCACCACCCCGCAGGAATCCGAGCTGGCCAAGCTGCTCACCAACACGTGGCGGTACATGCGGTTCGCGATCGCCAACCAGTTCTTCCAGATCGCCCACCGCAACGGCATCAACTACGACCGCGTCCTCCACGCGGTTCGCCACAACTACCCGCGGGCGAGCGACATGCCGGGTCCTGGGTTTGCAGCCGGGCCGTGCCTGCTGAAGGACACCATGCAGCTTGCCGCCTTCAGCCCCGACAACTTCCCCATGGGCCGCGCGGCCATGCTGATAAACGAAGGGCTCCCGGCTTACATCGTGAACGCTCTTGACGAGGGTGGCTCGCTGCAGGGCAAAACGCTTGGGATCCTGGGGATGGCGTTTAAGGGAGAATCAGACGATCCCCGCACGTCGCTGAGCTACAAACTGCGCAAGCTGGCGACCTTCAAGGGGGCGACGGTTCTGTGTACCGACCCGTACATCGCCGATCGCTGGTTCCTCCCGGAGTCAGAGGTCATCGACCGCTCCGACGTGTTGGTGGTTGCGGCGCCGCACCTCCGGTACCGGGACCTTGACGCCAGGGGCAGGCGGGTGGTGGATGTATGGGGCCTCACGGGGCAGGGGATCCTGCTGTGAGCGGAGCCGGCCGCTGAAGGTCCTGGTCACCGGCAGCGCCGGCTTCATAGGGGGATATGTCGTCCCCGAACTGCTGGAGGCGGGACACCAGGTGGTGGGGGTCGACAACTTCAGCAAGTACGGCCCGCTGACGAAGAGCTACGACGCCCATCCGGCATTCAGCTTCGTCATGGGTGACGCCAAGGACGCAGACCTCATGACCGAACTCGCCGCCGACTGCGACCAGCTGATCGCGGGGGCCGCCATGATCGGGGGGATCAGCTACTTCCACGAGTTCGCCTACGACCTCCTGGCAGAGAACGAGCGGATCCTGGCCTCGACCTTTGACGCGGCGATCGAGGCCTTCAAGAAGGGCCGGCTGAGGAAGATCACGGTGCTCTCCAGCAGCATGGTCTACGAGAGCGTGACCGAGTTCCCCACCCCGGAGGGCGCGCAGAGTACGAGCCCGCCACCGATCTCGACCTACGGCTTCCAGAAGCTGGCGGCGGAGTATTTCGCCCGTGGAGCGGCAGAGCAGTACGAGTTGCCCTACACGATAGTTCGACCCTTCAACTGCGTCGGGATCGGCGAGAGGCGCGCCCTGCGCGACTCCGACATCATGAGCGGGAACGTCAAGCTGGCCCTGAGTCACGTCGTGCCGGACCTCGTCCAGAAGGTGCTCAAGGGCCAGGACCCGCTGCACATCCTTGGAGATGGAACGCAGGTACGGCACTACACCTACGGCGGTGACCTGGCCCGCGGGATCCGCATCGCCATGGAACACCCGGCCGCGGTGAACAACGACTTCAACATCTCGACCGCGGAGGCCACGACCGTGCTTCAGCTGGCGGAGAGGATCTGGAAGAAGGTCAAGGGCAACGAGCCGCTCAGGGTGGTCCACGACCAACCGTTTGAGCACGACGTCCAGCTGCGATCACCGGACGTGAGCAAGGCGCGAGAGCTGCTGGGGTATGAGGCGACCACCTCGCTGGACGAGATGCTCGGCGAGGTGATCCCGTGGATCCAGGAGGAGGTTCGCGCTGGACGTTTGTGAGCGCTGACCTCCCGGCTCTGTCGGTTGTAATCCCCGTCTTCAACGAGGGGGAGAACATCACCAGTACGGTCATGGCCGTGCTCGAGAAGGTTTGTGTAAGCCCTCTCGAGATCCTGGTCGTCCACGACTTTCCGGAGGACACCACCGTCCCGGTGGTTGAAGCCCTCCAGGGCCGGCATCCGCAGCTTCGGCTCCACCTCAACACCCTGGGGCGGGGTGCGATCAACGCGATCAAGGCGGGACTGGCGGCCTCGCGGGCACCGCATGTGCTGGTGACCATGGCGGACCAGTCCGACGACCCTGGGTCGATCGACGCCATGTACGCCCTCGCCGTCGCAGGCGCCGACGTCGTCAGCGGCTCCCGCTATATGAGGGGGGGGCACCAGTACGGCGGCCCGATCATCAAGCGGACCCTCTCGCGCGTTGCGGGGCTGACGCTGCACTGGGTGGGAGGGCTGCCGACGCACGATCCGACCAACAGCTTTCGCATCTACAGCCGGGGGCTGCTGGAGGCGGTGCGAGTGGAGTCGGACGGGGGCTTCGAGCTGGGCCTCGAGCTGACGGTCAAGGCCCACCGGCTCGGCATGAAGGTGGCCGAGGTCCCGACGACCTGGCGCGACCGGACAGCGGGGGAGAGCCGCTTTCAGACCCGGAAGTGGTTACCGAAGTACCTGAGGTGGTATCGAATGGGCATCGTCAGTCGATTGATTACCATTCCCCGCACATGAAGGGCGTGATCCTGGCCGGCGGCAGCGGCACGCGGCTCCATCCGCTCACCCGGATCACCAACAAGCACCTGCTGCCCATCTACGACCGCCCGATGGTGACCTACGCCATCGAGGCCCTGGTCAAGGCCGGGGTGCGGGACCTGATGCTGGTGACCGGCGGCACACACGCGGGTGAGTTCCTGCGGCTTCTGGGCAACGGCCACGACCACGGCATCGACAGGCTGCTCTATGCGTACCAGGACAAGGCGGGTGGGATCGCCGAGGCCCTGGGCCTGGCCGAGCGCTTCGTGGACGGCGACCGGGTCGTGGTGATGCTGGCGGACAACATCGTGGGCGGTGGGCTGCGGGAGTCGGTTGAGAACTTCTCGAGCCAGGAGCGTGGCGCCCGCGTACTGCTCTCCAGGGTCGAGGACCCCCAGCACCTGCGCCATCTCGGGGTGCCTGAAATGGACGCCGAGGGCCGAGTCGTCCGGATCCTTGAGAAGCCCGAGAACCCACCCAGCCCATATGCCGTAACCGGCATCTACTTCTACGACTCGACGGTGTTCGACGTAATCCCCACCCTTGAGCCGTCCGGACGCGGGGAATTGGAAATCACCGACGTCAACAACTGGTTCGTGGACCAGGGCACGATGGCCTACGACGTCCTGGATGGCTTCTGGGGTGACGCTGGGGAGTCGATCGACGCCTACTACGAGGTCAACGATTTCGTCCGCGCGAACGGCGTCAGCCAGGGCTGAGCGTGCGCCTCACGCCCCTAAAATCGGACTTGTGATGCGACGTTACATCGTCACCGGCGGTGCCGGTTTCATCGGCAGCAACTTTGTTCGGATGTTCCTGCGGGAGCATGACGACTACGAGGTCACGGTCCTGGACAAGC
This sequence comes from Candidatus Dormibacteria bacterium, assembly GCA_046262515.1. Lineage (GTDB taxonomy): Bacteria > Chloroflexota > Dormibacteria > DASZGP01 > DASZGP01 > JAXDLW01. The sequence continues at coordinate 15,777 of JBHEMP010000114.1, read as the reverse complement.
TGACCTATGCCGGCAACCCCGCCAACCTGGCGGACCTTGAGGCCGATCCCCGCTTTCGGTTTATCAAGGGCGACATCTGCGACATGGCCCTCGTCGACAGGCTGGCCCGTGAGGCGGACTGCATCGTCAACTTTGCGGCAGAGTCCCACGTGGACCGATCCCTCCTGGACCCGGGGGCCTTCATCCAGACCGACGTTTTCGGGACCTGGGTCCTGCTAGAGGCCGCGCGCAAGCGGGGCCATGAGCGGTTCCTGCAGGTTTCCACCGACGAGGTTTATGGTCATGTCGCCGAAGGCTGGTCCAAAGAGGCCGACAACCTGGTCCCGCGCAGCCCTTACTCCGCCAGCAAGGCAGGCGCGGAGATGCAGGTCGCGGCATACAGGGCGAGCTTTGATCTTCGCACCATAGTCACCCGCGGGGCCAACACCTGTGGGCCCTACCAGTTCCCGGAGAAGATCGTTCCCCTGTTCATCACTAACGCCATCGACGATCGCCCGCTGCCGATCTACGGCAACGGGAGGGCGGTCAGGGAGTACACCCACGTCGACGATCACTGTCGTGGCATAGACCTGGCCCTTCACGGCGGCGCCCCCGGTGAGACGTACAACATTGGTTCAGGGCACCACCTCGACGGCGTCGAGGTGGCGGATCTCGTTCTTGCCGAGCTCGGCAAGCCGCAGTCACTCAAACAGGAGGTGGCGGACCGACCCGGCCATGACTATCGCTACGCCATCGACACCTCCCGCATCCAGGCCCTAGGCTGGGCGCCGCAGTTCGATGCCGCGGAAACCGTGCGCGCGACGGTACGTTGGTATGTCGAGAATGAACCCTGGTGGCGGCCCTTGAAGTCCGGCGCGTTCTGGGACTTCTACAAGAAGAACTACAGGCCGGCCGGCGCGGCGGGCTGACCCGGTGAGGGTCCTAATCTTCGGGGCCGGGGGTCAACTGGGCATCGAGCTGGTAAACGCCGCCCGGGCAGGCGGCCATGAAGTGGTTGGCCTGCGCCGCGCCGACCACGACATCACCGACTACCAGGCGACGCGCACGCAGATCATCGACGAGGCGCCTGACATCGTCTTCAACCCCGCAGCCTACAACGGCGTTGACAGGGCGGAGACTGACGCTGCCGCCGCCTGGCAGGTCAACGCGGTGGCGCCCGGCGTTATAGCCGCCGCATGCCTTGACGCGGGCAGCACACTGGTGCACTACTCCACGGACTTCGTATTCGACGGCACGGCGCACTCGCCAATCCCGGAGACGCAACCTGTCGCGCCCCTCGGCGAATACGGACGCGGGAAGCATGCGGGCGAGCAGGCGGTGCGCGATGCCGGGCTCGCCGCTGCGTACCTGGTCCGCACGGCCTGGGTCTTCGGGGAAGGGGCGAACTTCATCCGCACGGTCCTGCGTGTGACCCGGGAGCGGGGCGAAATGCGAGTCGTGCATGACCAGCGCGGATCACCGACGTGGGCACGTGACCTGGCCGGCGCATCCCTGCGCCTGATTGAGGTGGGTGAGCCAGGCATTTATCACCTGACCAACAGCGGCGACTGCAGCAAGTATGAGCTTGCCGTGCGGGTGGTCGAGCTTGCCGGAGTTGACGCAACAGTCACGCCGATATCCACCCATGAATACCCGACCCCGGCGCGCCGGCCGGCCTACTCGGTACTGGACAACCGGCGCTGGCGGGACCTTGGCGAGCCCCCGCTGCGCGTCTGGGACGAGGCCGTGGCGGAATATGTCCGCGAGCTTAGGGCGGCGCCGTGAGCCTGGTCGCTCGCGTTTCCGTCCTGGTCGTAACGCACAACAGCGCAGGTACCCTGGCCCGCGTGCTGGCGCCTCTCGCGGGGCGAGTGCAGGTGATCATTGTCGACAACGCCTCGACCGACAGGAGTGTTGCGATTGCCGCCGCCCATGACGGGATCGAGGTGATTCGTTCCGAGGTAAACCTCGGCTTCGGGCGCGCAACGAATCTCGCTGCCAGTAGGGCAGGGAGCGAGTTCGTCCTCGCCCTCAACCCGGATTGCATCGCGTCCGTAGAGGCCATCGAAACGCTGGCGGGGCGGCTTGACGCCGACCTCTGCTTGGGCTTTGCCGGCCCCCAGATCCGCAAGGAGTCGGGGGAACTTGACCGCGCATGCCTCCGCGGTGACCCGGACCCGCTGGGGGCTCTGCTGTACGTGACCCGTGTTGCGAGCCTGTTCCCCGGGAACCAGTGGGTCAACCGCTACAACCTGACCTACGCCGACTATGAGGCGGAGCAGGAGCTGCTAAACGGGACCGGCGCCTGCCTGATGTTTCGCGCCTCCTCGTACCAAGCAGTGGACGGCTTTGACGAGGATTTTTTCATGTACGGAGAGGACCTCGACCTGACACGGCGGCTGCGTCAGGCCGGGCACCCGGGCGTGTACGTCCCCGCCGCGCGGGTCACACACGTCAAGGGCGAGTCCACTCGCCAGCGCAGCGGCCAGATGCTAATCCAGTTTCACCGCGCCATGTGGCTGTACTACCTCAAGCACGAGGCGGCCCGGCGACCAGCGCCGCTGAACCTTGCGGTGTGGGCCGGAATCACCACGCTGGGCACGACCCGGCTCGCGATGAACGCTCTCCGGAAGGACAAACGGGTCAGCGCTCGCTGAGCGCAGCGCAGCGCGGTGCGAATGCCGCGGCTCTCACCCCCGGTTTGGTCCCTGCAGGTCGTCGATGATGGGCCGCACCGCGGACACGATCCCTCGGCGAAAAGCGTCCCGACTAAACCGGTCGCAGCCGGCGCGGCCTTGCTCTCCCATGCGCTGGCGGAGGGCGGGGTCCTCCGTCAGCTCGAGTGTCCGCGATTTAAGCTCCGTCGTTGACCTCCAGAGATACCCGTCAATCCCGTCGCGCACCACCTCGGGCTGGCCCCCGGCGTTGATGACCACCGGCACCGCGCCATGCCCCATGGCCTCGGCCGAAGTCATCCCGAAATGCTCCATCTCGACCGGCCGCACCTCAGCGGAGGCCCCGCTGCCCTCGGCGGCACTGCCGGCGGCGTGCCAGTAGATGGATGCCGTCCGGTACATAGCTTGGATCTCGTCGTGACCGGCAGCCGTGTGGATCTCGATGGGGTATCCCTGCGCCAGCTGCACCACGGAATCGTGGTACCCGGCGTTCAGCGCGTCGTTGTGCACCGAGCCCGCAAGCACCAGCTTCCATCCCTGGAGGCCGTCATCGACGAGTTCTCGGAAGCATCGCACCATCAGGTCCTGGCGCTTGTTGTGTCCCGCGGCGAAGAACCTGCCGATGGACAGGATTGTGTTTTCCTTCGCCTTCCAGTCTGGCTCGGCGGTAGGAATATCGATGGGCGGGTTGACCACCGTTGCCTCGCGCCCCCAGTATCGCAGGATCCAGCCGCCGACGAAATCCGAATAACACAGGATTGGATCGAAGCCTCTCAGCTCCCTTTGCCAGAGCTTCCCTGCCCGACCGTTGAGCTCGTAGGGGAACTGGCAGATCATCAAGCTGCGCCGGGCGCGGCTGACGGCCGGGATCACGTAGACCATGCTGATGAAGAGGTCGAAGCGGCGCGACGCGGCCAGCGCCTGGGCCGCCAGCGCCAGGTTACGGAAGCGTCGCAGTGAGTTGACCTGGTTGAGCCGCCGGAGCATGAACGCGGTCGCGGCAGAGTTGCCCGGCGCGGCGCGGCGCATGGCGATGCCGCGAAGGTCCAGCCCCAGCATGCGGCGGTAGAGCTCTTCATCGACGGGCGCGGGCGTGACCAGTTCGATCGAGTGCGCCGGGAACTCGTCACGAATTGCCTCGGCCACGCCACCGAGGTATTTCTCCCCGCCCCCGAGGGTGGACCCGAAGAAGGGTGAGTGGATGCCGATTCTCAGCGCGCGTCCCATTCTTCCCTCGGGTAGAGCCAGCGCAGGACCTCGGTGTCCGACGCTGTCCGCCGCCCGCGCACACGGACACGGCGTACGATCATCAGGGGCAGGTGCCACAGGAAGGAGAGGGCGACGTCGACATGGATCCTTGCCCGCGAAGCGCCAGGTTGAACCCGCGGAGAGGCGGCACCGGCGGGCGGCGCTGCGCCACCGCGTCGTCCCGATAGCAAGTTGCCCACGGCGCGCCCGTAGAAGCCCACGAAGGCCCGGGCGGCAAAGGCGGCGGGGGCGTTCTTGAGGACCATGAAGAGGCGGTTACGGTCGGCGTGGAAGATGAAGAAGGGAGAGCCCTCGCCGGACGACCCGGCGTGGACATGGTCGACCACCGCCGCCGGTTCGTAGAGCACGCGCCAGCCCCCGAGGCGGAGCCTCCAGCTCAGGTCCAGGTCCTCGTAGTACATGAAGAACGACTCGTCGAACATCCCTACATCCCGGATCGCGTCCATGCGCAGCAGCGCCGCCGCGCCGCAGAACGCGAAAACCTCCTCGCGGACAGAGAACTGCCCGGTGTCCGCCTGTCCTGATCCGCGGTCGCCGCCGCTGCCGTCGCTGAGCAGCAGACAGCCGGCGTTCTGTATGACGCCTGGCCGGTGCATGAACATCAGCTTCGAGGTGACTGCCCCGGCTTTAGGGTCCTGCTCGGCGGCCCCAACCAGAGCGGCCAGCCAGCCCGGTCGCACCGCGGTGTCATTGTTGAGTAGCACCGCGTAAGCGCCCCGGGCCTGGCGCAGCCCGAGGTTGTTGCCAGCGGCGAAACCGAGGTTAGAGCCGGCCTCGATTACCCGAACGGTGGGGTGCTGCGCCCGGGTCCAGGCCACCGAGCCGTCGCTGGAGGCGTTGTCCACGACGATGACCTCGAAGTCCCCGGCAAGTTCCTGCCCGAGCACGGCCTCAAGGCAGGCCGGTAGCATGGCGCGGCCGTTGTAGTTGAGGACGACGACGCTGGCGACGGGCGCGGCGGGTGCGGGGAGGGCCATGGCCGGATGCTAAACTGCGCAAGTCTTGGTTACCAACGAGCTACCCGCCTCCGGGCGACTCGGGAGGGTAGCGCCGCCGGCACCAAAACGAGGGATCCTGCGTCACCGAGAGCTCCTCCGCGAACTCCTGCGGCGCGATCTGCAGTCGCGACACAAGGGGTCAGCGCTGGGGAACCTCTGGTCCCTCCTCAACCCGCTGCTCTACATGCTTGTCTACACCGCAGTTTTCTCGAAGTTCGTCAGGTTCCCTACGGGCGGCCCACCCTACCCTGTTTACCTGCTCTCCGCCCTACTGGCGTGGAACTTTTTCGCTCAGGCCATCTCTTACTCCTGCAACAGCGTCCTGGACAACGGTTCACTGGTCAAGAAGGTCCACTTTCCGTGGGTGCTGTTGACGGTGTCGTCAGTCATCGCCGCGTTCATCAATTACCTGATCGGACTTATCCTCCTCGTTCCGCTACTGCTCTACTACTACGCCACCGGCGCGCATGTTGGCGTCGGGATTCCGCTACTCATAGCGCCCGTGCTGGCGGTCCTGACGTTCGCCTTCGCTCTTGGTCTTGGCCTCATACTGGCCGCCGCCAATGTTTACTTCCGGGATGTGCAGTACATGTTGGCGATCGTGCTCCAGGTTTGGTTCTTCCTGACGCCCATCATCTACCCGCTCAGCGTGGCTGATTCCGTACCCAAGCCTGGGCATGGGGTGGCCGACCGGAGTCTCCACATTTTCCACTGGGTCGTGTACCTTAATCCCGTCACCTGGATCGCCACCTCATTCCAGGACGTCATCGCCTTCCACCGCTGGCCCACGCACCAACTGGGCCTGGCCTACAGCACCTCCGTAGCGGTACTGCTGCTGTTGACGGGTGTCCTCGTCTTCAACCGCTTCTCGGGCCGGTTCGCCGAGGAGCTGTAATGGCCGTGGACACCCCGGCTGTCCGCGTGTCGGGCGTCAACAAGCGCTTCCGCATCTACCATGAGAAGAACAGCAGCCTCAAGCAGACGCTGCTGCGCCGCCGCCGCAGTCGCTTCGAGAGCTTCTGGGCGGTCAAAGACGTTAGCTTCGACGTTCCGCAGGGGACCACCCTGGGGATCATTGGCCCAAACGGTTCGGGCAAGTCGACGCTGCTCAAGTGCATTGCAGGCATCCTGCGGCCCGAGTCGGGGGTGATCCAGGTCACCGGCCGGCTGGCCGCCCTTTTGGAGCTGGGCGCGGGGTTTTTCCCGGAATACAGCGGGCGGGAGAACATTTACCTGAACGCTGCCCTGCTCGGCCTACCTCGCGACTACATCGACGAGGTCATCGGCGAGATCATCGAATTCGCCAGCCTCGAGCGTTTTATCGACAACGCCGTCAAGACCTACTCCTCAGGGATGTTCGCGCGCCTCGGTTTTTCAATCGCGGTCCACCTCGACCCGGATGTCCTGGTCGTGGATGAGATCCTGGCGGTGGGCGACGAGGCATTCCAGCGACGCAGCCTGGACCGGATCGCACAGATGAAGGCGCAGGGCAAGACCCTGATTCTGGTCTCTCATGCCATGGAGAGCATCAAAGAGATTTGCAGCCAGGCTGTTTGGATGGAGAGCGGCGAGATGCGGGCGCACGGCAGCGCGGCCTCGGTGATCGACCAGTACATCAACCGAGTCAACGAGACGGAGGTTCTCCCCATCGGTCGAGTGGGGGGGGGGCGCGGCGCGGTCGAGGCGGCAGCGTCGAACATCACCGTCACAGCGGTCTCGGTGCATGGCCCGGCCGGGCCCGCCGCAGTTCTGCACACTGGCGACCCCCTCGCGGTCCACATCGACTACGCCGCGTCCGGGCCGCTGGAAGGAGTTCGTTTCGAGATCGAGATAAGACGCGAGGATGGGGTGCTGGCCTTCCAGGCCGGAGTGGAAAAAGAGGACATTGTCGGCGCCATCCTCTCGCCCGCTGGAGAGGTGGTAATGCGAGTGGGATCGTTGCTGCTCCTGGAGGGGCTCTTCCGGGTTGCAGTCACGGTCCGTGACGCCGGTACCAGCGAGGTATACGCGTCCGTCGAGGAGTCGGTTCCGTTCCGGGTCCTATCCAGCCATCGCAGTGAGCGCGGCCTGACCCTGCTCGGCCATGAGTGGGACCTGCCTATCCAGTCGCGCCGCGCCGTGCGGCCGGCGGCACCCGACGGCGGTTGAGGTCAGGAGAGATCTTCCCGATCGGGGTTGAGCCGGTCCGCCGACAGTTCCCCCTCAAGGCGGCGGATACGGGCTGCCTGCTCCGCGAGCGTCTCATGGAGGAGGCGGTCGACGTCGTTCTGGTGCTGCCGATAGGGGATCATCATCCGCCCAAAGACCCTGCGGCCGAGTTTCGCCGCCAGCGTGTAGAGGCCGCCATGGGCGACCGGCAAATCCGTCTTCGGCTCCGCCCCGATCGCAAGCGCGGCCATCTGCAGCGTACCCAGTGTCTCGAAGCCTGGACCGAAGTCGCGCTTGAATGGAAGAGTGCGGGCGCGGATGGTCGCTATCCGGTCGCTCAGTAGTTCCGCCCGCGCTGCGACGGAGTGCCGGGTGCGGATGTCCTCCCGGGCGATGGCGCCCTTGGCACGCGCCGCCTCTGGGTCGGCGGCGACCTCCCGCATGAGCCGGGCGGCGTCGTCCAGATCAGGCTCACCCCACATGCCCTCGGCCGGGTAGATGGGTATCCCGGGGCCGACGGGGACCTCGGCCGCCCTGACCAGGTAACTGTTCTCGGAAGTCATGAAATCGAGGTTGCCGGAGTAGCCGGTGGCGATCGTCGGCTTCCCCAGCAGCATCGCCTCGGCGAGGGTCAGGCCGAATCCCTCGGAGCGATGTAGCGAGATGTAGCAGTCGCAGGCCGCGATCATCGCCGTGATCCACCCCGGAGGGACGTAACGGTCGACCAGGGTGATGTCTTCCCGACTCCCGATAGCGGCTACCAGCTCTGCCCTGTCCTCGGCCCGGCGGTCGCCGTTGGCGGACTTGATCACCAGTTGGGGACCAGCGCCCTCGAGGAAGGCGCGCTTGAAGGCCTCCACCAGCCCGAGCGGGTTCTTGCGTCGCGCTGTGCTCATGAAGTCGAAGCAGAAAAGGAAGGTGTAGCCGGACGGCATGCCCAGTTGCTGGCGCCCGAGGTCAGCCGGGTACCGAGGTGCGACCACGGGGTGGGGGAAGGAGAACGTCGGCTTGTGCGTGACCTTCTCGGCGGCCCGGCGGGAGTACTCGCTCGGCATCCAGATCTCATCCACGAAGTCGATGGCGCCGAAGAGCCGCGGGGGCAGCCGGTCGGTCTCCCAAGCCCAGGTTCCGATGGTGTATCGGTCGCGAAAAAAGCCCGGGCCCGCGTCGGCGGCAAAGGAAATGGTGTGGTCGGCGTTGACTGCGACGATGTTGATGTCGTGGATCGGCCGGCCAGGCCCACGTTCCTGGAAGGCGTGCCCCTGGCGGCTTGGCGAACGGGTATAGGTCATCGTGGTGAAGGGGATGTCGCTGGCCTCCACCGCGGCGACGAGGAGGCGGGCCGACTCCCCAAGGCCATTTTCCGAGCGAAAGAGACCCGCGAGGTTGAGACCAGGTAGGAGCGCTTCGTCTGCCATCAGAGCCGAATAAGCCGCGGTTCCAAAGCGGTGCTGAGCCTACCAGCAGCGGGTGATTGGTCGCCGCTCAGGGGGTGCTGGAGAGGGCCTCCGCGGGGCCTGGGTAGCCGTGGTCAAGCAGACTGCCGAAGTAGGGCTGGGATCCGAATGGATAGATGGTGCCGTCGCTAGCCATGATGGCGTAGCCCTGGCCGTCACGGGTGTTGGCTATTGACTTGGCCAGGCCAGGGTAGGAGTGGTCAATCAGGTTGCCGTAGTAGGCAGCGTCGCCGAAGCTGTAGATGCCGCCCTCCCTGGTGAGGATTGAATATCCCCTACCGGTGGATGTGTAGGCCAGCCCAACGGCCGTGCCGGGGTAGTGATGATCGATGAGGTTGCCGTAGTAGGCTGACTGGCCGAAGTTGTAAATGCCTCCGGAGGCGGTGAGGATGGCGTACCCCGCGCCGTCGGGGGTGAAGGCGATCGCCGTGGCCGGGCCGGGATAGGCGTGGTCCAGCAGGTTCCCCATATAGGGCGCGTTCCCGAAGCTGTAGAGCGCCCCCGAGGTTGTCAGGATGTTGTAGCCTCCGCCATCTGGGGTTTCGGCGAGCCCCACCCCGGGCCCCGGGTACTGATGGTCTAGGAGGTTGCCGTAGTAGCGGGCGTCACAGAAGCTGTAAATGGCCCCAGAACTGTTGAGCACGTTGTACCCGCCGGTGCCCGCGGCGGGGTCCGGGGCCCCGCCGCCGCCGGTGGTGACCTGGTTCGACGGCGCGGAGGGGGACCCGCTGCCGCCGCCGTTTGCGGGTGTGACGGTGAAGGTGTAGGTGCTGTTGCCCGGAAGACAGCGCAGGGTCGCTGAGGTTGCGCTACCCGGCACAACAAGCGTTTCAACCGTCGGGCTCGACGTAATCGTGTACATCGTCGCGGCGCCGCCTGTGCTCGATGTCCCCGGGGTCCACTTCACCGTCACGGAGTTCCCGGAGACCGTTGCCGTGGCCCCGGTGGGTGAGACAGGGCCCGCGTCCGTCGGCGTGCCTCCGATCCACAGATTGCCCGTGTCCGCCGCCCAGGGATCCGCCCCGCTACCGGTCCAGCCCCAGGGATCAATCGCCGTCCACGGCGCGGTCAGATATACGCCGAAGTGGAGGTGGGGACCGCTGCTGCTGCCCGTGTTGCCGCTGGTGCCGATGCCCTGCCCCCGAAGCACGGACTGCCCCGGTGAGACCGCGAGCTGGGAGAGATGGGCATAGCGCGTCGCGTAGCCGTTGCCGTGGTTGATGATGATGCTGAGGCCGAAGCCCCCGTCTATACCCGCGCTCTGGACTGTCCCGGCCGCCGCCGCCACGACGGGCTCGTACCACAGAGCATAGTCCCAGCCGTTGTGGCCGTCGTAGTAGAGGTAGTCCGTGCCCTTTGAGGTAACGGCGTACCCACTGGGGTAGCTTGGGTCGGCGCCGTTGCTCTTCAAAGCTACGGTTCCGTCGAACTCACAAACCTTGCCGTCCTGGGTGTAGTCCGGGTTGCAGTGGTCGAAAATTGACGTGACGGTGTGGGCGTGCCAGTAGGGGCGTGTGAGGAAAGGAGCCGCCGTCGCTGTGCGGGGAGTGCGCGTGCCAATCGCGGGCTGGGCGGCGGCGTGGGTTAAGCCCATCTGGTCCGTCGGACGCGGCCCTACGGGGTTGACCGGGCCGTACTGCGGTGATTCCGCAGGGAGAGATCCTCCCGCTGCGCTCAGCGAGGATATCGCGGCCAGGCAAACCAGCGCGCTGAGGACGCGAACGATTTTTCGGCGTGGATTCAAGGCGCCGTTCAACCTAGTGCAATCTCCCCGGATGCGCAATGCCCGCTGTGTGGCGACACGCGAGGCGCTGGCTCCGCGGTCTTCGGGTTCCACCCCCGGGCATTTACTTGATTGACTGATCCGCTGCGGACCGCGCGAGATCGCGTTCCAAGCGGTTAAGGCGGTGGGCTTGTTCCGCCACTGCCTCGTGCAGCAGGCGATCCACCTCACCCTGACGGTGGCGGTACGGGATGATCATCCCGCCAAAGATCTTCCGGCTCAGTCGAGCCGCGCGCCCGTAGAGGCCGCCGCGAGCCACCGGGACTTCTATCTTGGGAGCAGAGCCGATGGCCAGCGCTGCCTTCTGAATCGTTCTGACGGACTCGAACCCGCGACCGAAGTCCCGGCGCAGCGGCAGCGATGTCGCACGGATCGTCTCGACTCGGTCGCGCAGCAGCTTTGATCGCGCATTAAGGGAATGTTTTTCCAGCATGTCGGTCCGGGCCACCGCCCCCCGCCGCCGCGCTTTCGCCGGGTCAGCTGCGATCTCGCGCATGATGGCTGCCGCTGACTCGAGGCTCGGATCGCCCCATCGCCCTCCAGCGGGGTAGATCGACGTGCCAGGGCCAACGGCCACTTCTGTTGCCGCCACGAGGTAGCTGTTGGCCGGCGTCATGAACTCGAGGTTGCCGGAGTACGCTGTCGCGACGGTCGGCTTGCCCAGGATCATGGCCTCAGCCATCGTTAGGCCAAAGCCCTCCGCGCGGCTCAGCGAAACATAGGAGTCGCACTGCGCGATCATGGCCGTGACCCAGCCGCCGGGGACATATTTGTCCACCAGGGTGATGTCCGTCCGATCGCCGATTTCGCGCGTGAGCTCGCTCATATCATCTGGCCGGTGCCAGCCATTGGCCGACTTGATGACAAGACGCGGACCCTCGTCGTCAGTGAAGGCCATCTTGAACGCCCGGACGAGGCCGACGGGGTTTTTGCGTTTGGCGGCGCTCATGAAGTCGAACGCGAACAGGAACGTGAATCCCGCGGGCATCCCGAGATCCGCCCGTGTCACGTCGCGCGGGTAGTCGGGTTCGAGGATCGGCAGGGGAAACACGAACGTCGGCTTCTCCGTAGCTCGGGCCACGGCGCGGCGCGAGTACTCGCTGGACATCCAGACCTCGTCCACGTACTCGAGCGCGCCGTGGAGGCGGGGGGGGAACTCATCGGTCTCCCAGAACCATGTCCCGATCGTGTAGCGGTCGCGAAAGAACCGCGGGCCAATGTCCTGCGCGAATAAGGTGATGTGGTCGGCGTTGACGGCCACGATATTGATGTCGTAGATAGGCTTGCCATCGCCGTGATCCTGGAACGGGTGGCCCTGGCGGCTGGGCGAGCGGAGGAAGGTCGAGGTGGTGAACGGGATGCCGGACTCCTGTACCGTGGCGACGAGCAGGCGCGCCGCTTCCCCGAGGCCATTCTCGCTGCGGAAGAGCCCGGCCAGGTTGATGCCCGGCAGGAGCTGCTCCCTGAGTGGCTCTGGCGCTCCCTCAGGCATTTGCAACTCGGTGAGGAGCCTATCAGCCGCGGCTCCCCAGCGCGACGCGAGGAGCCTGCAGCATTATTGTCAGGATGAAACCACAGCTCCGACGATTCGTGAAGCTCCTGATGCTGCCGTTCACCTGGTATTTCACGAAATGGTTCGTGGACGTGGTCACGCGACTGGACGCGTTGGCCGAGCGGATGACGGAGGTCGAGGGCAACGTGACCCAGGAGGTTGAGACCGTCGTCGAGCTCCTGCTGATCACGGAGCGTCAACTGGCCCGGCTGAACGCGCGGCTCGACCTGCTTACGGCGCAGCCGCCGGCGGGCAGCGGCGACGAGGTGATGGGACTGGCCCCGCCGCTCGGCAGGCAGCCGCCTGTCTGAAGCGTCCGCGCCGGCAGGCCTCCTTCTTGACCTGCAGGCCCTGCAATCGCCAACCGACAGTGGGCGAGGCATCGGCCGCTATGTCTCTGAACTGACGCAGGCCCTTCTCCGCCGACCCGGTCTGGTACGGGCAGTCCTGCTTGACCCGGACCAACCGCCGCCCCCCGATCTCCACCCTCGGATTCGCGAGTGCGAGCTGGTCCTGTCGAATGACCGTCGCACGATGAGACGGCTCCTGGATATGGGCCCGGCGGCGTATTGCGTGATGTCACCGATGAACGCGGGGATTGCTGAGGCGCTGATGCCTCGCCACGTCATCGACGCGGGTCTTGCGGTGGTGTCAATGGTTTACGACCTGATCCCGATGGTGATGCCCGACCGGTACCTCGCATCCGCCCCCGCGAAGCGTCGGTATCGCGCACGGCTGGAGAGTCTGGGTCAGAGCGACTTGATCCTGGCAGTGTCCGCACATACCCGAAAGGATGTGCTGAAGTACATAGGCGTCCATCCGGCACGCGTTGTCGAGATCGGCGCGGGGGTTGGGGACATGTTTCGCGCCCGCGCAGATGGCGCAAACGACGAGGCCGTGTTGCCGGATGCTGTCCGGATCCTGGGTCGGTCATACGCTCTCGCCGTCACCGGTGTCGACCCGCGCAAGAATACGGAGCGACTGATCTCTGCCTGGGCGCGTCTATCCCCCATGACACGGCAAAGCCACGCCCTGGTGGTTTCCTGCTCGATGTTGCCGGGCGAAGAGCGTGCGTGGCGCGCCCACGCCGCTGACGAGGGTCTTTCGGCGGGTGACCTTGTGCTGACCAATCGTGTGACTGACAGCGAACTCCTCGCACTATACCGGGGCGCCCGCCTGCTGGTGATGCCGAGCCTCTACGAGGGATATGGCCTTCCCGTCGCTGAGGCCTTGGCCTGTGGTTGCCCGGTGGTAACGTCGCGGGGTTCGTCGCTCGGCGAGCTTCTCGACTGGCCACGGGCGAACTTCGACCCCCTCGACCCGGTCGGCATGGCGCGAGTGATTGACTCGGCTCTAGGCGAAGGCGCCTACCGTGAAGAGTTGCTGGAGCGGTGCCGGCGGGTTCCCCGGCCGACCTGGGACGGTGTCGCTGATCGCTTCGCCCACGCGGTATCTACCCTGCCGGTCGCGCCCCCACGGCCGCTCCCGACGCGGGTTGCCCTCGCGACCCCCTTGCCGCCGGTGCGCTCCGGCGTGGCCGACTACAACCATCGACTGGCGGCCGAGCTCAGTCGCCACGCAGAACTCGACATACTGGTCGTTGGTGGCGGTGACCGCGACTCCATCTCGCCAGAGGTGGGCCGACGGTTACCTCTCAGGGCACTAGGTCGGCACGCCAGCCCCGCCTCCTACGATGTGGTTATCTACGCTTTCGGCAACAGCGCCCAGTACCTGGAGATGTGGCCGTATATGCACCGATACCCCGGAATTGTCTGGTTGCATGACGTTCGCCTGCCCGGGTTCTACATTTCCCTCGCCGAGGCGGAGGCCGGTTTCGGCGCCAGTGGCGACGCCTTTATCCTCGACGCCGTCGAGTCGATGTACGGACACACCACCCGGGACCGTGTTGCCGCCGCGGGTCCGCGGTCCCGCGACACGTACGCCCGGTTGGAACTGGGCATGGCGCGTGAGGTGCTGGGGCTCGCGCGTGGTGTCATCGTCTCCTCCGGCTTCGCCCGGGACCTTCTCGCGAAGGATGCTGGCCCCGGTCGGGACCTTCCGCCAGTTGCCGTTATCCCCCTGGCTGCTGGCGCCGCCGAAGGTCGAAGCGCGGACCGCGCCCACCCACCTGTCGTGGCCACCTTCGGCCTGGTCGATGACGTGAAAGCGCCCGGACCGTTGTTGCGGGCGCTGGCATTGCTGGCGGGGGACGTGCGTCTGGTCTTCGTCGGCCCGATCAGCGAGCAAGACCGTGAGGGGCTGACTGGACTGGCAGCCGAATTGGGGATCGCGGGGCGTGTCGAGTTCACGGGCGACCTCCCGCGGCCGCAGTACACGCGTTGGCTCCGCACCGCCAGTGTCGCGATCCAGGTGCGTACCACCAGCCATGGGGAGGGCTCTGCCGCCGTCAGTGACGCGCTGGCCGCCGGGGTGCCGGTCGTCACCAATATTTCCGCCTGCCGGGAGTTTCCCGCCGGCACAGTCGACGTGATCGACGACATCCAACCGGAAAGTATCGCGGCTCATGTGGGGGAGCTCCTGAGCGACCCGGCCCGGGCCGAGGCGCAGGCGCGGCGCGGGAGCAACTACGCTCGGACCCGAACCTATGCCGCGGTAGCCGCGGCCCTCATGGACTTCATCGCAGACATACCTGAAGGGGATGCCTCGTAATGGCGGATCCTCGTCAGAGGACCTGCGAGGGCTCGACGTCCCACCACACGTACACCCCGCCGGAGGCCTCAGGAGGCCGCCTCATGAGCTCCGTGACGAAGGCGAGCACCTGCGGCGCGTTGGCGGTTGGGCCCACGATGATTGCGCGGGCACTCCAGTGCGCGAGGTCCCGGGCCATGGCCTGTCGGGTGTTGCCGTCAAGTGTGGTCGGGGTTAGCCCGGACGCAGCGTCGTTCAAAGCGTTGCGCAGTGGGGACGGTTGCGCGTAGAGCAGATTGGTGCCTGGCCCTGGGATGAACATGTAACCGCCGGGCATCCGGAACCTCATGTCGGCGCTTGCTTGCCAGAGCATGGTCTCTGAGGCCCCTAGGACCAGTGGGGTGACGACTGCTACGTCGCCCGGGTTGAGGTGGTTGACGCCACCGCGCCGGAAGAAGGCTGGCACGTCGTTCCTGCCCGCGGGGTACGTCAGGGGAGGCAACAATGCCACTAGCCCGAGCGCCCCCACGACCATGATCAGCCGCGGTCTGCGCCATGACCCGGCACCGAACGCTGCTGCGAGCACAATACCCACCAGCAGGTAAGCACCCACCATGAGTCGCGGCGCGAGGGTGTTCCCCAGCAGGGGCACGTGCTCCAGGACGCGCCAGGGCATGGGTATCCACGTCAGCCTTCCATCGACCCGCAGGGTATCGCCCAGCGAAAGCAGGAGCAGCCCCAGCGCTGTCGAAGCTGCCCAGGCCGCCACCGGATCCCGCCGAAAACGCAAGATCGCGACGCCGGAGAGCAGAAGCAGCGGTACGCCGACGTAGCCGATGTTCTCGCCGCCGCTGACCACGGCCGAGAGATCCTGCAGTTGGGGCGGATCAAGCGCCTGAAGGGTGCTGGGGAGCACGAAAGTCAGCAGGTCGTTGCGAAAGCCTGCCACGTCCTCATGCAGGGTGCCGGCGGGTCGCTGCGGCCCGGCGAACTGCACCGCCAGTGGTACCGCGGCCAGAGGGATGAAGGTGACCATCGACCAAGCAAGCACGGATTGGACGCGACGTCTATGTCCCCAGGCCGCGGCCGGGCGCATCAGGAACAGGACCGTGCCGCCAATAACTGCTGTCAGCGCTGCCATGCCAAGCATCTCCTCGCCCGTGAGAAGTTGCGCGGCCGTAATAGCACCAAGCGCCAGTCCGAGCGCCCGCGCTGTTCGCGCGCTGCTCACCACCGCATGGCCGATGATCAACAGCAGTGGCGGGAA
>JBHEMP010000113.1:0-5871 GCA_046262515.1 Candidatus Dormibacteria bacterium | reverse complement strand
GCGGAAGCACTAGAAGAACCGCCAACGACATGGGGTCTGTACATCCTCTGGCGGCGTAGGCCTACTCGCAGGCAGGCACACCCACACGATCGACGTCATCGGCGGTTCAGAAGTTATGCGCGACTCGGCGTCGCGCACTGTTGACCAGAAGGGTAGATTCCGGCTGCATCTCCGAAGGTCAGAAGATAAGTGACGACGCTACGCTCGGCCTCCCACTCTCAGCGCTAAAGCGCTTGAGCCCAGATTCGAGGTTCGAATCCTCTCTCCCCAGCCATCGCCCCAGTGCCAGGGTTCCGTATACAAAAGGCGGGCCCATCCGGGGGCGGCGGGGCCGCGGGAGCATCTCGGCCAGGGGCTAGGCCACCTCCCGCCTTGGGCTCATGAGTTGGGCGCAAAGGGCGCTGTGCTGGCGTTTCGGGGCCGGCGACGGGTCCATTGAGAGGATATGCACGGCGCCGGACCGCTTGCGATGTCGAAGCAACGCTTGCGAGGCTGGGGTGCCGACCGCCCACCCCGGCGCATTGCGAACCTCGACCCTGCGTCGCGCTATGTGATCCAGAGCTACACGAAAGCGTTCGGGTTTGGAGCGCGACGAAGCTGTCGTTCGAATCCGAGGGATAGCAGCTCCACTTCCGCGGCAATCTCGTCCCTGGGTGCAGCCGGCCAGAGCTCAGGCGCCGTTGTCATAGTTAGGTTTGACGCAGGTGTCGACGACGACCACCAGGGGTCGAACCAGGGCCCCCTGGATGAGTTGGGCCAGGATGAGAATGGTGGGCGACACCGAGGCCGGACCCGTCCACCTCGTAACCTCGCCCACGACCCTCAGAGGTTCACGGGGCGCAAAAGCCTGTTCCGCGGCAAGGGGTAGAGCGACCCGGACGCTGTCCACCCCCGCTAGGCACTGGGTGCGCAGTCGCCTGTGGAAGTCGATGCCGGTGATGTCCACGTAGCCAGACTCGCGCGTCCAGAAGCGAGACAATCCGTGTTGCCGTCGGGGTCGGGGCCCCACCGCAGCCATCCCGGCACCCATTCACCATGGGCCACTTCCAAATGTTCAACGCGGAAGTGCGTCTCGCGAGGGCGATAGCGCCCCAGCAACATCGTCTTTTTGCTGATCGCGCCAACGGATATCTCCCAGCCCACATCCCGTGCGGACCGAAGCGTGCAAAGGAGTGCCCATGCGATGCCGCACAGACCTCCCAGCAAAAAGCACCCTGCGAGGACATCCCACCCTGCCGTGGCATCGAGGAGCGCAGCAATGGTGACTCCTACAACGCCCAAACAAGCGGAGGTCACTACGCTTCGCATCTGTGGGCGGTCTTTCAGCTCAGCGAGAGTAAGTCGCCCCGCGTACTCGTCGACTCTGTACCGGCCACCCACGGTCATCGCGCCTGCCCTAGTCATCGCTTGGTTTGTTGCACGTCCCGACGACGATCACGAGGGGCCGGCACAGGGCCTGCTCGATCAGTTGGGCTAGGAGAAGGATTGGGGGCGGTACCGAGGCAGGTCCGGTCCACACCTCAGTCTTGCCGACCACCTTCAGCGGTTCGAGCGGAGCAAAGGCGAGCCCGGTTGGGGGTGAAGGAGTCATTTCGGCGCTTCCCACACCCCCCGCCCCGCCCTGCTTCGGCAGCGTCCGATCGACTTTTTCGCACTCGATGACCACAAAACCCGCCTCCCGCGTCCAGAAGCGGAGGAGGTCAGTGCAGCCGTTAGGGGCCGTGCCCAGGCGCGGCCATCCCTGCACCCATTCCTCGTGGGCGAGCTCCAACTGCTCGACACGGAAACGCTGCTCGTGAGGGCGAAAGCGATCCAGCACCATCGTTTTCCGGGTGATCGAGCCTGGGGAAACCTCCCAGCCGACCGGATCCTTCGCGGACAGGAGGGTTGCCATCAGGGCCGAGCTCAGACAAAACAGTCCTCCCATGAGGGCCATCCCGCCCAGAAGCTGAAGCTGGTCGAAGTGGTTCGTGAGAACGCAGATGGCGACTCCGAGGATGCCGCAACCGGCGCCGATTCCTGCGTGCCGGAGGGTGACGCGGCTGCCGTTTGGCGTGAGTGCCAGGGTTCCCGCGTACTCCACGACGCTGTAGCCGCCGACGGTCGTCGACAGGCTCATGTTGCTGGCCTGACATCGTCGCCGGCGATGGCGACGCGGCCCGACCCCGGCGTGGAGAAGCAAAGGCGGTCACAGCTCCCGTCAGAGGCCGAGTGCAGCGTCTTCCGCACCGATTCACTGTGGGCGAGTTCCAAACGCTCAACACGGACGACCTGCTCGCGGGGACTGAATCGGTCCAAGACCATGGTCCTTCGGGGATCGAACGTGGGGAGATTTCCCAGCCAACTGGGTGGCTCGCGGACTCAGAGGTCCTTGAGGCCGCCGATCCCAACATGGACAAACCCATCACAGCAACAACACCGCCGATTCCACCGATTCCCTGGTGGTCACCCCGGAGGCTTGTGATGGCCGGGGTCAGAAATAGCAGGATGCCGAAGCCTGCCCTGATTCCTCGCACTGCCGGACGGTCGGCCATCGCAGTCACGGATGGAGCCATGTCTGATGCCCTCGATGGCTTGGGTGATGAGTCGAGGCTGGGCCCCGACGAGGAGGATCGCAATCCGCGAATGTGCTCAATGGGGTACTCAATTCCTACTTATCCAGGCCAAACCAGCTGACCTCGCGGGACTTCGAGCAGTCGTGAGGTCGACTCAGCATCCACGGGCGGCGGCGGGTAGCGCCACGCCTCAGTCGCCTGTGTAAGGCCTCGAGCGTCAGCCGATAAGTGTGGCCATGGCGCTCCCTTAGCGCTTATTGCGACGGGCGCTCCTCTGGCGCTTTTGCGCTGTATAGGAGGTTCGAATCCTCTCCCCAGCCAACTCCTGGGCGCGGCGATGATCAGTTGGTCAAGCCTTTGGCTAGGAGGACGCGGCGCGGTGCGTCAGTCCCCCTCCTCGCCGAGGGACTAGTGATGCCACCGACGTCCCACCCCACAGTGCCCACTCGGCAACCTGTACGCGTAGGAGCGCATAGAATCCGAGCCCAAGTTGATGACGGCGTCTGGGGAAGCCATGCGACTCCTGATCGCGACCTGGGACGGCGGTAGCAATACGCCGGGCCGCGTAGAGGCTGTCGGGGCCGGCCGCGTCGTCGGGCCTGAAGCGACTGCACCGGAAATCGCGGCCGCCGTCAGCGCCGTATTGCACGACCAGCAGGCGCGAGCAGTTGCACGCAGTTTCGGCGCCGCGATATCGGCGTTGGGAGGGGGCGAGCCCGCCACCCGGGACGTCGAGCAGCTGGCAGGTCCGCGCCGATCGCCGGGAGCATTGGCCGATCTATGGCAGGCGGCGCACCGCCCCGGGGGCCCGTCGGCGGCGCGCTCACATCGACCCGGAGGTCCTGACGATCATGCATGAACTCAGCACCGCCGCCTGCATCAACGCGCCCGCTGACATCGTGTACGAACTCATCGCAGACATCACACGCATGGGCGAATGGAGCCCTGAGAACAAAGGCGGGGAGTGGCTCAATGGGGCAGAGGCCGCCGCGGCTGGAGCTCGGTTTCGCGGCCGCAACCGGCGTCGGGTGAGCTGGTCCACGACGGCGGTCGTCACCGATGCCGAGCGGGGACGGACCTTCGCGTTCGCCGTGGGGCGCGGTGCGCCCGCCGATCCGGACACAACGTGGAGCTACACATTCAAGCCCGCCACAGACGGTGGATGCATCGTGACCGAGACCTGCACGCTCATGAAGGCTCCGGGTCGCCTTGGGCGCATTCTCACGCGGTTCGCCACCGGAGTGTCATGGGAGGAGCGGGCAGCCGATCTCGTGACCGGAATGGAGGAGACGCTGCGCCGGTTGGCACTAGTGGCCGAGGCGCAGGACCTGAGCCATCGGAGGCCCTAGTGAGCCGCCCCACGGGGCGGGGAGCCTGCACGGCCAGCAGCCTCGACTGTGCTCAGCGACGCTACCTCAATTCCAGTGCCGCGTCTGGTTGCCCGCGAGACCATCGAGCTGTTCCTGACGGGCGGCTCCGACCCAAGCCCACCCCCCGCCCAGACAGGCTTCGATCAGGTCCACGCCTTCTCCGCCTGGTTGTTGCTGGAGGACGAGCCGGATGAGCAGGCCAATCCCATGCGGAGGATCCTCGACCCGCGGGGGTTCCGAGTGTGGGTCATGGCATCCCTCTCACCCCGCATCGCTCCGAGGCGCGGCCACCACCTCTGGGTCGCGGGCCCGACCGTTGTGCCGTGGCGTTCTGCGACCGCTCAACCTGAAGTCGGATGTCCGCCCAGCGCTCGGCAACGCCTTGCTCGTCGAGCTGAGCCGCCGAGAGACGAGGTACCCGGTCGGGACCGAGGCCACCATGACGAGCAGCGCGAACCAGAAGACCGAGTCGTGCGAGATGACATCGACGAGGAGGCGGAAGTTCATCCCGAAGAATCCCGTCAGGAAGGTGAGCGGCAGAAAAATGGTCGCCACGACGGAGAGGCGCTTGGTCTGCTCGGTCACCCGGTTGTTGACCGACGACAGGTACACGTCCAGCGCCCCGGTGACGATATCCCGGTAGGCGTCCACCTGCTCCGTGATCCGGACGGTGTGGTCGTACACGTCACGCATGTAGAGCTTCGTCTCGCCGTCGAGCTGAGGACCGTGCGGCCCGGCGAGCGCCTGCATGAGGTCGCGCTCGGGGCCGAGCACGCGACGAAGGACGCTGAGCTCGCGTCGAAGGCGGAATATGTCTGACACCGTGTCGCGGCCCGCCTCTTGCACGATGGCGGTCTCGAGTTCGTCGATGATGCCGTCCAACCCATCCAGGACGGGGAAAAACGAGTCGATGGTTGCGTCGCACAGACGGTAGAAGAGCAGCCCGGGGGCACCCTGGCCGAGCTCCGGCCGAGAGTCGCAGTTGGCGGCCAGCGCCTCGACCGCGGGCAGCGGCCCGTCCCGGACGGTGAGCACGCCCCCTCCCGCAACCACGATATGCACCTCGCTGAGGTGCAGCGAGGCATCGGCTCCATCGCGGCTGACGCCCAGCAGCACGACGAAAAGATGTGCGCCGTAGTCGTCGACCTTCGGCCGTTCGTTGCGGCCGCGTATGTCGTCGACCTCGAGGGAATGCAGCTGGAACGCCTTCTGCAGCCAGGCAAGCTCGTCCTCATCGGGCAGAACAGCGTCCACCCAGTAGAGCTGAGGAGCGACAGCCCGGTTGACGTCGGCCGGGACAGGCCGAGCCACCCGGGCGCCGTCCAGGCGCACTGTGATCAATATCGCTCTCCGCTGGGCAGCTCCCGGGGCTGGGAAGCTTCCAGTACATCATCCACCCGGGCCGGCGCCAGGCGCGCGTGTACCCTGGCGCCCCTCACGCTGGTGCTCTCGCCGCTCCTTGTCCTTCAGGCGGAGACGGCGAGGCCGCGGCACCAATGCGAGCAGCACTCAGTGTCGGATCGCCGGTCAGGGCAACATCAAACGCATTGCTGGCCACGAAGGTTGTGGTTCCGGAGGTGACAGCCTTCCTTGCGAAGCACGCGCGCCGGGTGCCAGACCAGGGTAAGCCGACAAACGAAGGTTGCCGCAGTCGCTCAGCTGTCGCATCACCGCAGCGCGTTCAGGGTGTGAACCGGAGCCGGATCCAGCGATACCCCCATCCGTTGAGCTTCAGCCTGCCCATCGCGCCGTCGAGCGCCCCATACTCCGCGTCGGCGAAACTCTCCGCGGGTCGGTCGCACTGGCCGACCTGGTCGCCGAGCTCGACGGTGCGCTCGTGCTCGTCCAGGTTGTGCAGAAACAGCATGGCGCCGTGCGGGCCGCTGAACGTGTGCGCGAGCACGTCATCGTGGCCCGAATCGAGCACCTGGCAGCTGCTGGCGCCG
>JBHEMP010000112.1:0-7822 GCA_046262515.1 Candidatus Dormibacteria bacterium | reverse complement strand
GGCCAACCGGCTGATCGGGGTCGTCAGCGAGTCCGACATCATCGGCAAGGCAGGTGAGACGGTCGCCGACATCATGACCAACGGGTCCTGGACGGTGAACGAGGACACCACCCTCGGTGACGCGGCGGAGGTGATGCTGCGGCGCCGCATCCGCCGGCTACCGGTGGTCAAGGGCGACAACGAACTGATCGGGCTGTTGTCGCGCAGCGACCTGATCACCTTCTTCGCGGCGCACGTGTGGACCTGCTCGTGGTGCGGCAAGGGCTACCGCGGTTTCTACGCCCCCTCGGTCTGCACCAGCTGCGGCGGAGAGACCTTCACGATCCAGGCAGAGGAGGCAGGCGATGGCAGTCGCGGAACCGCAGACCGCGTTGACTGAATCGCAGGACCCTTCGGGCCAGCAGTACAGTCCGGGCCTGGAGGGCATCGTCGCCGCTCGGACGGCCATGAGCGACGTCAACGGCCGCACCGGGAAGTTGCTCTACCGGGGCTTTGACATCGCCGAGCTGGCCGAGAAGTCCAACTTCGAGGAGACCTGCTACCTCCTCTACAAGGGGGTCCTGCCGAATACCTCAGAACTGGAGCAGCTCCGCCGGGACCTCAACCAGCAGCGCGTCCTCCCGGCGAAGGTGCTGGACCTGCTCCGGCAGCTGGACCCGCAGGCGGAACCAATGGACCTGCTCCGAAGCGGCGTCAGCATGCTGGCCCATTACGACCCCGACGTGGCTGACATGTCCACCGAGGCCAACATCCGCAAGGCGCTGCGGCTGGTTGCCCAGACCACGACGCTGG
Organism: Candidatus Dormibacteria bacterium; assembly: GCA_046262515.1. Lineage (GTDB taxonomy): Bacteria > Chloroflexota > Dormibacteria > DASZGP01 > DASZGP01 > JAXDLW01. The sequence goes on along the minus strand of JBHEMP010000112.1, from coordinate 7,030 downwards.
TCGCGGCCATCGGTCGCCTGCACCGCGGCCTTGAGCCGCTGGACCCGGACCCCTCGCTGGGCGTCGCCGCGGACTTCCTTCGGATGTGGAGCGGCGAGATACCCGACGAGACGGCCAGCAAGGTCTTCGACGTGGCCCTGATTCTGCACGCGGACCACGGTATGAACGCGTCCACCTTCACCGCGCGGGTCATCGCCAGCACGCTATCGGACATGCATTCCGCGGTCGTGGGCGCCATTGGCGCCCTCAAGGGGCCCCTCCACGGCGGCGCCAACGCCGCGGTGATGGAGATGCTGGAAGAGATCGGAGAGGTGGACCGTGCCGACGCGTGGGTCCGGGACGCGCTGCAGAACAAGAAGAGGGTGATGGGCTTCGGTCACCGCGTCTACAAGGTCTATGACCCCCGCGCCACCGTTCTCAAGAAGTTCAGCAAGGACCTCGGCGAGCGGGCGGGCGAGACCCGTTGGTACGACATGTCGGAGAAGGTCGAGAAGGTGGTTTTGGAGGTAAAACACCTCAACCCCAATGTCGACTTCTACTCAGCCAGCACCTACCACGTGCTCGGGCTCGAGCGTTTCATCTTCACCCCGATCTTCGCGCTCTCCCGCATGGCCGGCTGGACCGCGCACATCCTGGAGCAGTACGAGAACAACCGCCTGATGCGGCCGGAGTCGGAGTACGTGGGCCCCGCCAACGTCGTCTACGCCCCCCTCGCGGAGCGGCCCTAGCCCTTAACCTTCCCCTTCGCCTATCACTGAGCCGGGAGCCACCGACCCGGGGGCTCCCGGCTAGGCTTGATAGCGAGGATGAAGGAGTTGCCCCTGCTGGTGCTACGCGGGTTCCTGGGCGGAACCTCTGTGTGCCTCTTCGCGGTCGTCGGCGAGATACTTCAGCCCAAGAAATTCGCGGGTCTCTTCGCCGCGGCCCCCGCCGTCGCCATCGCCTCACTGGGGATCACGGCGGCGACAAAGGGGCTCAACGCGGTGCACCAGGACGGCCTCGGCATGGCGGTTGGCGCCGTGGCGATGACGTGCTACTGCGTGGCGACGGTGTTCGTCCTCCGGCGGGTCGGAGCGGGTGCCGGGTCAGCGGCGACCCTGCTGCTGTGGGCCGCGGTGGCGGGCCTTGGCCTGCTCCTGGTGCTGAGGTGAGCGGGAGACCGGCCGGCGGCCGCGCGGCACGCGTGAAGAGGGCCTCCGGCGGACGGAAGGAGTCCAGTGACCGGGTCGGGCTGAAGTTCGACGCGATCAAGGACGCATCGGCTCGCGATTTCGGTATCCGTTTCGCTTTCGGCGCCGGCGTCAGCGTCGTCGCGGGCCTGGTGGGGATCCGTTTCGGACCGCGCATCGGGGGCATCTTTTTGGCCTTCCCCGCGATCCTTCCCGCGGCCCTGACACTGCTGCAGAAAAAGGACGGGGAGGGCGCAGCCGACGCCGATGCCCAGGGCGGCATTTTGGGCGCCCTGGGGCTGCTCTCGTTCGCCCTGGCGGTGGCCTTCCTGGTCCGTGGCCTGGGCGCACCCCTTACGTTGTTGCTGGCGCTCGCGGCGTGGGTGGTGGTCAGCTCTGGGCTCTACTTCACCCTTCGCGCCGCCTGGCCATCCGCCTGGCGGTGAACCGCAGCGCCGCGACGCCGAGGGCGGCGAGCGCGAGGACGGTGAGCAATCCTGCTGTGAAGGGGGCCTGCGAGGAGGTGGGAGGCAGGGAGCCGGCGTTCGCCGCCGACACCGCGGGTGGTGAGGTGGGCGGAGCAGCTGCTGGGCAGTTCGCCGACCCCGTGACTACCGCCCGGTAGGCGCAGAAGGCAGGCTTGCGCGCGTAATCCGAGGTCAGTAAGCCGAAGTGCTGCTGGAAGTTGGGCGAGGACGAGTCAGCGTCGCGCAGGTTGAACCAGCGGAAATCGCTCACGTTGTAGGTGCCGGCATAGTCCCGCGCGGCGCTGGTCAGCTGCTGTAGCGCGGTCAGCTGGGTTGAGGAGGGCCGGGTCGGTTCGAGCGTGGGCCATCCCGTCTCCTCGATGTAGATCGGCACCGATGTTCGGATACCCGCATAGCCCATGAAGCATTGGCGCACGAGGTCGAGGTCGCCGGCGAGGGCGTTGTAGTAGGAAGCCGGCTGGTTGGGGTAGGGGAAAGTGCCAGGGTAGGCATCCAGCCCCATCCAGTCGAGCGCCGCCCTGGCGTCCGGGTCGTTCCGGAAGGTGTCCCAGAAGGCCTTGTCCACCTCCGGCAGCCCTCGGTAGACCCAGTTGGTGCCCACCCGGACGTGCGAACCGTCGCGGGCCACCTGCCGGTGCACGGCGATGAGACCCTGGCGCATGGCCTCCATCGAGAGGGTGTAGAAACCGTCGGAACTGTCGAACGAATAGTTCACATTGGTTTCGTTGGCGACCTGCACCGAGACCAGGGCGGGGAAACCTGCGTAGCTGTGCACCAGGGCCGCCGCCCAGGCCGCGAAGGCCGCGGGGTCCCCGCCGCCCTGGTCCGGGACGCCGGGGGCGAGGTCCGCGGGGTGAAACCGGAGTTGCAGTTCGACGAGGTATCCCGCGGCTGCGTACATGGCCATGTCGTGGTCCAGGGCAGCCGCCTGGCTCGGCTGCTCGGGGAAGAAGATGCGGTTGAGGCGCACCACGAAGGGAACCCTCCCTGGGTCCCCAACGGCGCCACTGAGCAGGCCCAGGGCGCCCAGCTGCGCCTGGTCGTTGGCAGGCACCGCTGGTTGCTGCGGCCCGATCTGGCCGGCCTGTACCCGGGGGTTGATGCCCCACCGCAATGGCCGCGGTTGCGGGGGCAGGCTGGCCGCCGGTGTGGCCGTGTCGCAGTCGATAGTCACGCCGGCCGTTGCGCTCACGGGGTGGGCGTCGCTGAGGAGAGGGGTGGTCGCGACGATGAGCACGGCCAGGAGGCGAAGGGGGCGCACGCCCTCGATGCTATCGAGGGTGCGTCTCAGTTGACTGTGACGGACCCCATCATCTCGGGGTGGATCGCGCAGTGGTACATGTAGGTGCCCGCCTTGGTGAAGGTGTGCGAGTAGGACTTCCCCTTGTCCATGGGCTGGGATGAGAACGTTGCCGAGCTGACGGTGTGCGGGTTCAGGTCCTCGAACTGCCACCTTACCGTCTCGCCGGTCTTGATCGTGACGCTGGGGGCGACGAACGTCCCGATGGTCGCGGGGTCAGGGACGATCTTGACCGTGACGGCGGGCGCGGGGGCGGCCGGGCTGCTTCCGGCGGCGGTGCCTGAAGTACCCTGGCCGCAGCCGGCCAGTATGGCCACCAGGCCCAGGGATGGAACGAGGGCTCTGCGTGTCCATGAAGTTTTCATACCTCCTTCTACGCCGGCGGTCCCCGCGGCGGATCAGCGCTAGCCCGTCAGAATCGACGGATGCACATCGATACCGCCCTTTTCCTGGCCGGCGCTGGGTTCGCCGGTGGCCTCGTCGACTCGGTCGTCGGCGGAGGTGGCGTGATCACGCTCCCGGCGCTGCTCCTGGCCGGCGTCCCCGTGCAGCTTTCGCTTGGAACCAACAAGGTGGCCGGCACCTGCGGATCGCTGACCGCCAGCACGGTCTTCGCACGGGCCGGTCGGGTCGACCGGGCGATCCTGCGGGTCGTCGCCGGCCCGGTGGTCCTGGGGGCAGCGCTCGGGGCCTTCACCGCGAGCCACCTCCAGGCATCGGCACTCAGGGTCCTCGTGATCATTGCCGTCCTGGCCGCCGCCGGGTGGGCGGCACTGCGCCCCGTCCACGACGAGGCGCCTAGGCAGCGACCGGCGACCTGGAAGCGCCTGCTCGCGGCTGTCTTGCTGGTGGCAATTGGGTTCTACGACGGCATCCTCGGTCCCGGGACGGGGCTCTTCTCCTTCGCCGTCCTGGTCGCGCTCGACCACCTCGTCTTCGTTGAAGCCGCGGGCACCGGCCGCGCCCTCAACCTCGCCAGCAACGTCGGCGCGCTGGTGGTCTTCACGCTGCTCGGAAGGGTGGACTTCGCGATCGGACTCGTGATGGGAGTGGGGGTGATTATCGGGGCGAGGACCGGCGCCGGCCTGACCATCCGCAGAGGCGCCTCCTTCGTGCGACCGATGCTGGTGCTGGCGGCGCTGCTGATCGTCGCGCGGCTGGTGCTGCAGGCAACAGGTTAACCTTGCTGCCGCGGGGGCCCTTAGCTCAGCTGGTCAGAGCGGTGGACTCATAATCCATTGGTCGCTGGTTCAAATCCAGCAGGGCCCACCACACAGCTATCGTTCCGGTCGGTTGACACTCGAGTGATTTCGTGTCACTGTCGGTGACATGATAGTTGTACGCCGCGAAAGCCAGGGTCGTTCTTACCGGATGGTGGCTAGAGCGCAGGCCGCGAACGCGACGGTCAACCGCCTGCTCGAAGTCGCCGTTGACGTTTTCACGGAGAAGCCCTACGACGACGTCTCCCTGGATGAGATTGCCAGCCTGGCCGGCGTTACCAAGCGCACCCTCCTTCGTCGTTTCGGGTCCAAAGATGCGCTCTTTGTAGCCGCGATGGAGGGGGCGCGGCAGGAGATGATCAGCCTGCGAGGTACGGCCCCGGTGGGGGATATTCCCGCGGCCGTTGCCGGCCTGTTGGACCAGTACGAACGTTGGGGCCCGAACCGCCTCCGCCTACTGTCGCAGGAGGACCGCATCCCGGTGATCGGCGAGCACGTCAAGGCGGGGCGGCGCTGGCACTGGAAATGGGTGGAGCGAACGTTCGCGCCGCTTATCGGGACCCTCGAGCGGGCGCCAAGGAAGCGCCGTATCGCGAGCATCGTGGCCATCACGGACGTGTACACGTGGAAGCTCCTGCGGCGCGACCTCGGCCTGAGCCGGGCGGAGACAGAACTCATCCTCGTGGATCTGATCAAACGACTTCAGGGAGAAAACTGATGGCACGTTACCTGGCTTACACATCGCCCGCTCGCGGGCACCTCTACCCCCTTATGGCCACACTGCTGGAGCTGCAAGAGCGGGGTCATGAGGTGCACGTGCGAACCCTCGCATCGCAGGTAGACACCCTGCGTGGCCTCGGCCTGCGTGCTGAGCGGATTGACCCGGCCATTGAGGCCGTGGCGCTGGACACCTGGCAGGCGAGCACGCCGCAAGAAGGAATCTCGGGTGCCTTCCAGACCTTCGCGAGGCGCGCCGTTCATGAGGCACCCGAACTGCAGGCCGCCATTACCGAGGTCGCCCCCGAGGCGCTTGTGGTGGACATCACAGCCGTCGGTGCCGCAGCCGTCGCGGAGGCCTCCTCGGTCCCGTGGGCCCAATGGGTCCCGTTTTTCGAGTTCTCGCAGTTCTCGCCAGGCGGCCGGGACGGGTTCACGCCCGCGCCGTTTTCGTTCGATCCTGCCGGTGTCGAGGTGCTGAACACGCCTCGGCGTCTGCTCGGGCTACCTTCCATCACGGGCGCTGACGACATGCTGCGCGCGCCACTGTACCTCTACTACACAGCGCCCCCATTCGAGCCCGGCCATACCCTGCCGACCTCCTTCCGGATGGTCGGCCCCGGGCTCTGGGATCCACCCGGTGACGCTCCTGGTTGGTTTGACGACCTGGACAAGCCGATCGTGATGGTCACGGCCTCCAGCGAGTACCAGCGCGATGACGCGCTGGTCTCCGCGGCACTGGGAGCCCTTCGTGACGAAACGGTCCGGGTGGTCGCGACCACTGCCGCGCATGACCCGGGGGAATTCGCCGCGCCGGCAACCGGACGCGTGGTTCGGTTCCTCTCACACGGAGCATTGCTGAGAAAGTCTGCCTGCGTGGTTTGCCAGGGAGGGATGGGAATCACACAGAAGGCGCTGGCCGCCGGCGTCCCGGTCTGCGTGGTGCCATTCGGCAGGGATCAATTCGACGTCGCCGAGCGGGTGGTCGCCATTGGGGCCGGCACCCGGGTCATGCCGTGGGAGCTGACGCCGGAGTCGCTGGGCATGGCAATCCGCGAGGCCATCGCCATGCGACCAGGCGCGCAGCGAGCTGCGGCCGGCCTTGCCCGCGCGGGCGGGACGCCGGCGGCCGCGGATGCGCTGGAATCGCTCGTCCCGGTCGCGCACCGTCGGGCTCATATGGAGGTAGGCGGTTATGTCTGAGCAGCAGAGAGTCCTGGTCGAGTGTGACTACTCACTTCCGCCGAGCGAGGTGTTCTCGTACCTGGCCGAACATGAGAACCTGGCCAGAGTCTTCAGCTGCAAGGTGAGACGCCTGAGCGACGGCAGCGACGGGACGCGGAACGGCGTCGGCTCTTCGCGGGAGCTCAAGATCGGGATCATGCCGGGCTTTGTCGAGACAACGACGGAGGTGGTGCCTAACCAGCTCATCCGCTGGCGCATCACCAAGGGCTCACCTTTGCGCAACCACCAGGGCGCCATGCACTTCACGCCCAATGGCACCGGCACGCACCTCCAGGTGGAGATCACTTTTGCCGGCGCATTCCCGCTCGTCAGTTCACTCGTCGCTGGGATGATGCGGAAAGGACTTCCCGATGGCCTCGCCACGGTGGAGGCGGCCACCCGCTAGGGTGACAAGCCGCCTAGGGCCTCAGGGACTCGCCAGGTAACGGTCGAGGTTGCCGCGGGCACGGGCCCTGATGGCTGACTGCATCATCGGCGTCCAGCCCAGGAGGCGACCCTGCAGCCCGAGCGCCTGCGAGGCCCAGCGGTAGAGGGAGAAAGAGTCCTCCTGGCGTTTGATCAGCCCGTCCTCGAACCAGAAGTGCGAGGACACGTGGTTCTCGACCGCCCGGCCGGTGGCGCTGAAGTTGTAGCGCGCGACCCAGCTTGCCGCTCCCTCGTCGGCACCCACGCGACCGACCGTGTAGGTCAGCTCGAGGCCGCTGTTGGTGGCGTTGAGCATGGACCACATCCCGCGGGCGCGGTCGCCGTTCAACTGCTCGAAGACGGGGTCGCGGAACCGGATGTCGGCGCTGTAGCAGGCATTCATCGCCGGTGCGTCCTTGCGCTGGAAGGCGCTGTAGAACCGCTCGATCACCTCACGGTTGGCGGCGGCCCGGTCCTCATGCGTCA
>JBHEMP010000111.1:0-4245 GCA_046262515.1 Candidatus Dormibacteria bacterium | reverse complement strand
GCGAGCAGGACGCGCGCCCCCGGCTCGGCCACCTCGCGCAGTCGCTGCAGAAAGGCGCGGTTCTCCTCGGGTGACCAGTAGTGCACCAGGTTGGCGAGAAGAAACGCGTCGTACCCCGTGGGCAGCTCGCCGGCGGTGACGTCGCCGGCTCGCACGCTGATTCGCTCACTGAGGCCCGCCGCCTCGAGCCGCTGCCGCGCTATCTCCGCAACGGTGGGCAGGTCGAACACGGTGCCCGCGATCTGCGGGTGGCGCCGGACGACGGCGATGGTCCACGAGCCGGTGCCGCCGCCGACGTCGAGCAGCCGCCGGTGCCGGCCGAAGTCGTAGGTCGCAGCCAGCGCGGCGGCCGGTCCGGCAAGGATCGACTCGATCCCTGACGAGGCCACCTCCTGAAGCGAGTCGTCGAGCTCGAAGATCTCCTGCGAGGGCCCGCGCGCCAGTGACTCGGCCAGGCGGGTCCAGGCGGGGTAGCTGATCCTGTCCCAGAAGCGCAGGAAGGGGCGCAGGTCGACGGGCGTCGTGCCGGAGAGGAAGACGGCGGCAGTGGCGCTGTTGCGGTAGGTGTCGCCCTCGCGCTCCAGCAGCTCCAGGCCCACCATCGCGTCGGCGCTGATCCGCGCGGCGCGGGGGGTGAGACCGGTGCGTGCCGCCAGGGCGTCGATCGTCGCGGGGGCGTCGGCGAGCGCTTCGAACAGCCCCAGCTCACTGGCGGCGAAGAGGTGTTTCGCGGCCATGAATCCTGAGGCCAGCTTGAGGATCGACTCCGGGTTGGGGTCGTCGTGGGCGCGTACGCCGGCTCCTGCCGCTGCGTTGGGTTGGGTCTGGACGGACATCGGGGCCTCCTTATAGGTGGATGAGATCCGCTCGCCAAAGGTCGGCGAGGCCTCATCCAGTAGAGATGGCGGCGAGCCAGGCTTCCATCCCGGGAAACAGGAGCCCAGGGCGGCCCCAATCCCAGATTTCTGGGGCTATATGTCAGCACCGTCCGCGCCTACCATCACCTCGATGGAGTGCATGTCGCCAGGCGGAGTCCGCCGGTGAACCGCGACCAGCAGCGCCGCACCCACGAGCAGGTGGTGCGGCTGGCGCAGGCCGGGCTCGACTGGGTGAGCTTCTCCACCGCAGTCAGCGAGGCGCTCGGCCAGCTGGTGCCCTTTCAGCGCAACTGCTGGCACACGGTCGACCCGGGCACAGTGCTCTTCACCGGCAGCCTCAACAACAACATCGGCTGCTCCGGCTCGTGGCTGGCCGAGCACGAGTACCTCATCGACGACGTCAACCAGTGGTGGTTTCTGGCGCGCAGCGGCCGGCGGGTCGGCGCCAGCAGCCTAGCCACCCACGGGGATCTCTCCCGCAGCGCGCGACACCGGTCGCACGAGTCGTACGGCGTCGGTGACGAGCTGCGCGGCAGCTTCGTTGCCGACGGCACCTACTGGGGCGCCGCAGCCTTCCTGCGCGATGAGGACCGGCCCTGGTTCACCGAGGAGGAGGTCCACTTTCTCAGGAACCTCTGCGACCCCATCGCCGAGGGCTTCCGCCGAGCCTTGCTGGTGGCCGCGGTCACCAGCGAGGACTGTCCTGACGACGGCCCCGGGGTGGTCATCTTCGACGAGGGCGGCGCGGTGGAGTCGATCTCGCCCGGGGCGGAGGCGTGGATTGGGGAGATGTTGGAGGTGCCCGCACCGCGAACCCCGGCCGACTCCAAGATGGTGCAGATCGTGGCCGCGCGAGCGCGCGAGCTGGCCCGTGGCGGTGACCCGCTGCCGCTTGCCGCCCGGTGCCGGCTGCAGACCCGCTCCGGCCGCTGGCTGCTGCTCTACGGCACCCGGCTGTCCGGCGGCGCGGACGGCCGTACCGCGGTGATCATTCAGCCCGCTGCACCCAGCGAGGTGGCCCCATTGGTAGCCCTCGCCTACGGCCTCACCGATCGCGAGTGTCAGATCGCGCGACGCTGCATCGAGGGGCTCTCCACCAAGGAGATCGCCCAGGTCCTGGGAGTTGCCGCCTACACCGTTCAGGACCATCTGAAGTCGATCTTCGGCAAGACCGGGGTGCGCAGCCGCGGCGAGTTGGTGGGTCAGGTGTTCCTCGAGCACTACATCCCCCGCTGGGAGGAGTCGGCGTCGCCGTTGGGATGGGAGGTACGCAGCAGCGTGCCGCAGGTCCCTGCCGCGAAGGCCGCAGCGCAGAGGTGATTCGCCGAGACAGCTACGGTGCGGCGTCAGCGGGGCGTCGGCTCGGCCGGCCGTTTAAGAGGCAGCGGCTGACCAGCTGCTCCACTCGGAAGCGCGCTCGAGGCTAACTGAAGCTGGAGTAAACGACTTCAGGTAGCCGTTCGACGAGGCTACGCGGGCGTAGACTCACCGCGCATGACTGGGCTGGACGAGCACGGGCGTCCGGAGCCGCCGCTCGCGGCTGACGAGACAGCGACCCTCCTGGGTTTCCTCGACTATCAGCGGGCGACCTTGGCGTGGAAGTGTGTCGGGCTCAATGCGGCCGGCCTGGCGGCATCGGTGGCCCCCTCGTCGATGACCCTGGGCGGCCTGCTCAAGCACCTTGCGTACGTGGAAAGCGACTGGTTCTCCGGATCGCTGCACGGGCGGGACCGCGAAGCCCCGTGGAATGGGGTGGACTGGAAGGCGGACCCCGACTGGGAGTGGCATTCCGCCGCTGACGACACACCCGAGCAACTGCTCGAACTCTGGCAGGCGGCGGTTGCGCGCTCGCGGGTCTGCGCTGCGGAGGCGCTGTCCCATGGCGGCCTTGACCAGCTGGCGCGAAGAAAATGGCCCGATGGGAGTGCGCCGAGCCTGCGCTGGATCGTGTGTCACATGATCGAGGAGTACGCGCGGCACAACGGGCACGCCGACCTCCTCCGGGAGTCGGTGGACGGGAGCACCGGGGAGTAGTCCGGCCGCGCCGACGTTTCGCGCCTGCTTTTCAACGGCGCGGCCGTCGCAAGCCGAGACAACTCTTTGCCGGATCGTCAACGTCCGTGCCCATTGCGGCCACGCTTCGTTTGGCGGTAGCTCAGACTTAGGGGCCCTTACTGATCCAGGTAGACGGTGTCGCCGCCACCTTCATCACGCACGATGAGGAACTCGGCGGTCTCGTCCCCGATGGTCTCTTCCATGTGCGCAACGTTCTTCGGCACCGTGATGTAGTCGCCGGCCTTCATCTCGTGCCGATCGGTAAAGCCCTCCCCGGTGCGGAACGCCGCACTGCCGCGTACCAGATAGGCGATGGAGTTCGACGTGTGGAAGTGCGGCGGCACGCTACCGCCCTTGAACGTTACGAAGCGCGATACCCAGATGCCGGGGACACCCGAGACCGACGGCCGGAGGACTTCGAGGAAGCCGTCCTCATCCTCGTCGCGCTCCAACTCCGAGCCCGAGACAACGCGCACTCCGGGTTCACTCATGAGGTCATCCTCCCCTGGCGTCGTCACCGAGGGCGAGGCGCTCCGCCAGGAAGCGCATTGCCAACGGGTAGCGGTACTCGATCGAGCCATGGCCGCCGTCGAAGAGCTCGAAACGGACATCGGTGACGCCGAGCGTGGCGAGCGCCTGACGGAATGCTTCGGCTCCGAGGTCGAGATAGTACTCGTCGTGAGTTCCTGCATCGAGATAGATGGCCCGCAAAGAGCGCAGCGCCTCGGCGTATCTTGGCGCCATGCGCACCGGGTCCCAGGCGAGCCACCGTTCCCACACGTCGGGCAGCAGGAGGCCGGTGCCGGGATCGAAGGGCAGGCGAACCGTGCCGTCCTCGTCGGTCGAGTAGCAGGCGGCCATCGCCCACTGGTTGATCAGTTCAGAATCCCCCGGTCGAGTGAACGCGGGGCGGCTGCGGAAGTCGTCGAGGAACCCGCCGAATGAGCCCGCGTGGTGGTCGCGGAGCGCGCGCACGGCTCGGGGAACCTCGGGCAGGTAGCAGGATTCGAACAGCGCATCGCCCGCGTGGCTGGCCAGGCCGCCGAAGAGGTCGGGTCGGAGCATGGGGGTGATCATGGCGCCGTAGCCGCCGCTCGACTTCCCGGTGATGCCGCGGTGCTCAGGACTCGCCGCCGTGCGGTAGTTCGCGTCGACGAAGGGCACCACCTCATCGCACAGGTAGGTGTGGTAACGGCCGGTCCCCGGCGAGTCGAGGAACTGGCTGCCGCCGTACGAGGTCCAGCAGTCGACCATGGCGACGATGCAGGGAGGCGCGGGATCCTCCCCGGCAAACAGCTCATCGATGAGCTCG
>JBHEMP010000110.1:0-25493 GCA_046262515.1 Candidatus Dormibacteria bacterium | reverse complement strand
GTTGAGGCCCAGGTAGTTGTTGGAGCTGAGGTTGATCAGCCGCCGGCCCCCGATGGTCACCTCCGTTCCCTGTGGCGACTCGATAACGGCCAGCGGCCGGTAGAGGCCGTCGGCACGGAGCTGATCAAGCTCCTCCTGCAGCGTGGTCTCGGAAGCGCGCACCGTCACGCGCTGGGCACCCCACCGGGGAACATCACGATCTTGCCGCTCTCGCCGTGCCGTAGCAGGTTCATGGCGTCCTCGACATCGTCAAGCCCGATCCTGTGCGTGACGAGCGGGGTGACATCCACGAGGCCGCCACCGAGGTAGCGGCGGGTCTCCTCCCACGTGTCCCACAATCGCCGGCCAAATATGCCGTAAACGGTGATGCCCTTCTGGATCACCAACGCATTCAGGTCCAGGGTGACGGGCCGGCTGGGCAGGCCCAGGAGGCTGATCCATCCCCCCGGGCGCAGGGCATGAAGGGCGTCCTCGATGGCCGCGGGGTTGCCGGACATCTCAAGGACGACGTCAATGGGCGCCCCGGCGGCCTCCCGGATGGCCTCGACAGCACCGCCCCCGCTGGTGTCGAGGAGCGCATCGGCGCCCATTTTCCTTGCCAGGCCGAGGCGATAGGCGTTTACGTCCGTGGCCACGATGCGGGCGGCCCCCTCGGCCCGCGCGATGGCGATGCAGAAGAGCCCGATGGGACCGCAGCCGGTGATCAACACCACCCGTCCCTTGAGCTCGCCTCGGCTGGCGGAGTGAACGGCGTTCCCGAACGGTTCCTGGATGCTGGCCACCTCCAGCGGCATTGACCGGTCGGTGACCCACGCGTTCCGTGCCGGAATCGCGATCAGCTCCGCGAAGCACCCGTCGCGGTCAAAGCCGAGGATCTGCACGTTGTCGCAGACGTGGGGTTCGCCGATGAGGCACTGATGGCAGGTACCGTCGACAACATGGGTTTCGGCGGAAATGAACTCCCCGACGCGGAGAGACTCGACCCCGGGACCGAGGGCCTCCACCGTCCCGCAGAATTCATGCCCGACCACCCTCGGCGTTCGCATCCGGGCCGCAACCCAGTCGCGCCACTCGTATATGGCCAGGTCAGAGCCGCAGATCGAGGTGGCCTGCACCCGCACCAGCACCTCGCCCGCCCCAGCGATGGGCTCGGCCACCTCGGCAATCTCGACCCCGGTCCCCGGCCGAGCCTTCAACACCGCTTTCACTTGCTGCGATTCTAGGGTTGAGGACACCGCCCGCCCGCGGCGGCGATCGGGATACACTGGGCTCTCCGAGTTCGGGTTTGGAGGATTCTTGATGGTTAGCGCTTATGTTCTGATCAACACGTCGCCGGGTCGCGCCATGGACGTCGCCAGGCGGCTCCAGGGAACCCGGGGGGTCACGGTGGCTGACGCCATCACCGGCGAATACGACGTCATCGCGCGCCTCGAGGGTGAGGACATCAACGCGGTCGGCGGGGTCATCGTCGAGGCGGTCCAGAAGATCGAGGGCGTCGTGAAGACCGTCACCTGCCTGGCGGTCACGTAGCCTCGCCGTTGATTACCGCGCGCACGGCCTGCTCGCGATAGTCGAACACCTGGCGCAGCCGCGGGACCACGAAGAGCCGGCGAGCAACCTCGCCACGGAGCCCGAACGGGACCTTGTAGAGGACCTGTTCGCGCTCGAATACCCGGTAGCCCACGTGCTCAGGTACGGGCGACCTCCACTCCGAGATCACTAATGGACGCAAGCAGTTCCGCCGGTTCGAAGGCTTCGGCGGGCGCGACCACTCCTGTTGCCCGGTGCTCACCTCGAAGCACGCGCCCGGCGACGCGGGCGAGGATCTCGCCAGTGAGCCCGTAGGGGTCGGTGCCAGTGGCGTAGATCCCTTCTCGACCGCCGCGGCCGGGGTCGACCTCGACCAGGATCACCCACCTCTGCGCCGCGCGACGATCATCATCAGGACCTTCGGGGAGGCGCTGGATCGCGCCATCGAGGGCGGCGCGCAGCGGCGCCAACCGCAGCAGCGGGGCGATCACGGGCAGCACACCAGAACCGCGGGCCATGAGCGGCGGCATGTCCATGAGGGTGGTGACGCGAATGGACGGGTCCCTTCGGCGGACAAGTTCGACCTCTCCGCCTGCATAGGGCACAGCCCAGCGCCGACCCGCGGGGTCCGGGAAATCGATCTCGACCGCGCTTCCGGCGCTGGCCCTCCCGGCTGGACCCGTCAGGATGCGAAGCGCGGAGCGTGCCGTCCCTCGCGTTGCCGCCTTGTCGGGCATCCAGTAGGAAACCCGCAGTTCTCGCGCCTGTGGGTGGTCGGCCATGGCCAGCGCACAGAGGCAGTCGCCCACGACGTACTCAAAGGCGCAGGCGTTCATCACCACGAGCTCCTTCTGGCGGGCAGCGCGGTCGTGCCGAGCGAAGGTCGAGGCCATGAAGTCGACCTCGCCGGTTGAGTCGAGGTAGTGGCGGCCCGAGGCGACGGCGGCGGCAACCGTCAGCTCTCCGATCTCTCCAAACGGTCCCGCCGTTGACGCGAGCACATGGCTGGACACGGCCATCGCCGCGAGGGCGGCCGGGTCGTCGTGTCGCGCCACCCGGGTGGCATATTCGTCGCCGAACTCTCGACTCAGCGCGGCCAGGCTGTCAGGGTTGCGTCCGGCCAGGACCAGTTGTAGCCCGGCACGCGCGGCGGCCCGCGTCGCGAGCCGGCCGGTGAACCCGGTGGCGCCGTAGATCGTGAGGTCCGAGACCTCGCCTTGAGAGGGGCTCAGTTGCTAAAGGCCCCGCCGCGGGAGGTGTCGAGCTGCTTGAAGAGCTCCTGCAGGGCGCGCGAGAAAGTCGGGAAACCATGCACCACGTCCGCCAGGACCGCTATCGGTACCTGGGCGCGAATGGCGACCACGAGCTCGTGGACCATCTCGCCCGACCGCGGCCCAACCAGCGAGGCGCCGACGAGGACACCGCGTTGACCGTCGGCGACCAGCTTGATCAGGCCGCCCGGCTCACCGTGAATGTAACCGCGGGCGGTGCCGTTGAAAACGTCCGCGAGCAAGGCGACCCGCACGTCGATACCGGCCGCTCGCGCCTGGGCCTCGCTCACTCCCACCGAAGCCACCTCAGGGTCAATGAAGGTGACACGCGGGATCGCCGTATGGTTGGCCGGCTGGTCGCCACCGCGCAAGCGCCGGCCCAGCAGCCGGCCGTGGTAATCCGACAGGTGCGTGAAGCCCCCGATACCGTTTATGTCCCCGATCGCGTAGACGTTGGGCGCCGCCTCGAGCGTCTCCTGGTCAACCCTGACAAACCCACGGTCAGTCAGCGAAACGCCGGCCGCCTGGAGGTCAAACCCGTCCAGGTTGGGGCTCCGTCCGGTCGCCACCAGCAGCCGGTCACCGCTCACCACCTCGCCTGAGTCGAGGGTGACGGAAATTTCACGACCCTGCTGCGCGACGCTTACAGCGCGGACGCCACAATGGACCCGCACCCCCTCGGGCACCAGCACCTTCTCCTGGATGAATTTGCCCACCTCCGGCTCTTCCCCCGGCAATGGGTACGGCGTCGTCTCCACCAGGTGAACCTCGGTGCCAAACCGCGCGAAGGCCTGGGTCAGCTCCACGCCGACAGCCCCGGCGCCCAGCACGACGAGCCGAGAGGGTAGCTCTGCCGCAAGCACGGCTTCGCGGTTCGTCCAGTAGGAAACTCGATCCAGGCCCTCGATCGGAGGCACCGCCGGTGAGGTACCCGTGGCGATGACGACTGCCCGAGCCGCCCGCAGCCGGGTTCCATCAAGCTCCACCAGCCCGGGCCCGACCAGGGCGCCGGTGCCCCGCAAGAGGGTCACTCCGGTGGACTCCAATCCCGCGGTCGACTTGCTGTCATCCTCCTTGCGCGCCATTTCATATGTGCGCTGGTGGATACGGGGGTAGTCAACGGTGTATTCCACCTTCGATGCCGCCAGCACGCGAGCACGGTCGGCCTCCGCCAACACCTCCGCCGAACGCAGCAGGGTCTTGGAGGGAATGCATCCCCAGTACGCACACTCACCACCCACAAGGTTGGCCTCGACAACCGCGACTGATAGGTTCCCGCCCTTCAAAGCGCCCGCAAGCGCCTCGCCGGCGGGGCCGGCGCCGATGCATATGACGTCGTACTCCGTGTCGCGTGGCATTGGCCTATTAAGCGCTATCGGAGCCGGTCCTGGGGTGGCGGAGTTGACCCTCGCTCGGGATTCAGGAAGTGGGCTGAGCCACGGACACGCTCACAGTGGCCCGGTTCACCAGGCCGTCGTCGTCACGAACGACCACGCTTATCTGGTATGTCCCCGCGACATATGTGTGGGCCAGGCTGAACGACCGGTCGGTGATGGTCAGGGCCTGCGCCCCGGCTCCGTCTCCATAGTCGACGGTGGCACTCGACACATCAGTGCTGGGATCGATGAGGTTGCCGGTGAGTGAAACATTCCCATTGTCCGCCTGGGCCTGGTTCGGCAGGTAAAGCTGCGCCGGGTAATCGCCCACACCGATCGTCCGCGCGGCGGCGCCTGTCCCAGCGGGCCCCTGGACTTCGACGGACAGGGGATACTGGCCCTCGGTCACGTACACGTGGGCCAGCCGAAAAGCGCCGTTGGTCACCGGCACCACCTGGGCGGCCGAACCGTCGCCGAAGATGGCGCGGACGCTGTCAGCGGAGCCCGCCGGGGTGACCGTTCCCTCAATGGCCCAGGCCAGCCCTTCAATGGCATCGTTCGCCGTCCCCAGGAGGACAGTCGGAGGTAGCGGGCGAGGTGCGACCGGGGAGTTCAAGGCGATGGCGGGCTTCGGTGTGCTGGGCTGCAGGCGCGGGACCACTGCGGCGGGCGGTGGGGCCGGGGATGGAGAATCGCTCGGGACGGCGTACGGTGCCGGCAGGGTGCCGAGAGCCTGTTCCACCCCCCGACCGAGGGCTCCGGCCGGCGCAGCCGGCAGCGCACGCGCGACGGCGGGGGCCGTCACAGCCACGGCGGCCACAGCCCCGACCAGGCCCAGGGCGGCCGCGGCCGAACCAGCAGGCAGCCCTATGGACGATGCCGCCGCCGACATCGCCGCCATCAGCGCGTGCGGAAGGCGGCCCACGACCCGAGGCGACCGTCGCCGTTTCCAGCCGGCCGCAAAGACCTCCACCACCTCAGGGTCAAACTGCCGCCCGGCCTGGGCACGCACCTCCGCCAGGGCGGCGGCGGGAGTCGTCCGACGTTGGTAAATGCGGCCGCCCGTCATGGTCGCGTACGTGTCCGCCACCGCCACGATGCGCCCGGCGAGGGATATCTCCTCGGCTCGGAGCCCAAGGGGATAGCCGCCTCCGTCCCATCTCTCATGATGCTCTCCCACGGCCTGCGCCCAGGGACCAAGCAGCGGGATCAGGGGACGGATGATCCGCGCTCCGCTGGTCACGTGCTCGCGAACGACCTCTGTCTCGGCCGCGCTCAGGCGGCTCGGCTTGTGCAGGACCTGCTCCGGGACGGTGAGCTTGCCGATATCGTGGAGCAGCGCCGCCCACCGCAACCAGCGTCGGCGTTCGCGATCCAGGCCCATGTCGACGCCGATCCTGTCGGCGAGCTCGGCCACGCGGCGAGAGTGCCGCCGGGTGCCCGGTTCGAGGGTCCCGGTGATGGCTGCCAACGTGAGGATGCTCTCAACACGATCAAGGGGCGCGTCGGCGCCCTCCGCATCGGCGCCGCCACGACGCTTCTGGCGGAGAAGGGCACGCACTCCCTCAAGTTCGTTTGTGAGCTCGACGTTGTACGGCGACCCCATCGCCACGCTGAACCGTGAGGGCGGGTGGTAGGCGAACTCCATCGAGATGTCCAGGAGGCACGCGAGGGTGCGAACGCGGCTGGCCAGGGCCTCGAACGCCAGCAGCACCCCCAGCGTGAACGCCGCCGTCAGCAGCAGCCACGTCAGGACATCGACCCGGCCACGGCCCACCCGCATCTCGCGCAGGATGACCAGGGCGAAACCGATCACCATGGCTGCCGGCGCGCAGGCCAGGGCACCGCGAATCACCGCGCTCACAGCCGTGAGCCGGGCCCAGCGATACTCGCGCTCTTCCGGATCCATTTCCAGCTCACCCCGGCGGACCTTTCTCTCCGCCTGCAAGGGGTTCATTTTAGCGTCTGAGACACCCTTTCCTCGGCGTCCGCCAGCAGGGAGGCCACGTCGGTGGAGGAGACGGCGCGGATGGTCCGTGACCGCGCACTGCGCAGTGCCACGAGCAGTCCTTCCGCGTTCCGGGGCGCGCCCCTGAGGGAATCCGTCAGCGGCTGGGCGTGGCGGTGGAGGCGGCCCTCAAACGTGGCGCAGAGCTCGTCGACGAGGGCATCCCACTCGGAAGCCCCGGCAGCATCGACCGCGGCCAGCCGGCGAAGGTGAAGATCGCCCACGGGCGAGCCGGCCGACTCGTCGTGGTCGACCGCCGGGATGGCGGCCTGCGCGTATCCGCGCAGCCGGTCCAGCACCAGGTCGGAGGGGGCCAGGCTGTGGAGGTTGGCAGCGGTCCTGCCGGCAATCCAGCGCGCCTCAAGCCCGGGCTGTTCCAGGAGCAGCCGGGCCAGCGCGTCGATGGCCGCCACCCCGGAGGTGCCTGCGCAGACGGCGTGCAGGGGGTGACCGAAGACCACGTATATGGCCTCCTGCCCATCGATCTCGATGGCGCCGGTGCCGCGGCGCAGCGCCTCGTCGCCGAGGATCGACACCACCCCCGTGAGTCCCGCGGCCGGAGATGTGTGCATGCGCGCATTGTAGGCGGGCGGCAAAGCGCCGCCCGCATCAGCGTTCTGGCTCTCAGCCGCACCCGCTGGTGCTGCCGCAGTTGAGGCACTTGTAGCACGCCCCGGCGCGGACCATGATCGCGCCACAGTCGGAGCAGGTCATGCTGTCGGTGAGAGACACCGTCACCTTGGCCTGGACACCGCCGACACCCGCGGCGAGGACGCGCAACTCGTCCCCTGAGTCCGACCCGGATGAGACGTCCGGTTTCGCGACCGGTGCCTTGACAGGCCTGGGGGCAGGTGCCGGCTTGGGCGTCTCAACCGCCGCGGCCACCGGCTTCGGCTCGCGCCGGATCAGGCCGATTGCCTCCTTGCCCTCGTCGTCATAGAACTTGGAGGCCAGCCAGCGGAAGATGTAATCCACGATCGACTTGGCGATGGGGATCTCCGGGTTGGAGGTGTAGCCGCTCGGCTCGAACCGCACATGCGAGAACTTGGAGACCAGCGCCTCCAGCGGTACCCCGTACTGCAGCGACAGCGACACCATGATGGCGAAGCTGTCCATCATGCCCGAGAGAGTCGATCCCTCCTTGGCCATCTTGACGAAGATCTCACCGGGCGTCCCGTCCTCGAACATCGAGACCGTGATGTAACCCTCATGGCCCTGGATGTCGAACTTGTGCGTGATCGACTGGCGCTCGTCGGGGAGCTTGCTGCGCTTGGGCACGCGGGTCACGACCTCGACGCGATCCGGCTTTTTCTCATCCAGCCTGGTGTTCAGCGGCTGGCTGCGCTTGCAGTTGTCGCGGTACACCGAGATGCACTTGAGGCCCATCTTCCAGCCATCGATGTAGGCCTGCTCGATGTCCTCGACGGTCGCCAGTTCGGGCAGGTTGATGGTCTTGCTGATCGAACCGGAGATGAACGGCTGCGCCCCCGCCACCATCTTCAAATGCCCCATGTAATGGATGGAGCGCTCTCCCCTGGCGGGCTTGAAGGCGCAGTCGAAGACCGGAAGGTCCTCGGGTCGCAGTTGCGGCGCCCCCTCGATGGTGTCGTTATCGGCAATGAAGGTGATGATGTCGTCCACCTCGCCGGGCGTATAGCCGAGCTTGTTGAGCGCGCGCGGAACAGTCCCGTTGACGATCTTGAGGAGCCCGCCACCGACCAGCTTCTTGTACTTGACCAGAGCGATGTCCGGCTCGACGCCGGTGGTGTCGCAATCCATCATGAACGCGATCGTGCCCGTCGGAGCCAGCACGGTCGCCTGGGCGTTGCGGTAGCCGTGCTTCACGCCCAGGGCAACCGCTTCCTCCCATGCCTCGCAGGCGGCGTCGATGGGGGCATCCTTGGAGACCTTGCGATCGATGCTGTACGAGGCGGCCATGTGCTTGTTCATGACTCGCAACATTGGCTCGCGGTTCTCGGCGAAGAGTTCGAACGGTCCTCCGCAGGCCGCGGCGATGCGAGCGGACTGGGCGTACGCCTCGGCAGTCATGAGGGAGGTGATCGCTCCCCCGTAGGCACGACCCTCGTCGCTGTCGTAGGGCAGACCCTCCGACATCAGGAGGGCGCCAAGGTTGGCAAAGCCCAGCCCCAGGGGGCGCAGCTTGAGTGAGTTCTCGCCGATCTTCGGCGTCGGGTATGAGGCGTTGGGAACGATCATCTCCTGGGCGGTGATGGTGATACGCACCGCGTGCTTGAAGTCATCGCTCAAAAAGGCGCCATTCTCGTCGATGAACTTCATCAGGTTCAGGGACGCCAGGTTGCAGGCGGTGTCATCGATGAAGACGAACTCCGAGCACGGGTTGGTGGCGTTGATGCGGGCAGTGTTGGCAACGCAGTTCCAGTCCTGGATGATGGTGTCGTACTGCATTCCGGGGTCACCGCAGACCCACGCCGCGTCGGAGATCTGACGCATCAACTCACGCGCACGGAACGTCTTCAGCGGCTTCCGCTCGGTGACGGTGAGGGTGTGCCAGTCGCTGTCGTTCTCGACCGCCTGCATGAACTCATCAGAAACGCGGATGGAGTTGTTGGAGTTCTGGAAGAACACTGAGCCGTAAGCCTCGCCGGTGTAGGAGCCGTCATAGCCGGCGTCAATCAGCGCCCAGGCCTTTTTCTCCTCCTTGACCTTGCAGTTGATGAATTCCTCGATGTCCGGGTGGTCAACGTTGAGGATGACCATCTTGGCCGCACGGCGCGTCGCACCACCCGACTTGATGGCGCCCGCAAAGGCGTCAAAACCCTTCATGAAGCTGACCGGCCCGCTGGCGGTTCCGCCGTGCTTCAGCTTCTCCATCGAGCCACGCAGCGCCGAGAGGTTGACACCCGCCCCGGAGCCGTACTTGAAGAGCATCCCTTCGGTCTTGGCGAGACCCAGGATGGACTCCATGGTGTCCTCGATCGAGTTGATGAAACAGGCCGATCCCTGGGGGCGCTCCTCGACGCCGACGTTGAACCAGACGGGGCTGTTGAACGCCATGCGCTGGGTGACGCAGAGGAACGCCAGTTCATGACGGAACGCTTCTCCGTCCTCCGGCGATGCGAAGTACCCCTGCTGTAGTCCCCAGCCGGTAATCGTGTCGACGACCCGGCCGATCAACTGCCGCACGCTGGTCTCGCGCCGGGAGGTCCCGAGCTGGCCGCGGAAGTACTTGCTCACGACGACGTTGGTGGCCATCTGTGACCAGGCCTTGGGGATCTCGACGTCCTTCTGCTCGAAGACAACCTCACCCTTCTCGTTGGTGATGGTGGCGGAGCGCAACTCCCACTCGATCTCGTCAAACGGGTGCACGCCTGGTCGCGTGAAGCGGCGATCCACCTTGAGACCGCCGTTCGCGGTCAGAGCGGGCGCGGAGGTCGAAATACTGCGACTCTTGGACACGTGAATCCCTCCCAAAGGACTACCAAATACAACGCTGCCTGGACCCGTTTTAGTCCTCTATCACCCCGCTCGGGCACACGGTCCGCTTCGTCGGTGGAGGGCCTCGATATCTTGTACCCGGAGCGCCGAAAAGTCAACATCTGGTGGGTGGTCGCGGGGAAACCACGATATCTGGTGGAAAACAAGGGCATAACACCCGACGGGCGTGGACAAGCTGTGGACACCGCCGGGCGCGGTGATGGGATGGCCATTTTTGAAGCGCCGCGGAGTTTGCTGTGCACGAGCCGGGATAGCGCCGCTATCATTTCTACATGGCACGTGGCACTCAGGAAAGGTCCGAGTCGGGCGCCGAATCGCGACCCCGCCTGGCGGTCGAGCGACGACGGGCACCTCGTCTTCCCGAGGAGCTCACCGCCGTCATCACGGACAGCGCGATCGCGTCCGAGGTCTTCCACCGCCTGCCCCAGGAACGCCGCGACCAGGAGGCCAACTGGGTGGCCGAGGGGCCGACGCGACGGGCCCGCGCCCAACGCGCCGTGGAGGTCGTCCGGCACGCCCTCGACGGGCGGTCACCCGGCTGACGTTAGCCCGCTAGAGCCGGCGCGCAGGCCCTCCGCGCACGGCGGTGCCACCGATGCAGGTTGTACTCTCGGCCGGGGTTAGCTGGCTTATCGGCCCGCTCGCGCTCCTGGCAGGGGTGGCGCTCGTCGGTATCGGCTTTCTCCTGCTCTCGCGCTCGGTCCGGTCCCTGGGTCGGGCGGGGGCGTTCGGCTCCATCTTCTGGGCCTCCTTTCGACGGTACGCCGGCTACCGGTTCAGTTCACTGCGTCCTGCGCTCATCGGCGTCATCGGCGTGGCCGCCGTCGCGATCGGGTTGGCGATTCTGTACCTCGGCCTGGTCTCGTTTTATTCGGGCAGGTTCGCCACCCCCGGCTGAGCGGAGGAAGGGCAGGCGGCGGCCGCGGACAGCGGTTGCCCGGCGTCCAAGGTCGGCCAGGCGCGTGCGCACAGCCGCCACGGTTGCCGCGACGCGAAGGCGCAGTTCGAGCACGCGTGGTGGGTCAGGGACGAAGGGGACGCCGATATCAACCGTCACGCGCGAGAAGGGTCGCAGACGCCCGGTCCCGCGCAAGGAGACAGGTAGAAGGGGCTTGCCGGAGTTGAGAGCGAAGTAGCCGACGCCATCCTTGAGGGGGCGCAGTTCTCCGTCGCGGCCGTATGCCCCCTCCGGGAAGATCAGTACGCGCTGACCGGATTCCAGCAGACCGTAGACCCGGTCCACCGCCCGCTGGTCCAGCATGCCTCGGTTGCGGCGGATGGGGAACACACACAATCTGGGCATCAACCACCGCTTGAAACGCGTATTGAAGACGGTCGACTCGTTGGCCATGGTCCAGGTGCGTGGTCTTTTGGGCAGCGCATACATGATGAAGATCGTGTCCGTCCACGACAGGTGGTTGCTGACCACCAGGCAGCCCGTTTCGGGAACGTTCTCGCGCCCCGTCACATCGACACGGAAGAATATTCCGAGCACCAGCCGGACGACTGCCTGTACCGCGACGTAGAGCATCTGCCTCCTTTTATCTCATGCCTGGGATAAAGTTCTGGCAGATGCTGAGGCGCCTGGTCCGTGCGCGCCCTCCTCGTGGGCCGCTCGGGGACATACTCAACCAGCTCAGCCTGCTCGCCGTCGTGTCGATGAGCTGCGCGATCATCCTCCTCGCCGGCACACACCTGGGCAGGCACTTCGGCGTCCTCCGTGGCAACCCGCTCCTCGTCCTGGTTCACCCGCTCGATCCCAACAGGGGGCTTGACCTTGCCAGCAAGAGCGAAAGCGGCCTGGTGCCGCCGTCCTCCGGCCCGCCGGTCTCCCCGGAGCCGCCACCCCCCACCGTCTTCGGACGCCCGGACCAGGTCCTTGTCGCGCCGCCGATGCCGGCGCCGGGGGACCTGCGGCGCCCCCTGCGCGGCGGAACGTGGTTGCCCATCGTCATGTACCACTACATCCGCGAGGTCTCACAGGCCGACCGGGTGGGCTGGAGCCTGTCGGTGTCACCGGGAGAGTTCCGAAAGCAGGTGAACTGGCTGTCGCAGCACGGGTACACCACCATCACCATGCGGGATGCCAGCCTCATCCTCGCGGGACAGAAACGCGCCCCTGAGCGACCCGTGGCCCTGACCTTCGATGACGGGTATCGGGATTTCTACACCAACGCGGCTCCGATTCTTCGATCGGCCGGCTTCACGGCCACCAACTACATCCCGACGGCGCTGGTGGGGGGAAGCAATTACATGAGCTGGTCGGAGATTGAGGACCTCGACGCGGAGGGCTTCGAGATGGGGGCACATTCGCAGTTCCACACCGACGTCAGCAAGGTCAGCGTGGAGCGGGCCCGAGTCGAGATCCTGGGCTCCAAGGCAGACCTCGAGAGCCACCTCGGTCACCCTGTCGTGGACTGGGCATACCCTTACGGCGGATACAACCTGGCCACGATCGGCCTCCTCAGGGACGCCGGATTCTGGAGCGCGACCACCACCGAGCCGGGCTCGTGGCATGACGCAAGGCACCTTCTGTACCTCACCCGCGTGCGAATGGGCGGGACCGCCCAGCTCAACTCCCTGGTCAACGGCGTTTCAGAACCGGTCGACATCACGCCCGCGCCGGCAGCGAACGCGGCCACAGGGGATGGCTCCGGGGCGTCGCCGGCGACCTCTCCCCGAGCAGCCGGCTGACTTCAGCCGGGATCCACGGATCTGGCTTAGCTCAGGTCGACCCCCCAGGAACGCGCGGATTCCAGCGAGATCCGCACCCGCACTCGCACCTGGTCGGGCTGGACCCCGTAGTCGTGGCCCGTGTACTTCCGCGACAGCGCGTCAATGTGCGCCTGCGCGCCCTCCGAGGTGACCTCCACGACGCGGCCCCGGAGGCTCACCTGGGCGTAGGGATCCTCGGCGTCGTGCACGGCGATCGCGACCCGCGGGTCGCGGCGGATGTTGGCCAGCCAGCCGCGGCCTTCGCGGGTGTTCACGGTGACCTCGTCACCCTCAAGGTCACCCCAGATCGTGGTCGACCGAGGCGAGCCGTCCCTGCCAATCGTCGAAACCGTGTAGAAGTTCTTCCCGCTCAAGATCCCACGCTGCCTGTCGCTCAGTTCGGCCATGTCGATCCTCCTGGAAATGAAAAGGGGCGCCGCCTGCGCGACGCCCCCAGCTAAGACCAGCCGTCAGGCCGCGTCTCGACGCAGTTTGTCAAGGGCACGCTTTTCGATCTGGCGGACGCCTTCGCGGGTCAGTCCAACGCGCCGGCCAATTTCGTCAAGGGTCTTGCCCTCACCATCGGTGAGCCCGAAGCGCAGCTCGAGCACCAGGCGCTCCCGCTCCTCAAGCTTTGCCAGCGACTCCAGGACGTCGGCAGGAAGACCCGACTCCGCCTGGGGGTCCGTGCCGTTGGGGTCTGGGATGAGGTTGGCGAGAGGATTGCCCTCCTCGTCGATCTCAAGGTCGAGGGACGTGGACACGTAGGCCAGCCGCTGCAGGTCCTCGATCTTCGAAACGTCGAGCCCGGTCGCCTCCGCGATCTCCCACGGCTCGGGGTCACGACCGAGCTTCTGGCTCAGGGCCTCCTTGGCGCGCAGCGCCTTGGACCGCATCTCGTGCACATGGACGGGAAGGCGGATGGGCAGGGCCTGGTCCGCGAGGGCACGCTGGATCGCCTGGCGGATCCACCAGGTCGCGTAAGTCGAGAACTTGAAGCCACGCCGGTAGTCGAACTTGTCGACGGCGCGGAGGAGCCCCAGGTTGCCCTCCTGGATGAGGTCGGGCAGCGGAAGGCCACGGCCCTGGTAGCGCTTGGCGATGGATACCACGAGCCGGGTGTTGGCCTCGATCAGGTGGCGGCGAGCGCTCTCGTCACCGTCCTCGGCGGCTGCCGCCAGGACCTTCTCCGAATGGGCGTTGAGCAGCGGAACCTTGCGAATCTCCTGCAGGTACGACTTGACGACATCCGGCTCATCAGGCGCCGTCGATGTCTCCTTGGCCTTGGTGGCCGCGCCTTCCTCGCCCTCCTCGGTGATCATCGGGCGTTCGAGGATCTGCTGGAGGGTCGGCTCACCCTCGTTTCTGCCGTTCCAGTCTGCTTCGGTGTTGCTCATTCGTTCCTTTCAATCGTCCCGGGGAGAAACAGCCTCCTCCGGTCGTCGTTCAGAGTCGTGGTCCAGTGCATACAACTCCCAGGTCGTGCCCTTGCTCCTGGGTTAATCGGCGAAGTGGTGTCGAGTCAAGTCAGCTTCCGGGGCGGTGAACACCCCGGCGGTGCGCGAGGAGTAGAATGCGGCGCGCTTCGGCCATTGTGGCACGTCCGGGAGCTAAAGACAAGCCCCCATGCCGCAGTGCGTCATGCCGGTGGATTTGATACGGCGGTCGGTAGCTGGAATACTGCTGTCCGTGCTGCTCGAGGGAAAGAAGATCGTCATCACCGGCGTGCTCAGCCGCCAGAGCATTGCCTTCAGGTGCGCCCAGCTGGCTCAGCAGGAGGGCGCGGAGATTGTCCTGACCAGTTTCGGTCGCGTCCGCAGCCTGACAGAGAAGACGGCCAGGCGGCTCGACCCGGTCCCCGACATCCTGGAGCTGGACATCAACCGGCGCGAGGATGTCGAGGCCCTGACCGAGGAACTGCGTTCACGGTGGGGTCATGTGGACGGCGCGCTGCACGCGATCGCCTTCGCCCCGGCCGATGCCCTCGGTGGGAACTTTCTGTCGACCCCATGGGAGAGCGCGGCGACCGCCTTTCGGACATCCGCCTTCTCCCTCAAGGAACTGGCCGTGGCGGTCGCACCCCTGATGGACGGAGGCGGCAGCATCGTGACGCTGGACTTCGACAACCGCGTCGCCTGGCCGGTATATGACTGGATGGGCGTTGCCAAGTCAGGCCTTGAAGCGGTGGTCCGATACCTTGCCCGGTACCTCGGCCCCGACGGGATCCGCGTCAACGCTGTTGCCGCCGGCCCCCAGGCGACCGTGGCCGCCAGGAGCATCCCCGGGTTCGCCCGCTTTAACGAGGCCTGGGCGGGACAGGCACCGCTAGGCTGGGATACCGGGGACACCGACGCCGTGGCGCGCATGGTGGTGCTGTTGCTGAGCGACTGGGCACCGATGACCACCGGGGAGATGATCCATGTCGACGGCGGCTACCACGCCATGGGGGCGGAGCTGGTCCAGGACGAGGACCCCGAAGGCTAAGCCCGGTCGGCCGCCAGTGTAGCCGCGGCCAGGATCGACTCCAGCGACGCGTGGTCGCCCGCGAAGCGTGCCCGCTCGAAGAGGACGGGGTCGCCCCCCCGGGCGACCACCAGTGTGCCTCCCTGCTGAAACGAATCCCCCTGCGTCTTGACCTGGCGAAAACCCCGGCTCACGGCATCGATGCCGCGGGCGACGGATGCCGGTCCCAGCGTGTATTGGACGCCCCGCCGAAAGCCCAGCACGCTGTACGTCTGGCGCTCTGTGTCCACCAGGGACCGCAGGCCTTTGCCGTGGGTTTTGTCGAAGTCCTGGGCGTGCGCCACGGTGCCGTTACCCACGATGGCAACGTTAACCAGCTTCTCCAGACGGGACCCCATGCCGCGCAACTGCGCGGCCTGCTCACGGCAGAACAGTCAACCGTAGTGGCGCAAAAAGACGATCGCCGCGGGCCTGGTCTCCCAGAGCCGCGTCATCGGAATGAGGGAGCCGTCCAACTCCTGCAACTCGACCCGACCGAGCTTTTTCATGGCCGCGCTGGTGGGGAGTTCGGAGCTGAGGACCTCGGCCTCCTGCTGGCGCGCCTCGGCAAGGATCGCGGCGACAGCCTTCATGTCGACGGTGTGGGGGCGGGTCATGGTCGCAGTGTAGCCGGACTGATGGGTCCGGGCGCGGCAGCGGGATCAGGCTGCCGCATCGCGCTCAGCACGGCGTCATGGAGCGCGCCGTTGCTGCTCACGGCGTTACCGCCGGTGATGCTGCGACGGCCGGCCAGGTCGGTGAAGCGGCCGCCGGCCTCCTCGACGATGACCTGGACCGCGGCTACGTCCCAGGGACTGACGATAGGGTCCACGCACGCGTCCAGGGTGCCCGAAGCCACCATCATGTGCTGCCAGAAGTCCCCGAACCCCCGTGGCTGGTAGACCTGGTCGCAGACGACCATGAAGCGATCCAGTAGCTCCGCCTTGCGGAAGGCGTCGAGGTGGCCATGCCCCACCGTGGCCTCGCTCAGGACCTCCTGCCTGGACACGCTCATCGGGCGCTCCTTGCCGAAGGCGCCCTCGCCGCGGGCGGCCCACCAGCGGGCGGCCATGGCCGGGGCGCTGACAACGCCCACCTGTGGCTCGCCGGAGACCACGAGCGCGATCAGCGTCGCATAGACGGGGATCCCTCGGACATAGTTGCGGGTCCCGTCAACGGGGTCCACGATCCATCGCCGCGCCCCTTCTCCCCCGCTCCCGAACTCTTCACCGTCGATGACATCGCCCGGTCGCTCGGAACCGAGGCGCGCGCGCAGCATCTCCTCCACCTCTTCGTCGGCGTTGGAGACCGGAGAGCGGTCGGCCTTGCTCGACACGCGCAGCTCGCTCGAGCGAAAGTGCCTGAGGGTTATGGCGTCCGCCTCGTCCGCAAGCCGCAGCGCCAGCTCCAGGTCGGGGTTCGCGGCCCCGGGCCTCACCGGGTGGTGGAGGTTACCGGCAACTAGTGGTTCACCATTAGAAGTGCACCCCGCGCATCAGCTGACCGAGGATCAGGCCCTCGATGCCAACCTCCTCCGGCGCCTGGCTCCCGTTCTGTCCCTCGCGCTGCTTCTTCCCCGCTGTTTCCGGGAACATGTGGTACGCGCCGGTCATGGCCAGGTGCAAGAACCCCGGCGCGGCGACATCAACTATCTCACCGAGTTTGCCGAGCCGTGTCGAGACCTCGTGCGGCCGCTTGAGGATGGCCTCGACCACCATCTGGGCGGCCTCATCAGCCTCGATTATGGGGAAGTTGGAGTAGAACGAGGTGGGGGCGATCATCGGTGTCTGCACCAGGGGCATATGGATGTTGGTGACGGCGACGCCATGGTGCGCGATCTCGGGCGCCAGGCAGCGGCTGAAGCCTTCCAGCGCCGACTTGGACGCCACGTAGGCGGCGAACCGGGGCGGGAAGGCCTGCGCCCCGATCGACGAGATGTTGATGATGTGCCCGCGGTTCCTGGCGATCATCGAGGGCATCACCCCGAGGATCAATTTGACCGCGCCAAAGTAGTTCAGCTGCATCGTGCGCTGGAAATCGTGAAAGCGGTCGTATGACTCCTCCACGGATCGCCGGATGGAACGCCCGGCGTTGTTGATGAGAATGTCAACACCGCCGTGGTCCGCGACGACCTTCTCGATCATCCCGCCGCAGGCGTCGGTGTCCGAGAGATCGGTGGGGTATACCCAGGCCTTGCCCCCCTCGGCCTCGATCTCGTCGCGGAGCTGGTTCAGCTTCTCCTCCGTGCGGGAGACCAGCATGAGGTGACCGCCGCTGCGGGCCAGGGCCTTGGCCGTGGCCTCGCCGATGCCACTGGACGCACCGGTTATCACGACGACCTTGCCCTCAAGCGCCCGGCGCATGTTGCGGTCGTTGGGAAGCTCGGGGTCCAGGTGACGCTCCCAGTAGTCCCAGATGCGCCACGAGTAGGTCCGCAGCGGCGGACACGAGATGCCGGACCCCGCCAGCTCCTCCTGGGTGTGGACACATGTGAAGAGCGCCCTGTTGCTCATGTAGTCGAGCGCGGTCTGGGGGATGCGGATTCCTTCCAGGATCTGGTCGCGGAGGCGCTGCACCGCGGGGATCTTGCCAATCGCGCGCGTGACGTCCTCGGGGATCATCGAGGTGGCCCGGCGATCGAAGCGCATGGTGAACTCCGGGGCGTGGCCGGCGCGCGCGAACTCGTTGAGGGTGTCGCCCAATGAGAGCGGCTTGGCGTCGACGACATGGAAGGTGCGGCCGTCAAGCCCCGGCTTGTGAGCGAGGTGGTCGATGGTCCGCGCCACGAAGTCCACCGGGACCAGGTTCAGGGCGAATCCCTCGGGGCCGATCAGGGGCGCCCAGTTGGGCAGCGACTCACGCAGACGCTGCATGATCTTGAACCCGTAGTAGGGCCCATCGATCTTGTCGGCCTGCCCGGTCTCGGAGGAGCCGATGACGATGCCCGGGCGGTAGACGCGGAAGGGCACCGTCGCCTCTTCGCGCACGATTTTCTCGGCCTCGAACTTGGTGGCGTAGTAAGGGTGGCCGAGGTCCTGGCCCTCGTCGAACATGTCCTCGGTGAACTCGCCCTTCCACTTGCCCCCGGCGACGGCGATCGAACTTATGTGGTGCAGCCGGGCCGCGCCGACCTTGTTGGCGAGGGCAACCACGTTTCGAGTTCCCTGGACATTGGCAAGCCGGTTGGCTTCCTCGTCCGCCTCCAGGTCGTAGACCGCCGCCAGATGGTAGAACTCGGCGCCGCCAAGCTGCTCCTGGTCGGCCGCCGAAACCCCAGCATCGGCGCGGGTGATATCTCCCTCGACAACACGGATTTGCGCGCCGGCGCCGAGTTCGGCGATGCGGTCCTCCATGCGCTGACGGGAGCCCGGGCGCACCAGCGTGAAAATTTCGCCATCACGCTTGAGCAGCTGGTCGACCAGGTATCGGCCGATGAAACCGGTGGCACCGGTAACCAGGTATTTCATCACTTGCTACTCCTCATCCGCGCCGACTCCCGAGCCGCAAGGATAGCCCCAAACCCGGGATCGGTCGACCCCCGCTACGGGGTGTGAGAGCCGGGCTCGGATGCTGGCGGGGTCGCCGCCTTTTTCAGTGCGGCGGCCGCCGCGGCGACGGCGCCGAGCGCGGCGAACGTTTTGACCGGCAACTGCTCGGCACGCGCGGTGTTCGGGAGCTGATTGACCGGGCTCGCCGTGTCTGCCGAGCGGGCCCTCGGCGAGAGCGCGGTGATGACCTCCTCGGCGGCACGGACGCCGGACTGGACCGCGCCGTCCATGTAGCCCGCCCACACCGTGGCGGTCTCCGTTCCCGCCCAGTGGACATTACCGATGACCTTGCGCAGGGTGTTCGCGCCGCCGGAGTCCTGTCCGAAGGAAGTCCATACGCCAGTCGGGAAGAAGGCCCCATAGCAACCGCCGGTGTACTCCTCGTTGGCCCACAGCATCTCTACATAACCGTCCGGTGCCCCGGGGTAAGTGATGGGGTTGCGGGCGGCGTCGCCGAAGTACCGGGCAAAGGAGTCGATCACCCCCTGGCGGCGCTCGGCACGAGTCTTCTGCCCCCAGACGCGAGCGTCGTCACCCTCCATGAAGCCCATCAGCACGCCGGGGTGCGCGTTGGGAGTGCCATCATCCGGGTAAGGGGTGTTGTCGAAGGTGATCTTGACCGGCCCGGTGTCGCTGGTTGCCTGCCCCGCCAGACCACCATCACGCCAGAACGGACGGTCATAGACACACTGAACCTTGATCACCGTTCCGAACGGGGTCCGCTGCGTCAACTGCTCGCGCAGGCCGCCGTCGGGCGCGAGGTCGTGCAGCGCGGGTTCGAATTCGATCCGGCCGACGATGTGCGGGGGGATGCAGACGATCACCCGCTGCGCCGTCACGGTGAAGCCGTCGCCCTGGACCTGGACCAGGCCGCCGGTGTGCACGATTCGGGTTACGGGTGAGGAGAGGTAGACGGGCGTGCCGGCGGCCGCGAGCGCGGCGGCCACGTTGATCGAGATCTGCTGTGACCCCCCGATGAAGCGGCTGTCCTGGGCCCCGGCCGCGGTGTTGACGAGGTTCTCGAAGGAACCGGCGGAGGAGATGTACCAGAGCACGTGGAGCAGGGACATGTCCCGGGGCTCGGCACCGAACACCGCCTCGATGGCGAGGTTGACCAGGGAGTTCGTCGCGGACCCCGCGGGCTGGTTGGGGGGAGACAGGTTCTGGCGCATCCAGGTCTCGAACGTCTGCGCGTCCCAGTCCCGGGCGCTCGGGTGGGCGTAGGGATTGGCGGAGTCGAAGTTGCTGCCGAAAGGCGGAGCCTTGGGACTGGCCATGGTGTCCAGGGTGCTCTCGGCGTAGGCGGCGTTGGGTGCGCCGGGGTCCGGGGGGATGCGGCCGAACGGCGGCACCTGCACGTTGCCATACGTCTGTTTCACGCCGCTGTTGTAGTCCACGTACTGGCCGTTGTTATAGGTCCTGTAGGTGCCGACCCCAACGTCCGCGGCCAGCTGGTAGATGCGCGCCTGCGGGGTGGGGTCGAAGGCCTGCGCGTTGTTGCTGGGCTGACCCGGGAGGGGGCCGACCCATTGCCCACCGACCTCGATGACGCGGTCGCCAAGTTGGTGGTTTAGGGTTCGTCCACCGACCCGGTCGCGCGCCTCGAGGACGATCACCTTCTTGCCGGCGGCGGTCAGGCGTCGGGCCGCCGACAGGCCCGCCAGCCCGGCACCCACCACGATGACGTCGGCGCTGGCCGTGCCCGCGAATCGCGGCGCCGGCGCGGCGAGCGTCTCCGAGCCCTGGCCGGTGAGGACGCCGCCGCTGAGCGCGACCCCGGCCCCCGCGGTGGCGGCGCCGCCGATGAAGCGGCGGCGTGAGATGTCCCGGCGGCTCACTCAGCCCGGGACCAATAGGACCTTGCCGGTGGTCTTCCCCGAGGTCACCGCCCGCAGTGCCTCTGGAGCGCTGGACATTGGGTAGGTCGCCGAGATGTGGGGCTTGACCTTGCCCTCCGCGTACAGGGCGAAGAGGCGTTCCGCGACCTCGTCCACGAGGGCGGGGTTGTGAATCATGTAAGCCCCCCAGTGGAGCCCCACCACGGAGTAGTTCTTGACCAGGACATGGTTGGCGCGAGCCTCTGGGATGCGGCCGGAGGTGAACCCGATCACCACCAGCCTCCCTTCGAAGGCGATGCACTTGGTGGACCGGTCAAAGACGTCGCCGCCGACCGGGTCGAACACCACGTCCGCTCCCCGCCCCCCGGTGAGCTTTTTGACCTCGTCAGCGAAGTCCTGGGTCTTGTAGTTGATTGCGTGGTCCGCACCCAGTTGCCGGCAGAGCTCGACCTTGTCGTCGGAGCCCGCGGTGGCGATCACGGTGGCGCCGGCCACCTTTCCCAGCTGGATGCAGGCGGTGCCAACGCCGCCCGCGCCGCCATGCACCAGAAGCACCTCGCCGGCCTTGAGGTCGCCGCGGACATGGAGCGCGAAATAGGCGGTCTGGTAGACGATGTTGAAGGCGGCGGCATCCTCGAAGGACATCTTGTCCGGGATCCGGCGCGCCAGCATCGGCAGGGTGTCCGCCTCCTCCGCGTAGCCGCCCATCCCCAGCTTGTTCATGGCAAACCCCGTCATGACGCGGTCGCCCGGCGCCAGGCCGGAGTCAACGGGGGCGGACAGGACCGTCGCGCCGACCTCACCGCCGGGCGTGAAGGGGAACTCCGGCTTTGTCTGGTAGGTCCCGGCAATCATCAGGGCGTCGAAGAAGTTGATCGCCGCGGCCTCGATCCTGATGCGCAGCATATCCGTGGACGGCCGCCCCAGCTCAACATCCTCGTAGGCCATGGATTCGGGGTCGCCCCATTGCCGCACCACCCATGCCTTCATCGCCGGGCGATTGTAAATCGAGCGGCTGATCAGTGGTGCGTCGCCGCGGCGTCGGTAGGAGGGGCCGCTCGCGGCGCGCCGTGCTGGCGGATATGGCGGGGCAGCAGGAAGATGAGGAAAAACGCGATCGCAAAGGCCACCGCGTTGTAGATCAGCGACACCTCCATGGTGTCGGTGAAGTCCCGAGCGCGGGCGTCCACCGCGGACCGGGCGAAGAGTGGACCAGCCACCGCGCCAATCCGAGGACCGACCACCGCGGCCTGGCGCGGTGTGACCCCCAGCTGCGCGGGGGTGGGCCGGTAGCTGAGCGCCCGCCGGCAGCTGGCGGGCTCCTCGCCGGGGTCCCGCGCGGCCGAGCGATCGTGGAAGCACTGCCGGTACCGCGCGACGACCTCATTGGCCACCGGGACGGGCGCTCCCGCCGCCACCAGCTGCCGCGTCATCGCGGGCGCCTGGTCGGCGGTGATGCCGTCGGCGTTGCGGGCAAGAAGGCCGAAGAAGATCACGCCGATGATCGCAATGCCCATGGCCCCACCCATCTGCTGCACCGTGGTGATCACCCCCGAGGCGGACCCGGCGTCACGCGGGGTGACCGCGGCGAGGATGAAGTTGACCGATGGTGAGATCATCAGGCCCAGGCCCATGCCGGAGATGAACAGCGCGGGGATCAACTCCGGTCCGTGGAGCCCGGGGCCGGCGATTCGCGCCGTGGCGATGATGCTGAGGACGCCCGCGACCACACTGACCCCGCCCACGACCAGGACCCTGCGCCCGAATCGAGTTACGTAGCGCGACGCGACGCCCGAAAAGATCCCCGAGCCCACGGCGAACGGAATCGTCGTCAGACCCGCCTTAAGGGGCTCAAAGCCGAGCCCGATCTGGAGCCACAGTGTCAGCGTCAAGAAGAGCGCGGGCAGGGCGGAGAAGAACACAAAGTAGAGGGCAACGCCGGCCATGAAGCTGCGGTTCTGGAACAGCGAGAGAATGATCAGCGGGTCCTTCCCCCCACGCTCTCGACCGCGCTCGAACATGTAGAAGATGCCGAAAACAAAGAACGCGGCCAGCAGCATGACGTAGGTCCACCAGGGCCAGCCGGCGTCACGGCCCTCGACCAGCGGGAAGGTCAATAAAAAGAGGCCCACGGAGATAATCGCCACCCCCACCAGGTCGAGCCTGGGAGCGTTGGGGGCGCGTGACTCGGGTAGGAAGCGCATCGCTGCCAGGACCGCGCCGATGCCGATGGGTAGGTTGATCAGGAAGATCGGGCGCCAGTCAGTCCCCGCCACGTTCAGCTTGATCAAGAGACCGCCCACCAGGGGCCCGGTGATCGTCGCGA
Source organism: Candidatus Dormibacteria bacterium (assembly GCA_046262515.1). Lineage (GTDB taxonomy): Bacteria > Chloroflexota > Dormibacteria > DASZGP01 > DASZGP01 > JAXDLW01. Next base: position 2,902 of record JBHEMP010000110.1, on the reverse strand, counting down.
GGCCGATGGTTGCCCCGAAGAGACCAAAGGCGGTGGCCCGCCGCTCCGGTGGGATCACGACCTGGATGATGGAGAAGATCTGCGGGTACATCAGGGCCGCCATGAGGCCCTGCAGGATGCGGAAAGCCACGATCTGGGTCCCGGACTGGGCCAGCCCGCAGAGCAGGGACGCCGCCGTGAACCCGCTGACGCCCAGGATGAACATCCGCTTTCGGCCCACGATGTCCCCGAGGCGCCCTCCGGTGACCAGGACCACGGCATAGGAGAGCTGGTACCCCGCCAGGACAAACTGGATCTGGGCAAAGCTGGCGTGGAGGTCGCGCTGGATCGAGGGGATGGCGACGTTCACGATGGAGATGTCCAGGAGCACCATGAACGAGGCCAGCAGCACGATCGCCAGGGCGACGAAGGGGTGCTGCCCCTGGTGGCGATCGGTTGCCGTGGCGATCAGGAAGCGGCTCGTCCCGTCTGCATCAGACCGATGATGTTGCCCTCGGAGTCCTTGAACCACGCCGCCACATGGGGGCCCGTTACGGAGATCCCGTCCGTCGTGTACCCGGGGTAGTTCTCAAAGCTGACGCCGCGGCGCCTGAGCTCCTCGACCTCGGCGCGAACGTCACCAACGTTGATGTTCATCTGGGTGTGTCCGCCGGGTCGGAAAGCGCTGGGATAGAGCAGGAACTCACCTCCCCCGTCGAGCCGGTAGAGCAGGCCGCCAGGGTTGTCCTGGGCGGGCTCCAGCCCGAGCTTGTCGCGATAGAACGCGCGGGCGCGGGGCAGGTCTTCGACTGGCAGGGCGACATGGGCATGGCCTGATTTCAGCATTCCCGGAGCCTACGTCGCCCGTCATGGGGCCTGGCGCTCCCCTAGGGAGCGAGCGTCATAGCCCCAGCGAGAATCGAACTCGCGTTGCCGGCGTGAAAGGCCGGCGTCCTGACCACTAGACGATGGGGCCGCGTCGGGCTAGATTTTCCCACATTGTCCACAGGCAGCCGGTGGGTCTCCTGTGGAATAACCCGGAACGGGCGTTCAAAGCCAAATGTTCTGGATTGACGGGCCGCCCGCGGGGGCGTAGCGTTCCGTCCACGGCCTGCCAGAAAGCCGGTTCGGTGAGGTGACGATCCGGACCTAGCGCGGCCCTTGGACCCTTCGGGGCGCCGGGGGTCGACACGGCCCCCCAAGGGGGCTGGGCGGCGGAGGTTACACAGCCCGGGTGTCAACAGCCGGGGATGGGGGACCTTCGTAACGACAGGCCTCCCTTTTTCCTCCGCTGCCCTCAGGCCCCGATGGACCGCACGTTGAGGTAGAAACCGGCACCCACCAGCCCTACGGCCAGCAGGCCGATCAGGGCGAGGGGGGCGAACCCCGGGTTCTGCGCCGCCGGGTTGGTGAGGGTTGGCGAGCGCACGATCTTCCCGTCCGCGCCGGTGCCCGCCACGTGGTCCTGGTCGCTGAAGACGCCGCTGGTCGCGGCGATGATGCTGTCGCCGGGCACCTTACTGACAGTGACCCTGGCCTTGAAGGTCCCACTGGCATCGGTGACCCCGGATTCCGGCATGAAGGCGAAATCCGAGCCCGGCGTAAAGAGCATCGAAAGCTTGACCTCAGCACCGGGCACGGGCTTGTCGTTGAGTTTGAGGACGACGGTGACCGCGGCTCTGCCGCCGGCGCGGACCTTGTGGGGATCGGTCGTGATGTTGAAGTAGACGGGTGAAGGCGGCCGAATTGGCTTGACGAAGTCGTGGTTGTTGTCGAAGCTGGGGGCGACCACCCCTCCCGGGACCAGCACCGACCCCGGCCGGCCACGAGAGCCCGGGGCCTGGTTCGGGGCGGCCACGATGGTGAGGTTGAGGGGGTTGCTGCGCGCGCCCGTCGCGCTGACCAGGGTGAGCGGGAACGTTCCGGGCGACAGGGTCGGCGGCAGCTGCAGCAGCACGCTTGTCCGGCTCCAGAGCAGTGGCGTGATGTCCGCGGCCGCGAGCGCAGCGGTACCAGTCGCCGAGCCCAGGCTGACCCCGTCCACCACCACCTGGCTGCCGGCGGGGAGGTTGTTCGCCTCTGTTCGATCCAGGCGCGGGACCACGGCCAGCGCCGGACCCTGGACCAATGCCCCATCCGAGCGCGTGATGCTCACCGGGCCACCATCGGAGTCCGGGCTGACCGTGAATACGACCGCCTGGTCCGCCCAGCCCGTTACCGGCTGGTCCGCGCCGGCGACGCGGGCGTGACCCGGGCCCGCGCCGAAGTTGAAGCCGGCGACGCGCACCGTTTGCCCGGCGCTGGCGGCAGGGACCGAAACCGAATCCAGCCTGGGGTCGATCGACACCGTCGGACCGGGCACGCTGCCAAAGCCATCGACAAGCACCCTGGCCTGGCCGGGCTGAGCGCCCGCGGGAACGTAGGCATCGAAGCCGCCCGAAGTCCAGCCACTGCCTCGGACGAAGCTGCCGTCGGGGAAGCCGAGGCCGCCGGATTGGCCCAGGTACTGCCCGCCGACGTGGAATCGACTACCGACCACCTGGTGCGCGATGATCCCCTGGCTTGCGGCGGGCGGTTCGAAGTTGTAACTGCCGGCGTTGACGACAACGTTCGACAGGTTGCCCTGGTCGGAGGCGGGGCGGGAGAGATCGTTCACGACATTGAATGACAGGACCACCGGGCCGCCGCTGTTGCGTGGGTCGAACGGGAGAGTGCTGTCGTTCCAGGCAGCGTTGTCCACGGGACGAGGACTGCCGCCAACCGTGAGCGACACCCCCACCGCGCTGCCATTGACGACGGCCAGCGTCGGCGGTCGCAGGCCGGAGCCTCGGAGCGAACTTGTGACCCCGGTCTGGCCCGCGGAGGGAGACAGGCCTGCCTGGGGCACAAGCGTGACGACCATGTTGTTGTTTGACGGCTGACC
>JBHEMP010000109.1:0-3595 GCA_046262515.1 Candidatus Dormibacteria bacterium | reverse complement strand
GTTGATGCGCACTCGGCGCAGAGGGCCACGTGCCCGGCGACGGCGGCTCGCTCATCCTCGGTGAGGACCCCATCGACACTGCCGGAGAACAGCTCCTCGGACAGGTGAGGGCTCACGCCAGGGCCTCCAGGATGCCGGGATCCATGGAAAGGAGTTCCCGCTGCAGCGCCATCCGGGCGCGCGCCAGGCGAGACCGCACGGTGCCCACCGGCACCTCGAGGGTTGTGGCGATCTCCTCGTAGCTGAGGTCACAAAGGTCGCGCATCAGGACGATCGCACGGTGCTGGGATGAGATCCGTCCCATCGCCGCCTCGATCATCCTTACGCGGCCCTGGGCCAAGGCCTGGGACTCAGGGCCGGGACGCGAATCCGGCAGAGCGATTACCACGTCGTCGTCATCCAGCGCCGTGACGGGACGGCGCGCGCGCACACGGTCCAGGGCGGTGCGGGAGACGATGGTGCTCATCCAGCTCCGGAAGTTTCCGCCGTGGAAGTCCGTGATGGCGTTCCAGGCTTTGACGCAGGCATCCTGCAGGGCGTCCATGGCGTCGTCGTAGTCGCCCGTGATCCGCCGCGCAAGACCGAACAGCATGCCCTGGTGCGGTTCGAGGAGAAGCCGAAAGGCATCCCCATCTCCTGCTCGACAACGTTCCAGTAGCACCTCATCCATCTGCCCGTCCTTTATGACTCATCCGGGGGACTTTTGGTTCCCTCCTGAGCGCCGGACCGCGCCTCGGGGTCCCAGCTCTGAGAAAATCTCAACCGTGGCCCTCGATCGCACGCCGCTGGACCCGGAGTTCGTTTCCCGGTACACGCGCGTCAACCTCGTGGCCGACCCCATCTATGGCTACGTCGAGATAACCAAGGCGCCCCGAGCGCCCGCCGGCGGGGACGTGACCGCGGAACAGGACCTCCTCGACAACCGCTGGTTGCAGCGTGCCCGCCGGATCCACCAGTTGCAGAGCGCCTGGTGGGTCTTCCCGGCTGCCGAGCACTCTAGGTTCCAGCACTCCATCGGGGCGATGCACCTGGCAGGGGTGTGGACCGCCCACCTCTACCCCTCGCTGGCGCTGGCCGCCGATGCCCCCAGCCTGCCCCTGGTGGAGGAGACCCTGAGGATCGGCGGGCTGCTCCACGACGTCGGCCACGGACCGTTCGGCCACTTCTTCGACGAGCAGTACCTCGCCCCTTTCGGCGTGACGCATGAGACCATCTCGCAACGCCTGGTGACGGACGAGCTCGCGCCGGTGATCGCGGGACTTGATGCCAGTCCCCACGGCGCATTCGCCGCAGGCGAGCGGATCGACCCGGCATGGGTCGCCTACGTCATAAGCAAGGAGGAGTTGCCCGGCTTCAAGCCGCCGCGATGGCTTGAACTGCTCAAGCCGGTGCTGTGCGGAAGCTTTGCCGCCGACAACATGGATTACGTTCCGCGCGACGCCTATGCGTGCGGCGTGAGCATCGGGCCGGTGGACATTCGCCGCATCATCCACTACACGTTTGTGTCGCCTCAGGGTCTCGCGCTGCACCAGCACGGCGCCGAGGCCATGCTGCTCTTCCTGAGCTCGCGCATGTACCTCTACAACAACCTCTACCACCACCGCACCGTGCGCCGCATCGACCTGCACATGCGCGAGATCTTCCAGGCCACCATCGCCGAACTCATGGGCGGACTGAACCCACTCGAAGACCTCGAGGCCTACGTCGAGCTCAACGACTGGCACCTCCTCAACGAGGTGGATCGCTGGCTACGTACCGAGCCAGAGGGCTCGACCCGCCACGAGCTGGCCGTCGAGTGGAGCCGGATCACCGGGCGTCGCGACCTGAAATGGAAGCTGGCCTACGAGGCGGCCTTCGAATTCCGCGGAAACGCCCCGGGAGTCTTCCAGCTGACCGCCGAGGAACTGCGATCTCGCCTCCTCCAGGCCCTCCGGCCCGGCGGCCACATCGACTTCCAGGTAGACGTTGCATCGCTGGACGCCCGCCCGCGCGACCCCGCCGGCGACCGCTACTCAGCCCTCCTCTTCGATCCCCTGGACGGCAGCCTCAGCCCCGACGCCTCGGCCCAACTGCTGGCCAGGCTGCCGATGCGCAACTCCCTGGTGCGCATCTTCACCCTCGGCGAAGCCGACATGCCGGCCCTCCGCGCCGCGGCGGACGCGGTAGTGCGGGGCACCCCGGCGCCGGCGATCAACACGAATACGTAAACGCGCTGGAAGCGGCTCTTCGTTGGCGGCAGATGCATGATGGCGCTGGGAGCGGCTCGTCGCAGGCGGGCACCGCGCGTAAACTGCGCGGAGCCCTTGACGTCCGATCTGGCGGTTCCGGCCTGATAATGCCTCAGCTACTGCCCTCGCTCGCTGTGCGCTCGCTCAAGCGCCGAGCGCATTCGGCCGGCAACCGGTGCGGCGGGTGCAGCCGCCGCACGCCCCGGCGAGGATCGCCGGAAGGAGATGCGTTGGGGCCTGGGAACCCAATGGGTCCGCCGACATCGGGCTTACCGCCTGCCCATCCGGTCCTGCCGCTCATGGAATAGGGCTATCACTCGGACCACCTCCCCGCTCTCGACCACCTGGTACCAGACCAGAAAGGGAAGCGGGTGCAGGCTCAGCTCTCGGACGCCGTCACCCTCGTCGTCGTATCCAAGCGCCGGGAACCGCGCCAGCTGGCCCAGCGCTTCCTTGACTCGTACCTGGAGTCGTTGCAGATCCGTTCGTCGGCCCTGCTCCATCAACCACTCCGCCTGACGCTCTCGATCGCGGGTGAACGCCTTGTCGCGGACAACCCGCACGCGGCGGGACGGACTGGTCAGCTCGCCGGGCTCAGGGTGCGGAGCGGATGTCCTGGTCGGGCTTGGCAAGCCAGCGGTCGAAGACCCCTTCGTCTTCTTCCTCGCTGACCTCGCCGTGGTCGCCGGTACCGGCGTCTATCTCGGCAATTCGGCGCTTGACCTCCTGGCGCTGCCATGCTCGTGCCTGCTCGCGCTGCAGGTCGATCTTGGCTTCTTGGCCCATACTAGCCAGCATAGCGCTCCAGACCCATCAGCCAGGTGACGAACTCTGAGGCATTCTCAGGCCGGAACCGCCACTTCGGACGTCAAGGGCTCCGCGCAGTTCACGCGCGGTGCCCGCCAGCGAAGGGCCGCTCCCAGAGCGTCTAGGTATTCGTATTCATCGCTGGCGCCGGCGCGCTTCGCAGTACCGTGTCGGCGGCGGCGCGGAGGGCGGGCATGTCCGCTTCGCCGAGGGTGAAGATGCGCACCAGGGAATTGCGCATCGGTAACCTGGCCAGCAGTTGGGCTGAAGCGTCGGGGCTGAGGCTGCCGTCGAGGGGATCGAAGAGGAGGGCTGAGTATCGGTCGCCCGCGGGGTCGCGCGGGCGGGCGTCAAGGGAGGCGACGTCTACCTGGAAGTCGATGTGGCTGCCGGGCGGGAGGGCCTGAAGGAGGCGGGATCGCAGTTCCTCGGCGGTCAACTGGAAGACTCCCGGGGCATTTCCGCGGTATTCGAAGGCCGCCTCGTAGGCCAGCTTCCATTTCAGGTCGCGACGCCCGGTGATTCGGCTCCATTCGGTGGCCAGCTGGCGGCGGGTCGAG
>JBHEMP010000108.1:0-15828 GCA_046262515.1 Candidatus Dormibacteria bacterium | reverse complement strand
CCAGGCCACCGAGGTGCTGGCCACCGAGGCACCCAACTCGCCGGTCATCATCATGTCTGTCCAGGGAGAGCGGGACTACCTGCGGCGGGCGATGCAATCCGGGGCGCGCGAGTTCCTGATCAAGCCGTTTTCCGGGGATGAGCTGATCGCCAGCATCCGGCGGGTGCACCAGCTCGAGCAGCGAAAGGAGAACTACAGCCGCTCCGCCCCGGCCCGCGCCCCGGGCGAGACCCCGGTCGCCGCGCCCGCGCCCGCGCTGGCGCCGGCACCGGCCCCCGCCGTCCCTGTGCCGCCAGAGGAGCCGCCGGCGGCCGCTGCACCGGCCCCCCCGCCCGTCCTCGCGCCGCCAGAGGAGCCTCCGGCGGCCGCTGCACCGCCCGAGGCGGACCCGCAGGAAGAGAAGGCTACGGACATCGCGCCCGCCGCCGCCGAGGTGATGACCGATGACGAGGTCGCCGTTGACCCGGGCGCGGTCACAGCTCCGTCGTCCGAAGTTGGCGAGGAGGTGGCAGAGGAGGCCGCCGCCAAGGAGGTCGCCGACGAGGTCCCCGAGGAGGCTGCCAGTCCGCCGTCGCCCCCGGTGCCCGCGTTCGTGCCGCGCACGACCCCCGGTGAGCTGATCGTTCTCTACGGTGGCAAGGGGGGCGTGGGAAAGTCCGTGATCGCGACCAACCTCGCCTGCGCGCTCGCCAAGGAGGTTGGGGCTCGCGTCGCGCTCGTCGACCTGGACCTCCAGTTCGGGGACCTCGGCGTCCTGCTCAACCTGTCCCAGACCCAGTCGATCATGGACATCGTCGAGAACATCGACCAGGCGGATGCCGACTACATCACCGACGTGATGGCGGAGGGGCCGCTCGGCGTCAGGGTCCTCACCACCGCGCCAAGCCCTGAACTGGCGGACCTGGTCACTCCTGAACACGTCCAGCGCATCCTTGGAGAACTCCGGATGGCGTACGACTTCATCGTCGTCGACACCAGCAGCCATCTCGGCGACATCACCCTCTCCGCCCTGGACCTCGCTTCCCGGATCCTGCTGGTGACCGCGCTGAGTATCCCGGCGGTGAAGAACGCCAAGCTCGCGCTCCGACTCTTTGAAACCCTCAGCATCCCCACCGAGCACATAACCTTGGTACTGAACCGCTGCGAGGCCCATACTGAGTTCAATAAAGAGAGCATTGAGTCCCATTTGAAATTCCCGATCGCCGTTCAGTTGCCCCATGACCCGCGGACCGTGGTCAACTCCATCAACCGCGGCATGCCCTTCGTGGTCAGTAACCCTGAGGCCGAGGCGAGTCAGCGCATGCGGCAGCTGGTTTCGCTCCTGCTTCCTGAGCGGGCGGCCGGCGGTTCGCCTGGTCCCCAACAGGCCCGACGGGGACTCAGGTTCGGCAGGAGGTAAGGCGATGGGCCTGCTAGAGAGAGTCCAGAAGAAGGCCGGTGACGAGCCCGACAGGCCCGGCTTCCCGCGGCTCGTCGCGCCGGAGGCACCGGCGGCCACGACGGAGCTCGGCATTGTGCCAAACGGCACACCGGCGGGTCCTCCGCCCTCGCCGTCGAGTGGCGGTGGTGATCAGGCCCCGTCCCGGACCCCCGACGCCCGGCCGCCGATGGCACCGGAACGGCGTACCCCGCAGGGGGCAACCCCGGAACAGCGCGCCGGGCAGGCGCCCAGGGCGACACCGCAGCAGGCGCAGTTCGCGAAGCTGAAGTCCAGGATCCACGCCCGCCTCGTGGAGGAGATGCAGGACGACGACCAGGCGGGGCGCGAGGACATCGTCGCCAAGATCACCGAGCTGACCAACGAGATGCTGGCAGCCGGCAGTGCCGCGCCGATGCCGAGGAACGAGCGGGCGAGGCTGGTCGAATCGCTGATAAACGACGTCCTCGGCCTCGGTCCGCTGGAGCAGTTGCTGAACGACCCCGAGATCACGGAAATCATGATCAATGGCCCGCGGCAGATCTACATCGAGCAGAAGGGCAAGCTGACGATGTCCGGGGTCACGTTTGAGACCAACGGCCAGCTGCTCCAGGTCATCGACCGCGTCGTCAGCTCAATCGGGCGGCGGATCGACGAGAGCTCCCCGATGGTCGATGCCCGTCTCAAGGACGGGAGCCGCGTCAACGTGATCATTCCGCCCCTGGCGCTCAACGGCCCGACCATGACGATCCGAAAGTTCGCGGCCGAGAAATTCACCATCGACGACCTGATTCGCTTCGACTCGATCACCCGGGAGATGGCCGAGTTCATGCGCTCGGCCGTCCGCTCCCGCTTGAACGTCCTGGTGTCCGGCGGGACCGGTTCCGGGAAGACCACCACCCTGAACATCATCAGCGGGTTCATCCCGGAGGACGAGCGGATCATCACCGTCGAGGATGCCGCCGAGCTGCAGTTGCACCAGGAGCACGTTGTGACCCTGGAATCGCGGCCGGCGAACGTCGAGGGCCGCGGCAAGGTCAGCATTCGTGACCTGGTGGTGAACTGCCTGCGCATGCGGCCCGACCGCATCGTGGTGGGTGAGTGCCGCGGCGGCGAGGCGCTGGACATGCTCCAGGCGATGAATACCGGTCACGATGGCTCCCTGACGACGATCCACGCCAACACCCCGAACGACACCATGAATCGCCTCGAGACCCTGGTCCTGATGGCCGGGGCCGAGCTGCCCTCGCGGGCCATCCGCGAGCAGATCGCTGCGGCGATCGACGTGGTGGTGCAGCAGTCCCGCATGCGAGACGGCACCCGCAAGATCACCAACATCACCGAGGTGACCGGTATCGAAGGGGAGAAGGTGAAGCTCCAGGACATCTTCGTCTTCAGGCAGACAGGGGTTGACGGCGACGGCAAGGTGATGGGTTACTTCACAGCAACGGGCATCGTGCCCGAGTGCATGGAGCACCTGATCGAGTCCGGCGAAGAGGTGCCCCTGTCGATCTTTGAGCCGACCACCCCGCCTACGAGATGAGGAGAAGGAGATGAGCCTGATGACGATCGTCCTGGCGGTTGCCCTGGCCGGCGGCATCCTCCTGATTTTCGGCGGCATCGCCTCCCGCCAGGTGGCCGCGCCGAGTTTCGACGATGAGTACAACGAGCCGGCCCTGGCTGGTCCGCAGAATCCTAAAGAGGCGTTCTCCAGCGCCATGGAGGCGTTCAACCGTGTCCTCACCAGCCGTCCGCGCAGTTCGAAGGTCGCCGACAACCTGGCCCGTGCCGACCTCAAGCTGAGGGTCTCCGAGTACGCGCTGGCCGTTGTCGGGCTGATGGTCTTGACCTTCCTGCTGATCCTTGCCCTCAACCACAGCCTGATCGTTGCCGTGGTCTTCGCCGGCGTCGCGTACTTCGTGCCGGGGTTCTACGTCAAGTTCCGCCAGGGCAGGCGCTTTCGCGCCCTCAACAACCAGCTCGGCGACACCGTCCTCCTGCTCAGCAATGCGCTGAAGGCGGGCTATTCATTTGCCCAGGCCATGGCGACCATCGCGCGCTCGGCCCCCGCTCCCATGGCGGATGAGTTCAACCGGGCGGTGCGTGAAATGAACCTTGGCATATCGGTGGACGACGCGCTCGAGCACATGAACGCGCGGATCGAGTCCGAGGATTTCGACCTGATGGTCACCGCCGTGCAGATCCACCGCGTCGTCGGCGGTAACCTCGCCGAGATCCTGGACACCATCGCGTTCACAATCCGCGAGCGGATCCGGATCCAGGGCGAGATCAGGACGCTGACGGCGCAGGCCCGCGCCTCGGGCTACATCATCACCGGCCTGCCATTCGCCCTGACCGCGATCCTGACGCTTATCAGTCCGTCCTACATCACCCCGATGTTCCGCAGTTTCATCGGCATCGGCATGCTGATCCTGGCCCTGATCATGATGGGCCTGGGGTACGCTGTGATCCGCAAGATCGCGGCGATTGAGGTCTGAGATGACTTACGTCCTGGCAATCATGGTCGGTGGGGGCCTCCTCCTCTTCTTCCGCGGGCTGGCCAGCGCGCCCACGGAAGACCTTCTCGAGACGCGCCTCGCGCAGTTCCGCGACCAGACGGTCACCCTCGAGGAGATTGAACTGCAGCAGCCGTTCCTGGAACGCGTGGTCCGGCCCAACATGGAGCGCATCGGGGCCTTCATGAACTCCCGGGTGGGCCGAGAGCGCCAGGTGATTATTCAGAACCGCCTCTCACTGGCCGGGCGCCCGGGCAACCTCACCGTCAACGGCTTCATCTCCCTCAAGCTGGTGGCCGGGGTTCTCTTCGGGGGACTGGCCTTCCTCCTCACCAGCTTCGCCAACATCAGCCCGCCGGTAATCCAGGGTTTCTTCGGCCACGTGGTCCTGGGGGTGGTCTTCGGCCTTTTGGGTTATGCCTTCCCCGACCTCTGGCTGCGGCAGGAAGTGGGCAAGCGTCAAAAAGAGATTCGCCTCGCGCTCCCCAACGCCCTGGACCTGCTGACGATCTCGGTGGAGGCCGGCCTGGGTTTCGACGCGGCCCTCGTGCGCGTAACGGAGAAGTACAAAAATGCGCTCTCGGAGGAGTTCACCCAGGTCCTGAATGAGGTTCGCCTGGGGCGTCCTCGGCTGGAGGCGCTTGACGAGATGGGCCGCCGCGTGGGCGTCGAGGAACTCCACAGCTTCATCCAGGCACTGATCCAGTCGGAGCAACTTGGCGTGGGGATCGCGAAGGTTCTGCGGATTCAGTCCGAGGAGATGCGGCGCAAGCGCCGTCAGCGGGCGGAGGAGCAGGCGGCGCAGGCCAGTCTGAAGATGCTCTTCCCGATGCTCATTTTCATCTTCCCCACGATATTCATCGTCCTGATGGGGCCCGCGGTGCTGATCATCATGGGGCAGAAATAGCCGTTCGACTGATCAACGCCGACTCCGGCGTCGCCGTTGTGACCAACCTTGAGATCGCAAAGACCAGCTGGTCCCGCTTCGTGGGTCTCATGGGCCGCCACGAGTTCCCCCCTGGCTCCGGTCTCTGGATCGAGCCGTGCAACTCCATCCACATGTTCTTCATGCGTTTCGCCATCGACGTGCTCTTCCTGGACCGTGAGGGGCGTGTCAAGAGGGTGATGCTGGGGCTTCGGCCCTGGCGCGTCAGCCCCATCGTATTCGGCGCCCGCACGACGGTCGAGTTGCCGGCGGGCACGCTCCAGGACAAAAGCCTGCGGGGCGTTCGCCTGCGCATCGATACCGCCTGACGGGGAGGCGGTCAGCAGCAGACTGTCCATCACTTGACCACCGGCGCACGCCAGGGTGGGGATGTGCTGGAGTTCGCGCTCGACGCCGTTTTCCCGCGACGGTGCGGCGGTTGCCTGGCGCGCGGCACCTGGCTGTGCGAGGACTGCCGGGCAGCCGTTCGCGCGGCGCCGGTGACAGCATGCCGCAGGTGCCATCGCCCGGTTTCCCTTGACCCGTGCCCGATGTGCGAGGCGGGGGAGGGCCCGGACGCCATGATCGCCATGGCCCGCCTGGAGGGGCCGCTGAGGGAGGCGGTGCACCGTTTCAAGTACGGGGACCGTCCGCAGCTCGCCCCGTACCTGGTCGCGGCGGCCTGGCGGCCCGCCAGCCTGGGACCGGGCATCGTGGTGCCGGTGCCCCTGCACCCGGGCCGGCGGCGGCGTCGCGGCTACAACCAGGCCGCGCTGCTCGCCGACAGCCTCAGCCGCCTGGCGGGCAACGGCGTCCTGGAGGCACTCCGGCGCGAAGGGGTCGCGGGGCGCCAGGTCGGTCGCGGCGGAGAGGACCGGCGGCGGTCGCTCGACGGAGCCTTTGCCTGGACTGCCGACGTGGTGCCGGATGCCGTGGTCATCCTCGACGATGTGCTCACCACCGGGACAACGCTGCTGCAGTGCTCCCTCGCCGCCCGCGCTGCCGGGGTCAAGAGGGTGGATGCATTGGCGCTGGCACTGGGGTGAGGCCGGCTTGGCACGCGCGCGCGCCCTTGACCGCCGGTTCGGTATGAGATAGTAATTCGACGTTTGGACCGAACCTGAGAGGAGCCCATGGCTGTAACCAGCGCCCGCACCCACGATGAGCTAGCCAAGTACTACGACGCCCTCGGGCCGATCAAGGACCTGGTGCTTGATGACAGCCTTACCGAGATCATGGTCAATGGGGCCAAGCAGATCTACGTTGAGCGCAACGGCAAGATCCTGCTCACGGACCGCCAGTTTGACGACGATAACCACCTGCTGCGGGTAATCGACTTCATTGTCAGCGCCGTGGGCCGACGCATCGACTTTCGCAGCCCCATGGCCGACGCCCGGCTCTGGGACGGCAGCCGCGTGAACGCCGTGATCGCTCCCGTGGCCCTGGACGGCCCCATCCTGACGATCCGAAAGTTCACCCGGGACCCCTACAAGGCATCGGACCTGGTGAACTTCGGGACCCTGTCTCCTGAGGCCGTGGGTTTCATAAAGGCCACCGTCCTGGCCCGGGCCAACATCCTCATCTCAGGCGGTACGGGCACCGGTAAGACCACCCTGCTGAACGTCTGCTCCAGCTTCATCCCCTCTGACGAGCGCATCGTGACGATCGAGGACGCGGCTGAGCTCCAGCTCAACCAGGAGCATGTCTGTCGCCTGGAGTCGAGGCCGGCCGACGTCCATGGGGAAGGCCGCATCGCGATCCGGGAGCTGGTCATCAACTCGCTGCGCATGCGCCCCGACCGCATCGTCGTCGGGGAGTGCCGAGGTGGCGAGGCCCTGGACATGCTGCAGGCCATGAACACGGGCCACGACGGCTCTCTGACCACGGTCCACGCCAACACCGCCCGCGACGCCCTGTCTCGCCTCGAGACGCTGGTCCTGATGGCGGGCATGGAGCTACCGGCAAAGGCCATCCGTCAGCAGATTGCCGCGGCCGTCGACATGATCGTGCAGCTTTCCCGGATGAAGGACGGCTCCAGGAAGGTGACCAGCATCTCGGAGATCATCGGGATGGAGGGCGAGACGATCACCATGCAGGATATTTTTGTCTTCGAACCCCGTGGGATGGATGCCGCCGGCAAGGTCCTCGGGGTGTTCCGGCCCACCGGGATCAGGCCGGAAATAATCGACAAGCTGTTCGACCTGGGCCTCCCGATCCCGGCCGAACTGGGGCGCCTCTTCCCTGACCAGCGCACCCGGCCGCGCTGATGCCCCGGTCACGCGACGACCGCCGGCTGGGGCTAGACGGATAGGCGTGAAGGCCCGCAATGCGGTCCGGCTGGCCGCGGTCCTGGTCATTTGCGGTGCGATGGCGGGCGGTGCCAGTCCCGCCCACGCCGGTGACCCCGGCAACGCCTACACCCTGTTCCAGCTGACCAACCAGGACCGCACGTCCAACGGCCTGGGTGCCCTGGCCTACAACGCCAGCCTCTCGAGCATCGCGACCAGCGCCCGGAGCGGAGGCTGTGGCGGCGTCAACGGCCGCTCCGAGGACCTGATCGAGCGCAATTACTTTTCTCACCAGATACCACCCTGCGGCCTGTATGTCTGGCAGGTCTTCAACCTCGGCTCATACACCGCCGCCGGCGAGAACATCGGCTGGAACAACTATCCGGCCGCCCAGAGCGTGAGCCAGATCAACACCGCGTTCATGAACAGCCCCGAGCATCGCGCCAACATCCTCGGCGGCTACAACGAGCTGGGCACCGGCGCCTGGCAGGCGACGGGGGCATGGACCGGCGCGGGCGGTTCCTACAGCAACGTGATCATGTACACCGAGATCTTCATCAACAACCCCGGCAGTGGGGGAGGGGCGCCGCCCCCGCCGCCCCCGCCGCCGCCTCCACCGCGGTACGTGCCGCCGCCGACCGGGGGAGGGGGGAGCACCGCGCCCACCGCCGCGGCGCCGACCGGAGCGGACGCGGCACAGCCCGCCACGGCGGACAATCCGCCCGCTTCCCCCGACTCCCCGCCGGCCGCGCCAGCGCCATCGCCCAGCATCCCCACCTGCCCCGTGCCCACGGACATCGGCGACGCCGACCGTACCTCACCCGCGCCGACACTGCCATCCGACGGCGGCCCGGCCCCCTGTCCGACGCCGAACCTGGTGGGCGCGGCCCCCTCGTCGGGGCCGAGCGTCACCCGGGTCAAAGGGTCGATCGAGGCCGGCTCCAGCGACCTGCTTTTGTCCGATGGTTCTGGAGCCTCAGTGGGCGGCACCGTCCTGGTTCCCGGAGCGGGGGACGGCGGGGCGGACCTGGTAGCGCTGATCACCGCGGTGCACGGGAAAACCGCCACCCTGGGCAAGCGGGCCAGCCTCACGGTGAAGGATGTCGATGTCCAGCTGAGGGCCCGGGCCGAAGTCAGGGGCGCGGACCGGGAAGCCGCCAGCCGCGGCATCCTCGAGACCGTGGTCGACCAGGTTCTTAGACTGTTCCTGAATGTCTGAGGCCACCGCGATCTCCACGATCCTGGCGGCTGAAAACCTCAGCAAGGCCTACAAGATCTCGGCCCGCCCCCACGTCGTCGTGGACGGTGTCAGCCTGGACGTGGCGCCGGGGCAACTGGTAGCGGTCATGGGTCCTTCAGGGTGTGGCAAAAGCACCCTCCTGCACCTGCTCGCGGGCCTGGAGCCGCCCGACTCGGGGCGGGTGGTCATCGCCGGTTCGGACCTGACCGCGATGGACGAGCGCCGTCGCACCGAGTTCCGCCGGGTCAAGATCGGCTTCGTATTCCAGTTCTTCAACCTCGTCCCGAACCTCACCGCGGCCGAGAACATCGCCCTGCCACTACGGATCGCCGGGTCCCGGTCGGCGCGTTTCGACCGCGTTGCCGACCTCATGCGCGACCTCAACCTGCGCAACCTCCAGGGCCACCGCCCCGAGGAGATCTCCGGCGGCGAGCAGCAGCGCGTCGCGATCGCCCGGGCGCTGCTGATGGAACCGGCGGTGATCATCGCCGACGAGCCCACCGGGAACCTTGATTACACGACCGGCAAGGAGGTCCTGGACCTACTCTGGTCTCGCAGCCAGGACCACGGCCAGACGGTGATCCTGGCCACTCACGATGCCCGCGCGGCCGCGTACGCCGACCGCGTGCTGGTGATGCGCGACGGACGGATCATCGAGACCATCGACCTCGGCCGCCGGGAGGACCACAATGCCACTCCTCTTATCTTTCGCCTGGCGCAACTCGGCCTCTAGGCTCCAGCGCTCCCTGCTGACGGCATTTGCCGTCGCGCTGGGCGTCGGCCTGATCCTGGGGACCGAACTGAGCGCCCAGGCGCTGCAGGAGCAGTTGCGCCGGTCGGCGTCGGCGCTGGCGGGTCACGCGGATGCCGAGGTCTTCGCCTTCTCCGAGGCGGGGTTCTCCCAGGAGACCGTCGACGTCATCACCAAAATGCCCCAGGTCGCGATCGCCGCGCCGCTGATATCGAAGCGTGTATTCGGCTCGTTCCGCGGCACGGACTACACCTTCCAGGTGCTCGGCATCGACACGGCGGCCGAACCACAACTACATCCCCTGCCGCTGGCCGACGGCTCGATGGTGGGGGCGGCCGAAAAGGGCACGGTCAACCTCGATGCCGGCTGGGCCAGGGACCACGGAGTGGCGGTAGGCGACTCGATAAACATGTTCACCGCGACCGGCCCCGACAGCTTCCGTGTCAAGGGGCTGCTGGCGGCGTCGACGTTCCTCCAGTCCGCGAACGGCCCCGTCGCCGTGGTGCCGCTGGCCAATGCCCAGAAGGCATTCAAGCTCGGCGCGCGTGTGACCCAGGTCAGCGTTGCCCTCAAGGGTGATTACGCCGCTTTCCGTGAGGCCCTCCTGGCCCAAGCACCGGAGGAATACACCCTGCGGGACAACCACGCCTACGCCGCCTCCGGGCGCAGCCCCTATCAGGAGATCCAGCCGATCCTGGTCTTCCTCAGCGTGCTGGCGCTGGTGATCGGCCTGTTCCTGATCTACAACAACCTCGCCATGACCGTCCAGGAGCGGCGGCGCGACATCGGGCTGTTTCGTTCCGCGGGTGCCACGCCGGGATGGGTGCGCGCCCTCTTCATGACCCAGGCGGCGGTCCTGGGCGCGGCGGGCACGCTCATGGGAGTGATCCTGGGCATCGTGGTCGCGATAGCCCTCATCGCCTACCTGCGTGGCGCCGGCAACCAGCAGGGCGTCGACCTGGTCCTCGACCCCGGGATAATCGTGCAGGTCGCGCTCATCGGCCTGCTGGCAACCGTCGCCTGTGCGGTCATCCCCGCCTCGCGGGCCGCCCGGGTCGCCCCGATGGAGGCGATCCGGCCCCAGGTGCTCTTCGCCACCGAACGCGCCCAGCGGAGAATCACCGCGCTCGGGTTGCTGACCTTGATGGTGGCGCTTGTCCTGGTTGTCTCGCCCCTGGCCCAGCACCCGGGCGACCAGACCCTGAGCCCCGCGGGGTTCACCAGCGTCGCAGCCGGGATCGTGCTGCTCTTCGCGGGCCTGGCGGCGGTCATCCCGGTGCTCCTGCGGCCGTTCACGTGGCTCCTCGCTCGCCCGGTGCGGCTGCTCTTGCCAGTGGAGGCCCTGCTCGCGAGGAACACCATCATCAGGCGCCCCCAGCGGAGTGCCCTGACCATTGCCGGTCTCCTCGTCAGCGCTGCCCTGGTGGTGTCCCTATCCGGCCTGACGCAGGGCGCCCTGGATGCGGGCGGCAAATGGGTCGACAGCCTTTTTGTCTCAGACCACCTGATGGTCTCGCCGGTTCGCCAGCCTGACCTGGTGCGCCGGGACATCGACAAGATCGCTGCCGTCGACACCACGTCCCCGGTGGCGTTCTTCACGCTGCGGGCCGATACCAAGGCGGTCAACCTCGCCGCCATCGACCCCCTGGATTACGCCTCGCGCGGTCGCCTCCAGTTCGCCCCGGGGTCCCCCGCCGGTGCCTTCAGCGAGCTGCAGTCCTCGCGGGCCCTCCTCGTCTCTCGTCGGCTGGCGCAAGTGCACGGGTGGAAGCCGGGGTCCAGGCTCACCCTTACCTCGGCCACCGGGCCGCTCGAGTACAGCGTGGCCGCCGTAGTCGAACACTCGCTGCCAGCACCCGGGGGCGAGGAGACGGCGTTGATCTCCCTGACCAACGCCCGCCAGGACTTCGGCGTGGTCGGCTTCAACATCCTCCAGGTGCTACCGGGCTCAACCGGCGGCGGCGGGCTGGATCAACGCCTGGCGGCCGCGGCGGCGCGATACGGCATGCAGTACGAGCCTGTGGCGCAGGTCAGGCTTGGCGTGCGCCGCGGCCTGGACGCGCTGCTGCTGCTACTCAGCGCCCTGGGTCTCGTCGGCGTGGTGATGGGGCTCCTCTCCGTGGTGCAGACGATCCTGTTGAACATCAGCGAGTCGGGGCGAGAACTCGCCCTGCTTCGGGCGGTCGGCGCCACCACCGGCCAGGTCCGCCGTGTCATCCTGGCGCAGTCCGGCCTCCTCTCCATGGCGGGGGCCATCGCCGGCTCCGCAGTGGGCGTGGGGCTGGTAGCGGTGACCACCCGGGCGGGCGCGAGCCTGGGCTTCCAGCCGGTCTACGAGGTCCCCTGGAAGGTGATCCTGCTGGTCGTCGCGGCCAGCGTGGTCGGTAGTGTCGTCGCCGTCGCAATTCCCGCACGCCGGGCGGCGGGCCAGTCTGTGGTAGGCGCGATCCGCTACGAGTAACCTCTCGCCGGCCCGTGGGGAGTCGCTCCTATCATTGGTCGGGATGCCCCCCTTCGCCACCTTCGAGAGCGCGCGCCCGTGAGTTTCCTGCTCAAGGTCTTCGGTGACCCCAATGAACGAGAGGTGGGACGCCACCTTCGTCGTGTCGAGGAGATCAACGACTGTGAAGCTGAAATGGAGGCGCGGACCGACCCAGAGTTCCTGGTCCTGACGGAGGAGTTCCGGGCGCGGATTCGTGAGGTGCGGGACGAGGCCCTCGCGGCCCTCCCCGAGCCCACCCTGGAGGATGCAACAGAGCAGGCGGAGGCCCTTGCCGGGCGACTCGAGACCGCCGAGAAGGCGGTCGACACTGTGCTTGACGAGATCCTTCCGCGAGCCTTCGCCGCGGTGCGAGAGGTCTCGCGGCGAACCCTTGGGATGCGCCACTTCGACGTGCAGTTGATCGGTGGGATCGCGCTCCACCAGGGCAAGATCGCGGAAATGAAGACCGGGGAAGGAAAGACCCTGGTGGCGACCCTGGCGCTGTACCTGAACGCCCTGGCGGGGCGCGGGGCGCACCTGGTCACGGTCAACGACTACCTGGCCCGTCGCGACGCGGGCTGGAACGCGCCCCTCTACACCGCGCTGGGGATGACGGTTGGTGTGATCATGGGCCCGGCCCAGCAGGGCGGTGGCGGCCAGAGCCAGTCCTTCATCTATGACCCGGCTTTCGTCGACGAGAGTCACTCCGACGAACGCCTGCAGCACCTCCGCCCTGTCAGCCGCAAGGAGGCCTACGCGGCCGACATCACGTACGGCACCAACAATGAGTTCGGCTTTGACTACCTGCGCGACAACATGGCCACCGAACTGGACCAGTGCGCCCAGCGCGACGTCTATTTCGCCATCGTCGATGAGGTGGACTCGATCCTGGTGGATGAGGCCCGGACCCCGCTGATCATCAGCGGCCAGGGCACCGACTCAACCGAGAAGTACCAGCAGTACGCGCGCCTCATCCCCCAACTGGAGAAAGAGACGGATTACACCGTCGACGAGAAGACGCGATCGGTCGCGCTCACCGACGAAGGCATCTCCAAGGTCGAAAAATGGACCGGGATCCCCAACATCTATGACTTCGAGAACGTCGAGGAGGCCCACCAGGTCAACCAGGCGCTCAAGGCGCACGCCTTTTACCAGCGCGATGAGGAGTACATCGTGCGGGATGGCGAGGTCGTGATCGTGGACGAATTCACGGGGCGGACCATGCCGGGGCGGCGGTGGTCGGACGGCCTGCACCAGGCGATCGAGGCCAAGGAGGGTGTGAAGGTCCAGCAGGAGATGCAGACCCTGGCCACGATCACCTTCCAGAACTACTTCCGGCTGTATCGCAAGCTGGCGGGCATGACCGGTACCGCCATCACCGAAGCGGAGGAATTCGACAAGATCTACAACCTCGAGGTGCTGGTGATTCCGACCAACCGGCCCATGGTCCGGGACGACATGGCGGACGTCATCTACAAGACCGAGGACAGTAAGTACAGGGCGGTCGTCTCCGAGATCAAGGATCGTCACGCCGTGGGGCAGCCGATCCTCGTCGGGACCACGGACATAGCCAAGTCCGAGC
This sequence comes from Candidatus Dormibacteria bacterium, assembly GCA_046262515.1. Classification (GTDB taxonomy): domain Bacteria; phylum Chloroflexota; class Dormibacteria; order DASZGP01; family DASZGP01; genus JAXDLW01. Next base: position 2,627 of record JBHEMP010000108.1, on the reverse strand, counting down.
GAATCTCGCGACTGCTCGAGAAGGGGGGGATCGAGCACTCCGTCCTGAACGCCAAGTTCCATGAGAAGGAAGCCCAGATCGTGGCCGACGCGGGCCTGAAGGGGGCGGTGACGATCGCCACCAACATGGCGGGCCGCGGCACCGACATAAAGCTCGGCGCGGGTGTCGCCGAGGTTGGCGGTCTGCACATCATCGGCACCGAGCGCCACGAGTCCCGGCGGATCGACAACCAGCTGCGCGGGCGGGCCGGTCGCCAGGGTGACCCCGGCGGTACGCGCTTCTACCTCTCCCTGGAGGACGAGTTGATGCGCATCTTTGGGCGCAGCATGGAGCGGGTCGGGGGGCTCATGGAGGAGGACACCCCCATCGAGTCCCGCCTCGTCAGCCGGTCCATCGAGAGCGCGCAGTCGAAGGTCGAGGGCTTCAACTTCGACGCGCGTCGACACGTGGTCGAGTACGACGACGTGATGAACACCCAGCGCAAGATCATCTATGCGGAGCGCCGCAGGATCCTCGAGGGGGTCGACACCCGCGCCAATGTGCTCGGGTTCATCCACGAGATGATCACGGACACCGTCCCCGGGTACCTTGACGCGCGGCACCGCGACCTGTGGCGCATGGACGAACTCTGGGAGCACCTCGGCCAGATCGTGCCCCTTCCCGCCTTCGAGGGGGTCGATGTCGCCGACCTCGGGAACTCGCCCCAGGAGGTCATCGACGCGGTCCACGACCTGGTCGTGCAGGCCTACGAGAAGATGGAGGGCGAAGTCACGCCCGAGGTCCTGCGGCAGGTGGAGCGCTGGGTCATGCTGCGCACCATCGACTCGCGGTGGGTTGCCTACCTGACCACCATGGAGCACCTTAAAGAGGCGATCTCGCTGCAGGGGTACGCCCAGAAAGATCCCCTGGTGGAGTACAAGAACGAGGCCTTCTCGGCGTTTGACCAGCTGAAGCGCGATATCCAGTTTGAAATCGCCACCAACATCTTCCGCGTGGAGGTGACCCGCGAAGACCGCCCGGTCGCGCCCCCGCAGGCGCCGGGGCCGCCACCCCCCATCACCGAGACCATGACCAGCACCACGGCGTCCGGTCCCTCGGCGCCCGAGGAGGGAGGGCTGTCGTCCAACCAGCCCCGCCCCGGCGGCACGCCGCCCTCGGCCGCGCCGCGGGCGCTGCCCCCGCCAGGGACGCCCGCCGGCTTCAACCCCGCGGCGATGGCCGCGATGGGCGGCAAGGTGGGGCGCAACGATCCGTGTCCCTGCGGTTCGGGCCGCAAGTTCAAGCGGTGCCACGGGCGATGACCGAGGCCGCAACCTTCAACGAGCTGCGGAGCCGGGCCGATGACCTCTTCCGCCGTGTGCAGCAGCTCAAGGAGCATCTTTGACGTCCCGGGCCTCAGCTCGCGGCTGGCGGAACTAGAGCCGCGGCTCAACGACCCGGGTCTCTGGGATAACACCCAGGAGGCCCAGCGGATCACCCAGGAGGCCGCGGGCCTGCGCAACCGGGTGGAGGCGCTCCAGGCACTGGACCGAGAGATGGGCGAGGTGCGCGAGATGATCGACCTCGTTGAGGCGGAGCCCGACGACGATCTCATGGCCGGGCTGGCCGCTGACCTCGGCCGTCTCGGGCGCGATGTCGAGGCGCGCGAACTGGACATGCTCTTCAGCGACCCCTACGCGGAGAGCGCCGCGCTGCTGTCGCTGTCGTCCGGCGCGGGTGGCGTGGACGCCCAGGACTGGGCGGAGATGCTCCAGCAGATGTACATGCGCTGGTGCCAGAGGCGGGGGATGAAGGTCGAGGTGGTCGAGGTGACGCCCGGGGAAGAGGCGGGCATCAAGGGGGCGACGATGGTCATCAGCGGTGAGCGGGCGTACGGGTGGCTCAAGAGTGAGCGGGGGATTCACCGGCTCGTCCGGCTCTCCCCGTTCGACTCCGCCCACCGGCGCCACACATCGTTCGCGCGGGTCGAGGTTGTGCCCGAGCTCGACGCGGTCTCCGAAGCGCACGTCGTGATCGACGAAAAGGACATCCGCAGGGACGTCTTCCGCTCCAGTGGGGCCGGGGGCCAGCATGTCAACAAGACATCCTCGGCGGTGCGCCTCACCCATCTGCCGACCGGGCTCGTGGTGAGCGTACAGAACGAGCGATCCCAGCACCAGAACGAGGAGGTGGCGCTGAAGATCCTCCGTTCCAAGCTCGTGGCCCTGGCCCAGGAGCAGCACCTCGAGCACGTCCAGGAACTCAAGGGAGAGCACGTCAAGGCTGAGTGGGGCAGCCAGATCCGGTCGTATGTCCTGCAGCCGTATACCCAGGTCAAGGACCACCGCACCGGGTTCGAAGTGGGAAACGCCAACGGCGTCCTGGAGGACGGCGACCTGGACGGCCTGATGGAGGCCCACCTCCGCTGGGAGGCCGCGGGGGGCGCCGGTACCGACTGATGGGCGCCCGCCCGGGATGGCGCCCGGGCCCGGGGGATCGGCCGGCGGTGGCGCTGACATCGAGCGACCAGCGCATCGAGCGCGAATACGCGATGTTATAGTGGCTTGGTCCTGCTGAAGCCGATGGTGGCGGCGGGACCGAGTACGGTACGGCCAGCCGCAGGAGGCCGCCTCCCCGGGTTGTTGAAC
>JBHEMP010000107.1:0-11741 GCA_046262515.1 Candidatus Dormibacteria bacterium | reverse complement strand
TGAGAGCAACTCCGCATCATCGGGCCCGGCGACCTCTTCCCAGCCGGGGAGGAGCCTATGAAACAGATTCCCTCGCACCGGGTCCAGCAGGAGGACTCCCAGCAGCACCAGGGCGATGACCACCAAGCCCCCGGATGTCGGCGTGCCCCCCTTTGCCATGTGCGACCGCGGGCCCTCCTCACGGATCTTCTGGCCCATACCGGCGCGGGCAAGCAGACCGACTGCCCAGGGCAGGATGATGACCCCGACGACCAGCGGCAGGAGCACCGCCCACAGCGGCGGCCACGGCCGTGGCAGGTGTATCGCGAGCGTGGTCACTCGCTCACCAGGCGTTCCACGACGCGATCGAGCGCCATCCCCCTGGAGGCCTTGACCAGGACTACGGCGCCTTCCAGGTGGGGGGCGATCAACTCAATCGCGGCGTCCACGTCCGCGGCGGTATGGGCGGCCTCTGTCGGCATGCCGGCTTCGCGAGCGGCCGCCACCACCAGGCCGGCGTGGTCACCGAGTGCCACCAGCAGGTCGGCTGAAGATCCCGCCGCGCGGCCGACGGCACGGTGTGCCTCCGGGGCCTCGTCGCCGAGCTCCAGCATGTCCCCGAGGACGGCGATTCGCGTCCGGCCGGGTTCCGACGCCAGCACCTGCAGAGAGGCGTCCATGGAGCCCGGACTGGCATTGTAGGCGTCGTCCACGATCACCGCCCCCCGCCTGCCGGGGCGCAGGTTGAGCCTGCCGCTGACTGGGCGGAACGACTCCAGGGCTTCAACGGTTGCGTCGAGACCGACGCCGACAAGATGTGCCACGCCCGCGGCGGCGACCGCGTTGCTGACGGCGTGATGGCCCGGCACGGCGAGACGTACAGTGGCCTCGCCGGCGGGCGTCCGGAGGCTGAACGAGCTCCCGCCGAGGCCCCGAAGTTCGATGCGAGAGGCGCTGAAGTCGTTCGAGGCGCGCGCATCCTCCGTACCGAAGAACAAGACGCGGCCCCGGCAGGCAGATGCCATCGCCGTCACCCGCTGGTCGTCCGCGTTGAGCAACGCGATCCCGTCCACGCCCACCGCTTCCACCAGTTCCCGCTTTGCCCGCGCGATTGCCTCGATTGAGCCCAGCAGGCCGACGTGAGCCAGGCCGACGTTGAGGACCAGGGCGATGTCGGGGGGCGCCATCCGCGCCAAGAAGGCGATCTGTCCCAGGCCGTCCATGCCGTACTCCCCCACGAAGACGTCGTGGGTCGGTTCGAGCTGGGCCAGGTTCATGGCCAGGCCGGTATACGTGTTGCGGTTATCCCCGCGGAGGACGCTGTACCTCATCGCCAGGACCGAGGCGACCATCTCCTTGGTGGTCGTCTTGCCGGCACTGCCCGTAACGGCGACGACCTGGACGCGGTTTGCGGTCAGCTGAGCCCGGGCGAAGCCCACCAGGGCCTCGGTGGTGTCGGGAACCACCACGCACGGCACCGCGGGGTCGGGGGGAGCGTCGCGGCAGAGCAGAGCCGACGCCCCGCGCTCGAGCGCCACGTCGATGAAGTCGTGACCGTCCATCTGCTCCCCGACCAGGGCCACAAAGACCGCGCCCGGACCCGCCTCGCGGGAATCCGTGACCAGCCGGTCCAGCACCGGGTGGGACGCCGCGCCGGTGACGCGACCACCGGTGGAGCTGGCGAGGTGAGCGACGCTGAACGGCATGTCCTGCCTAGGGTGACATCCGAGGGCGGGGTAGCGCAGGTCGGCGAGGGCCGCCGGTGCGCTCACGGTGTCACCTGCCACTGCATCAGGATCTGCTGGGCGATCTCCTTCCAGGTCGGCGCGGCCGCGGCCGTGCCCTCCTGCTGGTAGTTGTTGCCCTGCGGCTTGCGCATGATTACGACCATGGTGAAGCGGGGGTGATCGGCAGGCATGAAGCCGGCGAAGCTGGCCACCGTCTTGTCGGTGTACTTGCCGTTCTCGGGAATGTTGGCGGTACCCGTCTTGCCGGCGATCCGCCCCTTCCAGCCGTCGATCCGCGCGGTCTTGCCGGAGCCGTTCTCGACCACCGAGACCATCATGTTCCGCATCTTCACCGCGCTGGCGGCGCTGATCACCTGGGTGCCGGGGTCGGCCGGGATGTCGACCACGGTGCCGTCGGAACGGCGGCGCTGCAGCGCCACTCGGGGCCGCACCAGGCGGCCGCCGCTGGCCACGCTGTTCAGCGCGGTGAGCATCTCCACCGGCGTGACGGCGACGCCCTGGCCAAAGGTCATTGTCGCCAGCTCGGACGGGTAGCTGCCCTTAAGGGGTGGTAGCGGCGCGGCGACCTCGTTGGCGACGTCGATCCCCGTGCGGCGGCCGATGCCAAAGGCGTTGAGGTAGCGGTAGAAGGTGTCCTGGCCCTCCAGTTGCAGCACCTTGACCGCCCCGACATTCAGGGACAGCTCCAGCACCCGCGTCATCGAGATCACGCCGTGCGCCTTGAAGTCCCAGTTCTTGATCGTGTACCCCCCGACATTGACCCCCCCGGTCTCGTTGAAGGTGTACTCCGGGGTGATGGCACCCGAGTCGATGCCGCCCGAGAGAGTCAGGACCTTCATCAGCGAACCCGGTTCGTACAGGGAGCTGACCGCAGGGTCGGTAAACAGTTTGCCGTCGGTGGTCGCAAATTGGTTGGCGTTGTAGGTCGGATAGTTGGCCCAGGCCACGACGTTGCCGGTCGCCGGCTCCATCACCAGGACCGTCCCCGACTCTGACCCCGTGCGCTTCACTCCGGCTGCCAGGGCTTTCTCGGCGAGCAACTGCACCTGGCTGTCGAGGGCCAGGACGACGTCGTCGCCATTACGGGCCGGCACGTTTCGCTGCTCGCCGGTGGGGATGGCGCGCGAGTCGCCCGTTTTCAGGATGGTCTGCAGTCCATCCGTCCCGCGCAGGTATGCGTCGAAAAACTGCTCCACACCGTACTGACCGTGCCCGCCGTCGTTGACGAAACCCAGCAGGCTGCTCCCCAGCGAGCGAGCGTCCGGCCCGGCCTGCCCTGGCTCGGAAACCAGGTAGCTGCGGTCCGTGTTCTGCTTCAGCCCGACGCCCGGGAGGTGGCGTGCCTCGATACGGTCGGCTATGTCCTTCGTGACCTTGCGCTTGAGATATTCGAACTTCAGGGGACGCTCTAGATCTCGGAGGATCTCAGCCTGGGGGCGGCCGACCAGCGGCGCCAGCACCCCCGCGACCTCAGCGCGCTGCGCCATCGGGACGAGGTTGGGAGCGCCCACGACGTCGTAGACCGCGGTGTCACTGGCCAGCAGCTGGCCGTTGCGATCGAGCAGCTGGCCGCGGCTGGCAGGGATACTGAAGGTGACGTCCCGCTGCTCCGCGGCCAGGGCCATGATGTGGCTGTGCTGGGCCACCTGCCAGTAGGCAAGGCGCCCGACGAGGACCGCGGCGAGCAGGGACGCTGCCGCCATCAACCAGAAGATGCGGAGCCTTCCGCGGTCCTCTGTCATCTCATCTTCCCCATTCCCGATCCACCTAGTCCGAGCGCCTTCCCGGGGCCCCGGCGGTGTTCAACGATGTCAACTCATCGACCCCTCGCCTGGGCCTCCGCGGGCCGCCCGAGGGCGACGGCGAGTCGGTCCATGAAGCCAGGATTGGCCGGCGCGACCTGGGCGGGGTCGGGATGGGCGAGGGCGACCGGACTCTGCGTCCCGGCGATGTACTGCCACTGGTTGGTTCGCACCAACCCCAGCCGCGAGGCATCGCCGTCCCACTGAACTGCCGACGAGCGCGCCGCGATGTCGTACTTGACCTGGTGCTGGTCGCTGCGGAGGCGGTCCTGCTGGGCCTTGAGCTGGTCGATCTGGTAACCGGCCTGGGTGGACTGCGCGGTCTCCGCGACGTAGCTGATGGCGAAGATCGCCACCAGGACGGCGAGAAAGGCAAACCAGCGATAGAGCGGCGTGCCCGGCTGCCGGCGGGCGCGAGCCATCGTGCGAGCCCGGGTCCTGGGATCAGGACTGAGGGCCCGCCTCGCGGGGTTTGTATTGAGGTTTAGTGCGATCATTTTTTTGACGTTTGGTGGAGCGTTTTGCGGGTGGCCACCCTCAGCCGGGCGGAGCGAGACCGAGGGTTTAGCTCGACCTCGTCCGCGTCCGGCCTTTGGGGATGGGGGGGATGGATGATGAAGCTGGCTGTGTGCCCACAGGTGCAGACCGGCTGGCGGGGCGGACAGATGCAATCAGTTGCTTCGACGTGGAGAAAATCCTTTACGAGCTTGTCCTCGAGGGAGTGAAAAGTGATGACCCCTAGCCGGCCGCCCGGTTGCAGGCGCCTGCTTACCTCCTCCAGCCCCGTGCGTAGTGAGTTCAGTTCGTCGTTGACCTCGATGCGCAGCGCCTGGAACGTCTTCGTGGCAGGGTCGATGCGCCTGGGCCAGTGGTTGCGGGGAATGGCCCGGCCAACGGTCTCGGCCAGTTCCCGGGTGGTGCGGAGGCGGGACTCCCGCCTCCGCCGGACGATCATGGTGGCGATCGGGCCGGCCCACGGCTCGTCGCCGTAGTCACGAATCAGCTGGCGGAGCCGCTTCTCGTCATATCGATTGACGATGTCCTCGGCGCTGACCCCGCTCTCGGGGTCGAAACGCATGTCCAGCGGGCCGTCGTGGTTGAAGCTGAAGCCCCGCTCCGGGGTGTCCAGCTGGAACGATGAGAGACCGAGGTCGAGGAGGGCTCCAGCGAGTGGAGCCCTTCCCAGCCCCAGCGCCTCGATCGGGTCGCTGGAATCCGCGAAGTTACCGGGCACGAACCGGAAGGCATCCCCGAACTCGTCGGCGAGCGCCTGCGCGCGCTGGGCGGCGGCCGGGTCACGGTCCATCGCCAGCAGCTTTCCCCCCGGGGTGATCCTCTGCAGGATGGCCCGGGCATGCCCTCCCCCACCGAACGTGCCGTCAAAGAAGACGTCGCCCGGTGCGGGCTGGAGGATCCTTATTGAAGTTTCTAAAAGTACAGGGACATGCTTCGGGCTCGATGGCCCGGGAGAGCTAGTGCTCGACGCGGCCGGCGACCTCGTCGGCGAGCCTGGTGAAGTCGGAGGTGTTCTCCTCGAGCGTCTGCCAGCGTTCCTGGCTCCAGATTTCGACGACATTGTTGACGCCCACCACGACCGCGGCGGCGGTGATCCCGGCCTGCTCGCGGAGGTGGACGGGAAGCAGCGAGCGGCCCTGGCCATCCAGTTCCAGGTGCGCCGCCTCTGAGAACATGCGCCGGATCAGGTTGCGCTCCACGGACGCCGTGGCCGCGCTGACGCGGTTCTGGCCGGTCACGACTTCCCACTCCTGCGGGGGGTAGACCCGCAGACAGTTATCAGGCGCGATGGTGATAACGCTGCCGCTGGGGAGCTGTTCCCGGAACTTTGCGGGGATGGCGACGCGGCCCTTGTCGTCGAGGTTGCGGTCGTACTTGCCAAGAAACACCTGATCATTGCCCGTGGGTTGGAAGTCGCAGGGGGAAAAGTGGGCCTGGACGATGTGTGTTGTTTAGAAGACTGTCCGAGGTTCCCCACTTTTCACCACCTGCTACCACTTCGAGGCGGAACACTACGCCACCCCGCCCCACCTGTCAACACCCTGACCGCAATATGTCGTGTCGGCGAGCGCCCGAACGACGGCGCCTTCACCATATAGTGTGGTGCGCCTGCACGTCATCGCAACATATTGCGGTCAACCGCCGTGGGGAGGAGTGGGGGCAATTTTCGCGATACAATCCGGCTGCTGGCGAGTCGGCAAGGTGATCGCGGCGGCTTCGGCTGTCGAGGAAAGTCCGAGCTCCACAGAGCAGAGTGCCGGGTAACGCCCGGCGGGCGCGAGCCCAGGGAAAGTGCCACAGAAAAGACACAGCCCGCCGCCTCCGCGGCGTGGTGAAGGTGAAATGGTGGGGTAAGAGCCCACCGGCGGGCGGGAGATCGCCCGGCCTGGTAAACCCCACTTGGAGCAAGACCTGAAAGAGGGCACCTGGATTGCTCGTCCAGCCCTCGGGTGGGTCGCTAGAGACGTCGGGTAACCGCCGTCCCAGATAGATGGTCACCGCCCCGCAAGGGGAACAGAACTCGGCTTATCGCCGGTCTCGCCAGCACCAGCCGGGATCCCGGCTCAGCCGTGGATCCCGGCTATGAGGGCCTGAGCGCTTCGAACTCCTTCTCCAGCGCGGCGGCCTCATCCGGGGAAACCACCCCGATGTCCACCGCGAAGCGGGCCACGGCCACCGCTGCTGCCCAGCGCTCCCGCCAGATGTCTCCCTCGCTGGCGTAGCGCATGCCCGCCGGCAGCCGGCGATTCAGAACCTCGATTCCACCGCGGGGAATCTCCACGGCGTCACGAAAGACCCGGGAGAGGGCGGCGATCGCTGCCCCCTGGGGCGGTGGGGCGGCCACGCTTGCGAACTCCAGCTGCTCCAGCGGGGGCCGCGAGGAACCTACCGGCTTGCCATCGAGGGCGGCGTTGACGAGGCGGTCGGCCTCGGCGTTATGCGCCCGCGGGACGTAGCCGTACGCGACGTGCTTGAAGCCTCGAGCCAGCTCCGCGGCGCGCCTATGCAGGTCGAGAACGTTCTGGTGCTTGACCTTGTAGCGGCCATTCATCTGCTCCACCACGAGCTGACTGTCCAGCAGGCACTGGACCTCGGTCGCGCCCAGCCGCGCCGCCTCCTCGAGGCCGCGGATGAGGGCCTTGTACTCGGCCACGTTGTTGGTGGTCACCCCGATCCGCTCGCCCAGCTCCGCCGCCAGCGCCAGGCGGTCGCCCGTGTCCTCCTCCACCACCACCCCGATCGCCGCCGGTCCCGGGTTACCGCGGGAGCCGCCGTCGCTGTGGACCACCACCTTCACATCTCAACTATCGCAGCCGCGATAATCCCGCCGTGCTCCGGCCGCACAGCGCTCGATACGCCTTCGTCGACCCGCGTGGCGGTCCGGCCGGCGCCGAGGAGATGCAGCTCGCCAGCCACCCGGGCGGATGGCGCGTGACGTCGCGGCTGGAGCTGCACGGCACGGCACCCAGCACCTGCGAGGTCGAGTGGCAGCTTGGCCCCGACCTGGCCACCCACATCCTCAACATGTGGATGACCAACGAGTGGGGTGAGGAGTTCACCCTCGAGGCCGCGGTGACCGGTAACGGCCTCATCGCCAGTCGCTCGGGGCCCGACGGGCCGACCCAGGTGGAGATGGGATGGGGCGCGGCCGTTGAACTTGACCACGTGTGCGCGTGCTTCACGACCATCACGCTGGCGCGGCTGGGCCTGGCGAGCGGCGCGAGGCAACGCGTCGCCTCTGTCTTCATCAACCCCGACGACCTCGTCCCGCAACCGCTGGAGCAGGAGTATCGTGCCCTGTCCGCGACCGGCATGATCCAGCGCATGTCCCCCGCCACGGGCAGCCGGGCGGCGATCGTGACCCTCCCGGGCGGCGTGCTGCGGTCCTACGAGGGGCTGTTCAGCCTCGAACCCGGCTGGGCATTCCTCGACTGAGCCGGCCCGGCGCTCAGGTGCCCCCGCCCACGAAGTAGGGCAGCGCCTGCGGGTACATCTGCTGGAGGAGGTCCCATTCCAGGCCGTTGCGCTTGATCACCTGGCTGTACAGCGCCGCGCTGGGTCGGGGAGTTCTTTTTTGGGTCGCGAAATCGACCTCGACCAGGCCGAACCGCATTGCGAATCCCTCCGACCATTCGAAGTTGTCCATTGACGACCAGTGCATGTAACCCCGGATATCGACCCCGTCGCGCTGCGCCCGCGCCATCTCCGCGAGGTGCGACACCAGCGCCCGGGGGCGGAAATCGTCGGCTCGATCCGCGACCCCGTTTTCGGTCACGTAGATAGGGCGCCGGTATGCCTCCCAGGTCTCACGAAGGACGCGGTGGAAACCCTCCGGGTATATCTCCATGCCGAAATCCGAGAGCGGCCTCCCGGGTGCGGGGAAGGTGCGCGAGAAGAGTTCCCCCGCGGCCGCGGCGTTGAAGGTCACCATGTCCCGGCTGTAGTAGTTGACGCCGATGAAGTCGAGGGTACCGACGGCCTCGGGGATGCGGTGGCGCAGGCCCATGGGGAAGCCGGCGCGGCCGTCATCGCAGGCGCGCAGGAACCACTGGTTGAAGGCGCGATGAGGAAGCGCGGCAACCGCTCGGTCCACAGGTGACCACCGGCGGGCCGGCTGGAAAACCCTCAGGTGCTGGGCCACCCCCACCTTGGCGGCCGGTCCGTGGTTCGATTGCCGGATCTCGCGGTAGGCCGCGGCGTGGGCCCTGACCATGTTGCGCAGGACGCCCGAAGCCAGGCTGAAGTCGCGCTTCTCGGGATCCCACAGGCCGACGGTGTAGCACTGGTACGCATAGACGTTGGGCTCGTTGATGGTCACCCAGAGGGTGACCAGGTCACCGAGGGCCTCGACGCAACGGCGGGTGTACTCGCGGAACGCGTCAACGACGCCGTCGTTCTCCCAGCCGCCCAGGTCGGCCAGCCAAGTCGGGTTGGTGAAGTGGTGCAGCGTCACCATCGGGGTCATGCCCCGGTCGCGCAGCGCGCCAAGCACCTCGCGGTAGTGGTCGAGGGCGTCACTGTCGTATTTCCCCCGCAGAGGCTCGATCCGGCTCCATTCGAGCGACAACCGGTGGGCATTGTGACCCATCGCTGACAGCAACTCGAAGTCTTCGGGGAAGCGCGTGTAGTGCTCGCATGCCGCCCCACTGCGATCGCCGTTCTTGATCTTCCCCGGCAGCATCTCCCAGCGCCACCAGTCGTTGTTGCGGTTGTCGCCTTCGACCTGGTGCGCGGCGGTCGCCGCGCCCCAGAGAAAACCCTCGCCAAACGAGTGCGCCAGCTCCGGGAGTTCGGCGCCCAAGGGCTCGATCAGTGCTTCGCGGCCAGCTCGGTGGAAACGGAGACCAGCTGCTCCAGGGCATCCACCGCGGCGCCCCCGTCGATTGACTCCGCGGCCATGACCAGCCCGTCGCGGACCGTAGGGACCAGGCCGGCCGCCACCAGCCCCGCGGCGGCGTTGAGCAGGACGACGTCGCGCCGCGGGCCGACGTGGCCCTCGAGCACTGAGTGAACGATGGCCGCGTTGCGCGAGGCATCACCGCCCAGGATTTCCTCCCGCGGGGCGGGCTGAAGGTCAAGTTCGGCGGGGTCGAGCCTGAAGCTTGTCACCCGTCCGCCGGTGACGTCGTAGACCACGGAGGCACCCTCCGTGCTCAGTTCGTCGAGCCCACCCGCCCCGTGGAAAACCAGGGCTCGCTCGTGGCCGATCTCGGCCAGGACATGGGCCATCTTCTCGCTGGCCTCCGGTGCGCCCACCCCAACGGCCTGGCGCTTGACGCGCGCCGGGTTGGCGAGCGGGCCGAGGAGGTTGAAGACGGTCCGCACCCCGAGTTCCCGACGCGGTACGACGGCGTGACGCATCGCGGGGTGATAAACGGGGGCCAGCAGGAAAACGATTCCCGTACGCTCCAAACACTCCTGCGCCGCGGACGCCGGCAGCGATATCGCCACACCGAGCGCCTCGAGTACGTCGGCGCTTCCGCAGGCGCTGCTGGCGGCGCGGTTGCCGTGCTTGGCGACCGTCGCGCCGGCGCCACGCATCACCAGGGCCGCCGCGGTCGAGATGTTGAAAGTTCCCGAACCGTCGCCCCCGGTTCCGCATGTGTCCACGGCGCCGGGCGGAGCCTCGATGGTGGTGCCGTGGGCGCGCATTGACTCCACCAACCCCACCATCTCATCCACTGTCTCGCCCTTGAGGCGAAGCGCGACGAGCAAGCCGGCGACCTGGGCCTCGGTGGCCTCGCCGCTCATGATGTCGTCCATGGCGGCGCGCGCGGTTTCGCGCTCCAGGTCCTGACCCGCGACCAAGGCGTGAATGGCCTCCCGGATCATGGCTGGCAAGGTTAGCATCGGTCCAATGGGCCCCCGGAGCGCGCGCGAGACCTGGAGTTACCCCCCCGTCGAGGGAGACCTCGAGCCCTTCGACCTGGGCTCAGGCGACCTCGGGGTCCTGCTCATCCACGGGTTCTGCGGGACACCACCCGAAATGCGGGACCTCGGTGAGCACCTCGCCGGCGCGGGGTTCCGGGTGCATGGCTGCCTCCTCCCCGGGCACGGGACTTCGCCCGAGGAACTCGAGCGCACCCACTGGGAGGACTGGGTCGCCGGCGCCCAGGCGGACCTGGACGCACTTAAGCGCGAGTGCCGCGTGGTTTTCTGTGCAGGGCAGTCCATGGGTGGGACCCTCAGCCTGCTGCTGGCGGCACGGAACCCCGACGTTGCGGCGGTGGCCACGTGCGCCGCGCTGGTCGACCTCGGACGCGCGACCGAGATCCAGATCAGGCTGGGGCGACGCATCCTGCGCTGGCACTACCCGGACCGCGGGAGCGTCGACCTGTGGAACCCTGAGGCGGTCGAGCGCCTGCGCAGCTACAACCGTCGCGCCATGAAATCGCACGTGGACCTGCTGGAGCTGTACCGCACCACACGCCGTGCTTTGCCCCTGGTGCGCCAGCCGGCGCTGGTCCTGCACGGCCTGCGCGACGGCGTCGTGCGCCCGGCCAATGCCGAGCTGATCCGCGCCGGCATCGGTGAGCACGCGCAGGTGCGCTACTTTGACCGCAGCGGGCACGCGATGAGCATCGACGTCGACGCGCCCGAGATCCAGGAAATGATCACCAGGCATTTTCTCGATGCTGCCGCCGCGCGAGGCGGGTCCGCGCCGACCGAGGAGGCTGCTCTACCAGCCTGAGCCGTGGATCCCGGCTCAGTCAGGCCAGGCGGTAACCACGTGGCCGGCTATCCACCCGACGAGGTCCTCGGCTTCCTGCCGCACCTTGAGCATGTTGCCCTGCTCCTCCAAAACCTGGAGCCTCTGCCCGGGACGTACGAGCCCGACCTCGGCGGCATCATCCACGGGCTCAGCACGCAGTGGGAAGCCAGTGTTCCACGACGGGATCAGGGTCGCGGTCTGGCCGACCTTGACCCGACGGATGTCCTCAACGCTCTCAAACTGCGGCACGCCCGAGTTTAGGCTGATGGCGGGGTGGGTGCCAGGCTGCTGGGGCAGTCGAGCCGGAACCCGCAGGACCAACACGGGCGGTCGGGCTGCGTGGTCACGTCGAAGTCGCCCTCCCGTATGCGCCGGGCGATCTCCAGGATCTTCTCGCGCGCGTCGCGCAGGGCAGGGGCGTCCCCCCTGACGGGAACCTCAGCCGCGGCCTGGAGATCGACCAGGAAAAGGTGGAGCTGTTCGGCGCCGACCCCGATCAACCCCGGCGCGGCGAGGGCGTAGGTCTGCAGCTGCCAGCTGTCCGCGGCGAGTTCATGTTGGTGCGGCGTAACCGTCTTGAAGTCAAGAATCGCGATCGATCGCCGGTAGCGGGTGACGCGGTCGATTCGCAGGTTGAGCCGCACGGAGAATCCGTCGTCGCCGGCAACCTCAGCCGAGACTCTCTGCTCGAGGAAGAGGCTGCTTCTCCGCGGCCAGGGGCCAGCGGCGTACCAGTGGAGGCCGTCGTTCAATCGCGCGAGGGAGCGTTCCACCTCGGCCTCCGCGAGCCCGGCGCGCGTCGCAGCCGTGCACACCTCTGCCAGCAGGCGGGCAACCGACGCTTTGGCTCCGCCCTCGACGGCGCGCTGCCAGCGCGCCAGTGCGATGTGCACCGCCACGCCGAGGCTGCGATCGAAGGCGGAGGCGACGGCCAGGGGAGGCAGTTTCGCCGGTGCGCGGCGCCAGTCCGGCGGGACGTGCGGC
>JBHEMP010000106.1:0-4537 GCA_046262515.1 Candidatus Dormibacteria bacterium | reverse complement strand
GAGCCGATCGCCCACGGGCTGCCCGGGTCCCCCGGCGCGGCGGTCAGGGAGTTGTTGGGCCCCTTCCGGAAGCTCTCCCCGATGGGATGGATGGGTGGCAGGTATACGATGTCGAAGCCCATCGCCGCCACGTCGCGGAGTCGGCGCGCGGCAGTCCTGAAATTACCGCTCCGCGTGGTTGTGGCGCCCTCAGACCTGGGAAACATCTCATACCAGGCCGAGAAGCCCGCCAGCTCACGATCCACCCAGAGGGGCAACGGCCCGACAATGGTGGCCGCCTCCCGGGGCGCGGTCCGGCGCATCAGGTCCACGACCACCGCGGTGCCTGCCGAACGCACCCTCTCTGCGGGGTCGTCCTTTCCCCCCAGCACGCGCAGGAGCTTGCGCAGCGTGGCCGCCGTGGCTCGATCCGCCGTGTCCGCCAGCCGCGCCTCCAACAGGATGCGGCCCTCTTCCAACTCGAGGTCAATGGGTTGCTCCGCAGCAAGCTTGATCGCGACGTTGTGCAGCCAGGTGCCATATCGATCCACCATTGCGCCGATCTCAAAGCTCCAGGGGCCGACCACGTCCGGTATCAATTCGCCAAGCCAGCGGTCGTTGACCGCGGCGACCAGCGGCACTTCACGGCGCCTTGCAGGATCATCGGTGGGCCACGCGGCCGCCCAGGCCACGAGCCGATCGTGTCCGTCAGCGAATATGTCGGCGGAAAACTGGGTGACCTGGCCTCGCACCCCCTTGGCGGCGAACCCCGCGGGTTGCACCGCGGGTCGCACCCCCTCCACGGCGACACGACCGCGGCTAATCAACGCTGCCGCCTCAGCGCTACCACCGACCGAGCGGTTACCGCGACCTGGTCGCCGGGACCGATGTACCTGGAGCCCTGCGGCTCCCGCGGACGGGCCGTGTCGACGACGACCTCCCAGCGGTCGCGGCCGGCGTGGGGCATGGTGAACGCCTGGTTGGCTTCGGAGGAATTGAGGATCACGCCCAACGTATCCCCGACGATCCGTTCCCCGCGGGGCCCGCGGTCGGTGATGGCATCCCCGTTCAGCAGCATGCCAAGGCTGCGCAGGCTGTCATCGTTCCAGTCATCGCCCCCGAGCTCCTCTCCATCGGCCCCGAACCACGTGATGTCGCGGCGACGCGGCGCGTACTCGCCCTCGAAGAATCGCTGCCGCCGCAATACCGGCTGGCTGGACCGAAGTTCAATCAGGCGGCGGGTGAACTCGACCAGGTCCAGGTCGGCGTTGTCCCAGTCCAGCCAGGAGATCTCGTTGTCCTGGCAGTAGGCGTTGTTGTTGCCGGATTGGGTGCGGCCGATCTCGTCACCGGACAGCAGCATGGGACAGCCCTGCGAGAGGAGCAGGGTGGCAAGGAAGTTGCGCTGTTGCCGGGCGCGCAGCTTGAGAACCACAGGATCCTCGCTTTCACCCTCCTCGCCGCAATTCCATGAGCGGTTGTCGTCGGTGCCATCGCGATTTTCCTCGGCGTTGGCGGCATTGCGCTTGTCGTTGTACGAGACCAGGTCGCGCAGCGTGAAACCATCATGGGCGGTCACGAAGTTGATGCTCGACCAGGGCCGGCGGCCGTCCTCCTGGTAGAGGTCGCTCGAGCCGGTGAGGCGATAGGCGAGGTCGCGGACCCCTGAATGACCGCGCCAGTAATCGCGGACAGTGTCGCGGTACTTGCCATTCCATTCTGCCCAACGCACAGGGAAGTTGCCCACCTGGTACCCGCCCTCGCCGACATCCCAGGGCTCGGCCACCAGCTTGACCTGGGACAGCACAGGGTCCTGGTGGATGATGTCGAAGAAAGCCGACAGCCGGTCGACCTCGTAGAACTGGCGCGCCAGCGCGGCTGCGAGGTCGAATCGGAATCCGTCCACGTGCATCTCGGTGACCCAGTAGCGCAGGCTGTCCGTGATCAGTTGCAGGGTCTGCGCCTGGCGCACGTTGAGGGTGTTCCCCGTACCGGTGACGTCAAAGTAGAAGCGGGGGTCGTCCTCCCGGAGGCGGTAGTAGGACGCGTTGTCGATGCCCCGCAGGCTGAGCGTGGGCCCGCGGTCATTGCCCTCGCAGGTGTGGTTGTAGACAACGTCGAGGATGACCTCGAGACCGGCCGCGTGAAGCGTGCGCACCACGGCTTTGAATTCCCGTACCTGGCCGCCTGCGCCGCCTGCCGACGAGTAGCGGGCCTCGGGGGCGAAGTAACCGAGCGAGTCATAGCCCCAGAAATTCACCAGGCCGTGGTCCACGAGGTGCTGGGGATCGATGAAATGGTGCACGGGCATCAGTTCGATCGCCGTCACGCCGAGTCGCTTGAGGTGTTCAAGGGTTGCGGGGTGGGCGAGGCCCGCGTAGGTGCCGCGGAGCTCAGCGGGGATCTCGGGGTGTCGCTGGGTGAAGCCTTTGACGTGGGCCTCGTAGATGATTGTGTCAGCCCAGGGGACGTTGGGACGGTGGTCCTCTCCCCAGGGGAAATGAGGATCGATCACCACCGAGCGTGGCACGTTGGGTGCGGAGTCAAGGACGCTGGGCGACGAGTCGTCGTGTCCGACCTCGTAACCGAATACCTCCGGCCCCCAGCCAACCCGGCCGGTGAGTGCGCGCGCGTAGGGATCAACCAGGAGCTTGTTCGGGTTGTGCCGCAGACCTTCGGCCGGTCGGTAGGCCCCGTGGACGCGGAAACCGTAGTGCTGGCCGGGCCCCACGCCGTAGACGTAGCCATGCCAGGAGAGGTCTGTCTTCTCGGCGAGCTCCAGGCTCTGCGCCCCGCCCTCGTCGTCGAAGAGGACCAGCTCCACCCAGTCGGCGCTTGCCGAGAAGACTGAAAAGTTGGTTCCCTCCCCGTCCCAGGTCGCCCCCAGGGGAAAGTTGCGACCGGGCCAGGCGGCCTTCAACGGGCCGCGCGGAAGCGTCCGGGGCGCGCGGGGGCGCCGCTGCTACGATCGCTGCCGTGGTCGGCGTTGACATTCATTTCGCCCATAACGTGATAGCGAGATTGTATCGACGCGCCCGTGGGTCAAGTGCCCGTTGCCAGGGGCTCGGAGGGACTGGTTGAGTCGACCCGAGTTCGCTGTCCAGGCTACGTTCGGCGACGCGTGGGGTAAGGCGACGGCGGCGAACCCGGACACGGTCAGGGCCCTGCGGGAGATGCTCGGGGCCGCCGACGCTGGACCCCGGCTCGACCCCAACCAGGAAGCAGTCGCGACATGCCACCTGCCACGTGCGGGGCATACCTGGGGCTGGGCGACCCAGCTGTACGCCGCTCGGTCGCGACGGAGCTGGGGGCATGGGGACCTCGAGGACCTGCGCAAGCTCGCCAGTTGGAGCCGCGGGCTGGGCGCGGGGTTTGTCCAGCTCAACCCTCTGCATGCCGGGGCGCCGGTTGGAGTTCAGCAGGCAAGTCCGTACTTTCCCTCCAGCCGCCGTTTCCGTAACCCTCTGTACATCGCGGTGGACAGGGTGCCCGGGTTCCGCCGGGTGGCGTCGTCCATCGCACCGGTCCTCGCTGAGGCGGCCGCCTTGAACCGCCGCCGGCTCCTCGACCCCACGCGGGTGTACGCGCTCAAGCTGCGCGCGCTGGAGGGCATCTGGGCGGCCACACCCCCGCTGACCGGGTTTGACTCATGGCTTCTTCGCGAAGGTGAGGACCTGAGCACCTATGCGACCTACTGCGTGCTGGCCGAGGCTCATACGTCCGACTGGCGGACCTGGCCTGCCAACCTGCGAAGTCCCGGCGGGCACGAGGTCCCCGCCGACCGGGTGCGCTTCCACAGCTGGCTGCAGTGGTTACTGGACCGCCAGCTTGAGCGTGCGGCGGGCGAACTGCGGCCGATCTGTGACCTGGCGATTGGCGCGGACCCCGGCGGTGCTGACGCCTGGACCTGGCAGGACCAGCTCATCCCGGGTTACACGGTGGGGGCTCCGCCTGACGTCATGAACCTTTCGGGCCAGGACTGGGGGTTCCCCGCGTTCCACCCCGGGGCGCTGGTGTCGAGCCGCTTCCAGCCATTCAGGGAGATCGTCCGGGCCAACCTGCGCCACGCCTTTGGTCTTCGTATCGACCACGTCATGGGGCTTTTCCGGCTCTGGCTCATCCCGGCCGGGGGCAGCCCGGCCGACGGCGCATACGTGACATACCCGGCGGCGGGGATGCTCGACGTCCTCGCGGAGGAGAGCAGGGCTGCCCGCGCACTGGTCGTCGGTGAGGACCTTGGCACGGTCGCCCCCGGCGTACGCGAGGAGATGGAACGGCGCCGCATCCTCTCGTACCGCCTCCTCCTGTTTGAAGACAGGTCGCCGGCGAAGTACCCCGCGTTGTCGCTGGGGGCGGTCACCACCCATGATCTCCCCACGGTCGCCGGCCTGTGGACCGGGGCCGATGCGACCGCGGTCACGCAGGCTGGACTGGAGCCCAACCTGGCCGCAAACGAACAGCTGCGCCAAAGGCTGGCGCGGCTCGGCGGCGTTGCCCGCGACGCCTCCGCCGAAGCGGCGATCCTTGCCGTCTACACGGCGCTGGGGCGCGGCAACTC
>JBHEMP010000105.1:0-7532 GCA_046262515.1 Candidatus Dormibacteria bacterium | reverse complement strand
CGAAGTGCCGCACGCAGCGCGCCTTCTCGTTTCCGCGGACGCTCCGGCTGCAGTCCGGTCTGACGGCTGAGGTCAGCCCTCTCTTGGTTCTCGTGGCTCCTTTGCCGAAGGGGGCGGGGGGGGCGTGTAGCGCTCGCGTGCTGGCGCGTCGGCCCTGGGCACCGGGGCCTTTTTCTGCTTCTTCTTCTTCGTCTCTTTGGGACGGTCCTTGCTTCCCATGGCAAATCCTCAATAGCTGACGGGTGCGTGCAGCATACCCGGGCGCGCCACCGCTATGTGTTTTGCCCCGTGCGGCCCGCTCTTCGCGCACGCCCACAGTTCATGACCCTCCCGGCGATCCTCGCCGGGGCGTGCGGCGGCTGCACCTGCCGCACCGGTTGCCGGCCGCATGCCGTCGGCGCAGCTTGCCCGCCAGCGAAGAGCCGTTCCCGGCCGCCCTGCTCACGGCGTGGGCGACGCGGGGGCGTCGAGGGTCAGGTGGCTCTCCGGTGCGGTCAGGGTTGCGGGTGCGTTGAAGTCGCTGAGAATGATTCCGCAGGGCTGGCCGTCGGGCCCCGGGTTGTCGCGCTCGGCCCACCTCACGGGGTAGGGACGCCCGTCAGCAAGGACGTCGTAGATTTCGCGGTCGTTGCTGAGTTCGATCACTCTCCGGCCGTTGAACGTCGTGAGCGCGCGCTTCAGCGCCGCGCGAGGGCCGAAGACCACGTTCGGGATGGCCTGCTCCAGGCGAAAGAGGTGCGTCGCATAGGTATATGCGGCCGCGGGGTCGGTGACGCGCACCCATTCACCATCCAACTCGGAGGCGCGGGGTGTCGCGGTGGCCTTCCATAGCGCGGCGCCGCGCAGCCACAGTCGGCCGTCCAATGCGATCTCCTCGAAGGTCAAGGCGTGAGTCGTCACGGTTCCCCGGGACCCATTCTTCAGGATCACCAGGTCCACGGTGATACCCGGGTCGATCATGCCCTTGACGCGGTAGGAGGTGGCCTGGCGAAGGGAGTCGCCGGCCTCCGCGAGGATCGCCCCCGCGGAGCGATTGTCGGATATACCCTGTCCACCAGCGGAGGAGCAGCTGGCGGCCAGGAGGGTGACCGCCGCCACGACCAGGGCGGGGCGTGCGGTCACCTGCCTAAGGTTCGAGTCAGCGCCCGGCAGCCCTGCGCAGGGCCACGGCTGCGCCCGTCACGATCGTCACGGCGAGCAGGCCAACAAGCCAGGCCGGACCCTCCTGGCGAGCCGGAAGGCCACTGCGGGGCAGTTTGACCGGGGCGACTGCCGCGGTCGGTGACGCCGATGCGGACGGTGACACGGATGGGGAAGGCGAAGGGGACGACGCTGCTGCAACGACGACGGAGTCGGTGGCCGAGTGGTTTGCGGAGCTGGTGTCGTTGTTGGGGGAGACCGAGAAGGAAACCTGGTTCGTCAGCGTGCCGGCGGTGGACGGCGTCACCGTGATAGCAAAGCTCACTGTCTGGCCACTGGCGAGATTGGGCGCGCCACTGCAGGTGACAGTCTGTCCGCTTCGGTTGCAGGGCAAGCCGGCGCCGCTGCCGGTGTCGGCTTTGTAGGTCAGGCCCGACGGGAGGGTGTCAATGACGGTAAAGGTGTCGTTGTACGTTGGCGTAGGGCCGCTGTTGCTGAGGGAGATCTTGAAGACCCCATCCTGGCCGACGGTGAAATTCCCGGCGTGCGACTTGGTGATTGCGACGTGGTATTGAATGGTCCCCGCGAGGGCCGGCGCCGTCGTGGCGACCAGGCCGAAGGCGAGGCCGAGCAGGGCAGGGAGCACCGCGGTGCGCGCGTTTATCCGTCGATTCAAGTGATTTTCCTCCATTCCAGGTCGGGTCCTAGGAGCTGATTACCGTTAAAGCAATAGCGAGCGTAACAGCCCGCGGTTAGGCGTATTCCTTCATCAGGGCGTCGAAGTCGTCCCTCGACGGGCGGAGGTCGGCTTCCTTGTAATCCCGGAGCGGGGTGGTGGGGATGTTCTCCAGGGTGGCCAGGTCCTTGGTGTCGGTGGCCAGGTAGAGGAGGCCGGTGAGGACCTCGCCTTTGGCGCGGGCCTCGTGGATGATCTTCAGCGCGCCGATGCGGTCGGTGGGGTCGTGCTCGCTGTCGCCGAGCTTGCGCAGGTGCAGGTGTGACCCATCGTGCAGGACGACGTCGGTCGAGGTGCCGGCTTCGTAGTCGGCCTCGATGTTTTCGTAGAAGGGGATGAAGTCCAGCTCCTGGATGGCGACGTCATTGGCCTTGACGTACTTGTAGCTCTTGGTTGAGCCCTCGTGGTCGTTGAAGGTCACGCAGGGGCTGACGATGTCGATGATGGCGGTCCCGCGGTGGGCGAGGGCCGCCTCGATCAGGGGTACGAGCTGCTTGCCGTCGCCCGAGAACGAGCGCGCAACGAACGAGGCGCCCAGTTCCACGGCCAGGCCGCAGATGTCGATGGTCTGGAACTCGTTCGGCTTGCCGCCTTTCTGCACCGAGCCCAGGTCGGCGGTGGCGGAGAACTGACCCTTGGTCAGCCCGTAGACGCCATTGTTCTCGCAGATGTAGACCATGTTCACGTTGCGCCGCACCATGTGGCAGAACTGCCCGAGCCCGATGCTGGCGGTGTCGCCATCGCCGCTGATACCCATCGCGATCAGGTCGCGGTTGGCAAGCTTGGCCCCCGTGGCGACCGACGGCATGCGGCCGTGGACGCTGTTAAAGCCATGGGCCTGGCTGACAAAGTAGGCCGGCGCTTTGGATGAGCAGCCGATGCCCGACATCTTGGCAAGCTTGTGGGGTTCCACGCCGTACTGGTACAGCGCCTTGATGATGTGGTTGGTGATCGCGTTGTGGCCGCAGCCGGCGCATAGCGTCGTCTGGGCGCCCTTGTAGGAGTCGCGGAGCAGGCCGACGTGGTTCTGGCCGTCCGCGCCCGCCGGCTTCGGTCCGGTGCCGGGCTCCGCGCCCGCGCGCTGGGCTCCGTTTACGGTGTCGTCGTCGTCCTGTTCGGTACCGCTGGTGGACCCGCGCCCGGCGGACTCGGTGCGGCGGCGACCCTCATTGGGGGGCGCCTGCCGGTACTGGATCTGGCTGGCGTCAACGCGCGGCGTGCTGTCCTGCCCGTCGGCTTCGGCCTTGCCGTTTTTACTCTCGCGCTGCTTGCTCATGCGTTGGCCGCCTCCACGGGTAGGGCGTAGACCTGCCGGGCCCGCTCGAACTCCGAGGGCGATGCGATGCCCTCCTGGATGAGGATCGGTGCCACGATGGCCCGCGCGGGGATCGGGGTGCCGTCGTAGTGACGAACGGACAGCAGGTTGTCCTGGGTGGGATTGAGCGTCAGGCGCAGCAGGTCGTACATCTGACCGTCACGGTTCTGGTCGACGACGTAAACCCGCTTGTGCTTGACGATGAACTTCATGACCTCCTGGGGGTGCGGGATGGACCTCACCCGGCAGTAGTCGGTCTTGAGCCCGCGCTCCGCGAGCCGGTGTCGAGCCTCGACCGCCGCGTGGTGGGTGGTGCCGTAGGCGATGATCCCGACCTCGTTGCCGTCGTCCTCGATGACCGGCCGCGGCATGTACTTGCGGGCCGCCTTGTACTTCTTCTTGAGCCGGTCCATGACGCGCTCATAAACCTCGGGGAGTTCTGTGTAGTTCGCGTACTCGTCGTGGCCGGAGCCACGCGTGAAGTAGCCCGCGGAAGGATGGTTGGTCCCGGGAAGGGTGCGCCAGGGGATTCCGTCGTCGTCGACGTCACGGTAGCGACCCCACTCGCCGATGCGTTCGAGGTCCTTGGCGGACAGGACCTTGCCGCGGTCGAACTTCTTCTCCGGGTATTTGAAGCGGTCCGACATCCAGAGGTTCATGCCGAGGTCGAGGTCGCTCAGCACAAAGACGATGGTCTGGAGGCGTTCCGCGAGGTCGAACGCCAGCTGCCCCATCTCGTAACACTCTTCGACCGTGGCCGGGAGCAGGACGACGTGCTTGGTGTCGCCGTGGGAGAGGAGGTGGGCGAACTCGATGTCGCCCTGCGAGGTGCGGGTGGGCAACCCGGTGGAGGGGCCGATGCGCTGGATGTCCATGACCACGCTGGGGACCTCGGCGTAGTAGGCCAGGCCCGCGAACTCGGCCATCAACGACAGGCCGGGCCCAGAGGTGGCGGTCATCGCCCGTGCCCCGGCCCAGCCGGCGCCGATGACCATGCCGATCGCCGCCAGTTCGTCCTCGGCCTGGATCACCGCGATCTTGCGCTCACCGGTCTTGGCGTCGACGCGGTAGCGATTGCCGAACGACTCCACCGCCTCGCACACACTGGACGACGGGGTGATCGGGTACCAGGCCGCCACCGTGCAGCCACCCATGACCGCGCCGAGCGCCAGTGATTCGTTTCCCTCGATGAGGATCTTGCCCTCCGTGCGGCCCTTCATCGGCTTGACCGTGTAGGGGTCGTTCTTCTGGTGGTTGCCGTCCATGTATTCGTAGCCGACCTGGATCATCTTCATGTTCGAAGGGATGACCTTCGGCTTCTTGGCGAACTGCTGGGTGAGGGCCGTCTCCACTGTCTTGAGCGGGATCCCCAGGAGCCAGGCGACCGAGCCGACGTAGATCATGTTCGTCAGGTACTTGCGCAGGTCGGGGTTGTCGACGTTCTCCTGGCCGAGCTTGTGGAAGGGAACGGCGTAGTAGTGAACGTCGTCGCGCTTCATGTTGCCCACGACGGGGTAGGTGGCCTCGTGGACCACGGCGGCGCCGGCGTTGACGCCCTGGATGTCGCGCTGCCAGGTGGTGGGGTTGAGGGCCACGAGGACATCCACGTCGTCGGTGCGGCACTGGTAGCCGTCGGGGCTGAGCCGGATCGAGAACCAGGTGGGAAGGCCCTCGATGTTCGAGGGGAAGACGTTCTTCGGGGAGACCGGGATCCCCATCGAGAAGATGGTCCGGGCGATGATCAGGTTCGAGGACTGGCTCCCCGACCCGTTGATCGTGGCGGCCTGGAAGGTGAAGTTATTTACAACGTTGCGGGACTGTGCGGTGGCGTGTTCTTCCTGCGCGAGCAATAGACCCCTCGAGGTTGGATTGGACAGCTAAGTCTAGAACTGCGGACGCTTTGATCGATCAGGCGCCCGCCCGGGCACCCGACATGGCCTCGAGCTGGGCCGCCGTCGGGGGAGGTTCGGTCAGCAGTTTCAGCTTGCCCTTCTGGACCGCGGCTTTGAGCGCGTCCACGATCATGGGGTCGAACTGGCGCCCCTGGTGCTTGGTCAACTCCTCGAGCGCGCGTTCCACCGACCCCGCGGTGCGGTACGTTCGCGTCGAGGTCATGGCGTCGAACGTGTCGCACACCATGATGATCCTCGAGCCCAGCGGGATGGCGGCCCCCGAGATCCCGTGCGGGTATCCGCCGCCGCCAAAGTTCTCGTGGTGGTGCAGGATGACCGGGCCCACCGGGCGCAGGAACTCCGCCGCCTGCACAATCTCGTAGCCGTACACAGCGTGGTTCTTGATCTCCTCATATTCCTCGGACGTCAGCTTCCCGGGCTTGCGAAGCAGGGTGTCAGAGATCTTGATCTTGCCCACGTCGTGCAGCAGAGCCCCGAGGTGCAGCAACTCCATGTCGATCTCGTCGTCCTCGAGCTCGCTGGCGATGATGCGGGCGTAGTCGGCGACGCGGTGCGAGTGGCCGTGGGTGTACGTGTCGCGGGCGTCGATTGCCGCTGCCAGGGCCTCGATGGTGCCGCGGTTGGCGTTCTGCACCACCATTCGTACCTTTTCCGGGTTCTTCGCCAGCGCGCTCACACCGCTCTCCTCGCCATAACCGACGACCTGGTTGCGGCCGAGGTTCTTGGCCAGGTACATCGCCTGGTCGGAGCAGCGCATCAACTCCTCGTCGGACGCGCAGTCATTGGGGTAGGTGGCGACCCCGCAGGAGACCGTGACCTTGCGCCCCGGGATGCTGCCGAGGCGGGGAATGGACAGCCGGTCGGCGCTGCGGCGGATCTTCTCCGCGACCATCAGAGCGCCCTCCTTGTCGGTGTCGGGGAGGAGAACCAGGAACTCCTCCCCACCGAACCTGACGGGGAGGTCGATCGAGCGCACCTGGTCCCGCAGGACCTTGGCAAAGCCCTTGAGAATCTCATCGCCCTTGGGGTGCCCGTACTCGTCGTTGACGCGTTTGAAGTGGTCGAGGTCGGTGTTGATCATCGAGAGCGGGCGGTGGTTGCGCTGGCTCCGGATCATCTCCCGCTCCAGGATGTCACTGAAGTAGCGCCGGTTAGGCAGACCGGTGAGGGAGTCGGTGAGGGACTGGCGCTCGGTGCGCTCGAACATCCGCGCCACGAAGAAGATGACGGCCAGGATCAGAACCGCCGCGATCGTGGTGTAAAAGGCCGTTGTGCGCGTGGAGCGGTCCACGGGGGCGAGGAAGGCTGACTCCGGCTGCGCCACCAGCACGCGCCACCCCTGGCGGACCCCGGCGATGCCCGCGAAGCCGAAGACCTCCCGCTGATTGTCGACGCTGAAGAAGGCGTCGGCGTTGCCCGGGCGCGTGCTGGCGGTGACCTCGTCGGCGAGGTCGGTCATGCCCAGGTCCTGGACGCCGGCGCTGCCGTAGTTGCCGGCGAGCTGGAGGGTGTGCTGATCGGTGGCGTTGAGCGGGGCGAGGCTGTGGTAGAGGGTCCGGTCCGAGCCCGAGGTGCCGATGACGATGTTGTGCTGATCGAGCAGCATGGCGTAGCGCCTGGCGCCGAGTATCTCGGGCGCGAAGAAGGAGACGATCTTTGCCGGGCTGGCCTGCAGAACGGCAACCGCGGCCACGCCGCCCACGGGGTCTCGTACCGGGCTCGCCACGTAGACCGCGGGCACCGGTGCCGCCCGTCCGATGTAGAGGTCGGAGACGGACGGCTTTCCTTTCAGCGCCTGCTCGTAGTACGGCGCCGAGGCAAACCCCTTACTACCGTTGAGCGCCGGGTCGGTGCTCTGGATCACCGTGCCGCCGCGGTCCATCAAGAACGCGACGCGGTAGGTTGGGTCCGATTTCAGCGTTCGCTGCAGGGCGTCCTGGGCGTCCGAATCCTGCGCCGAGCCATCGCCGGCGACCCACCTGACCACGCCGGGCTCGCCCGCCAGCGAGCTTGAGTCCTTGACCCAGTTGCCGATCTCGTTGGCCGTCTGCGCCGAGAGACCCACCGCGCGGCTGGTCAGGTTTTCGAGCTGCTGCTGACGGATCTGGTCGGACTGCGACCGCAGGCTCAGGGCCAGCATCCCGTACAGGGGAAGCAGGGTGCCCACGATGAAGAAGAGCAGCACCTTGGTTGACAGGCGCGACTCGCGAAGCTTTTGCCACAGGGGGGTTCGCCGGAAGTTGAACAAGTTCAATATCAATTGTGGGGGTGATCCAGTTTCGCCTATTAGAATCGGCCTGACAATGCGGTTGGCCACGCGGATGGACCTGCTGGGCACGGAGTCGGCCTTCGAGGTCCTCGCCCGGGCCAGGCAGCTCGAGGAGGCTGGGCGCAGCATTGTGCACCTCGAAATCGGCGAGCCCGACTT
>JBHEMP010000104.1:0-9850 GCA_046262515.1 Candidatus Dormibacteria bacterium | reverse complement strand
GCGCGCGAGGTCGGCTTCCTCGACGATCGCCTCAACCCGCACGGCGGCGCGATTGCCCTGGGTCACCCCTTCGGGATGACCGGTGCCCGCATCATGACCACCCTGCTCAACGACCTCCAGACCCTGGACAAGACCTACGGCCTGGAGACGATGTGCGTCGGCGGGGGCCAGGGCATGGCCATGATCATCGAGCGGCTCAACTAGCCGCTCGAGCCAACCCTACTTCAGGGACTGCACCAGGCGGAATCCCCCGTATCCAGCGGCCCCCAGGACTCCGAGGCCCAGGACGATCAGCGCAGCGGGGGGACTCTGGCTGCCTTTCTTCACGGGCTCGTGCGCCAGCGTCTTGGGACTGGGCATGGAGTCCTGGCTAGGGGCCGTGCTGGCGCTTGGGCTTGGGGAGGCGGTGGCTGAGGGGCTGGCGAGGGCCACGACGGCACCCGGGGCGCCGGGCGGGGCCGCGCCTGCCGTCGATCGGCTTGGCGATGTGGATCGGGTCCCGCTAGCTGCGCTGCGCGCCGCCGTTGGATTGGCGGCTCCGCCGTCGTTGGTTGCCGCCGGCGCAGACGCGCAACCGCCGCTGGTCCCGAGCGCCGCCGCTGCGTCGAGCTGGGGTAGGGTTCCGCGGCTGACGGCGGTATCGAGGATCTTCTGTCGGGCCGCCTCGGCCGACATGCCCCGACTCATCAGCAGGGCCAGCGTACCCGCCACGTGCGGCGCGGCGAACGATGTTCCCTGCCAGGCCACCCATCGCCCCCCTTTGTAAGGTGTGACGACGTTGATCGCTGTGCTGCCGGTGCCGTTGGGATCGTCGCCGCCCGGCGCGTAGATATTCACGCCTGCGCCCGTTGTGGTGTACCAGCCAGGCTCCCCGGCGGGTCCGACCGCACCGACAACGAGGGCCACCTGGGCGATTTGAATGTACTGGGAGACCGGGACCTGGGCCTGGTTGTTGCCGGCCGAAACCGCCACCGCCACGTGCTTCCCTGCCGCGTATTGGATGGCATTTACCATGTTCGCGTCCGGGACGAGCGATACATGAACACCCAGCCCTCCAGTCGGATCTCCGCCGAGGCTCAGGTTGATGACTCGAGCACCGTTGTCGGCGGCCCACCTGATGCCGGCCGCGGCGTCGTTGGTGTAGCCACTGCCCTGGTCGTCAAATACCTTGACGACAAGCGCCTGTGCCGAAGGAGCAACCCCGGCGATGCCAATCCGGTCGTCTTTGTTGGCGACCATTACGCCCGTTGTCCCGGTACCGTGGCCAACTCCGTCGCCAAGCTGTGAGGGGTCTCCGCTCGACTGCAGGGTTCCGGTACCGCCGGTGAAGCGGGCGCCCGCCACGAGCCGTCCTGTGAGGTCTGGGTGGCTGAAGTCGACCCCCGTGTCGACGTCGGCGACCAGTATCCCGGCGCCGGTCGTGGCGCACCAAGCCTGGGGCGCGTTGATGCTCGATGTCTGACCGCTCAAACCCCACTGTTGGGCGAAAAGTGGGTCATTACTGGCGACCGCGATCACGCACCCGAGCGCCAGCGTACCCGTAATGGAAATTCCGACAGTCGCGCGCTTCAGCGCACGCAGTTTGGCCCCGCGAGTCATGCTCCCATTCTGGCAAACATGTTCCTGGCTAGAACGTCTCGAACCGGTGCCAGATTCCATGACGCACCCGGCGACGATTGCCCAGTCGCGCCGGGGCGCGGCGCCGCGCGGACCGAACCTCGACAATAGGGCTGTGCCTGCGTACTGGAACAACCTCGATCGCCGGGCTCGCTGGGGGGTCGCCGGTGGCGGCGTAGTCCTGCTTCTTGTCATCCTGGCGGCCATCTTGCTGCGTCCGGGCCCGCCCGCTACCCGAAGGTCACACCTGCCATCGGCGGTCGGTCTCCCGGTCCCCTCCCCATCGCCCTCGCTGAACGCCACCCCGACTCCCACCCCCGTGGCCGGGCCCTCGCCTACGCAGGGTTCGATCCCCGGCTCTGCAGGTGCCCCCACACAGCCCAAACCCGGCCCCGCCCGTCCGGGGCCTGGGGCCGTCCCTCCGCACAGCTCGGGTGTAATCCAGTCCCCCGGGGGCCTTGCCTT
Source organism: Candidatus Dormibacteria bacterium (assembly GCA_046262515.1). GTDB lineage: Bacteria > Chloroflexota > Dormibacteria > DASZGP01 > DASZGP01 > JAXDLW01. Next base: position 7,768 of record JBHEMP010000104.1, on the reverse strand, counting down.
CAGCTATGGCCCGCTTCAGTCGAGCACGACCGGCGCGGCGGGGTGCGGCGGAAATGGGGACGGCGAGCCCCAGGTCCATGTCTCTCGCGCAGGGAACTTATTCGTGGGGTCTGAACGAGGGTTAGGCGGCGGCAGTGAAGGCTGGATCCAGGGCCCCTCATCGGGAGGTCCCGGTGCCAGTGCCTGCTCCCCGACATACATCGGGCAACCCAACAGCCTGCCCGGGACCAGTGGTGGTGACATCGACCTCGCGTGGGGCAGTGCGCCGTTGGCGAGCGGAAATTACCCTCTGTATGTCGCCAGCCTGAACGGCGGCTCGGTCGCCGTCTCGGTGTCCTCCGACGCCGGACGGACATTCAGGACCACCATCGCGCAGGCGGGCCTCCCGGGTGACGACCGCGAATGGATCGCGGCTTACGGCTCGCAGCAATCGCTGCTTAGCTTCCACGACGCCAACGGCAACATTGAGGTTCTGCGCTCCACGACCTTTGGAGGGACCTACGTCCTGGCGGGGTTGGCGACGACAGCTGACAATGGCATCGGCAACATCGTCATCGACCACAACACCGGCGTCGCGTACCAGGTATTTGCGAGCAACAGCAGCGCCGTCTCCGCGGCGCGCAACGAGGTTTTTGTAGCCGTGAGCAACGACGTCGGGACGTCGTGGACGGCGAGAGGCATCCCCTGCAGCATCTCTGGCGGAAGCCTCGACCACCAGTTCCCCAACGTTTCCGTGAGCCCTGGCGGCGCGCTCTGGGCGTCCTGGTCCGATGATGGAAATGTGTTCACGGCCACCTCCCCTGACCGCGGCGCGAGCTGGAGCGCCTGTACCCGCGTGAGCGTGAATACCGGCCGGGCCGTGATGCCGTGGCTGGTGGCAGGCGCCACCGGGGTGGACCTGGTGTACTACGGCAGTCCTGACGGCGTCACCTGGTACGTGTATTTCGTTCAGGACCATGGGTCCGGCCCGGGAGGCTGGGGCACCCCGGCGCAGCTCATGCCCGTCCACTCGGGGCCGATCTGCGAGGACGGTGTGGCATGCACTTCCGGCAGGCAGCTCCTGGACGATTTCGGTGTCGATGTGGATCCCCAGGGGTTCGCTCATATCGCCTATTCGCACGACAGCCCAGACCTCGATGGCGCGCAGACCTATACCGGGTACGCCGTCCAAGTCGGTGGGGTGGCGATCGGTCCACCGAACTAAGGACCTCCCGGGCGTCCACGCTGCTATTCCGGCAGGGTTGTCCCTCGCTCCAGCGTCTCGAACCGGTGCCGGATCCCGAGGCGGTCCAGGCGGGCGCGGGTGACATCGGTGGCTGTCGCGGAGATGTCGCCAACGATGAACGCCCGCCCGGCCTCCGCAGCGGCGACGGCAGTGGTCCCCGAGCCGCAGAAAAAGTCCAGCACGAGTCCCCCGGGCGGCGACGACGCGCGTACCACCCGGCGCAGTATGCCCAGGGGTTTCTGCGTCGGGTAACCCGTTCGTTCGCCGCCGCTGGTCGGCACGATCGTGTGCCACCAGGTGTCGGTTGGAAGTTTTCCCCGGGCGGCCTTCTCCGGGGTGACCAGGCCCGGGGCCATGTAGGGGATGCGCTCGACCTCGTCGATGTTGAAAACATGGCTCCCGGCGTCGCGCGCGTAGAGGAGGATGTTGTCGTGCTTGGCCGGCCACCGCCGCCGTCCACGACCGCCGTAGTCGTACGCCCAGATGACCTCGTTCAGGAAGTTAGCGCGGCCGAAGACACCGTCCAGCATTACCTTCACGTAATGCACCTCGCGGTAGTCGAGGTGAACGTACATGCTGCCGCTGTCGCGCAGCACCCGCCGGGCCTCGATCATGCGGGGCCGCAGCCACCCCGTGAAGTCATCGAACGTGTCCCGGTAGCTCTGCGACGGACCGGACACCACGTCATACCTGCGTCCAGCGAAACCCTCACGCGCGCCGGTGCTGGAGGCGGTCACGCGTACCCGGGCATGCCGCCGGGCGGCCCCGGTGTTAAAGGGCGGGTCGACATAGATAAGGTCCACGCTTCCCTCCCGAAGGGAAGCCAGCAGGTCCAGGCTGTCGGCGAGCACCACCCGCCCCGGCTCACTCACCCCCGCGTGCGGTACCGACGGCGCGCCCGGTTCCCAACCTCGTCGCGGAAAAGCGCCGCCAGGACCAGCGGTACGGCAAGCCCCAGCAGCCCGGCCAGGAATGTCGACAGGTTGGGCAGCTTCCGCGGGTCGGACAGGCCCTGGTAGGTGAGTTCACCCGATACCGTCGTGGCCAGCAGCAGCAGGAACGCGAAACAGACCGCGTTGGAGCGCACGTATTTCTCCTGGAACATCCATCCCAGGGCCGGCGACTGGGACATCCGCGTCTGCAGCCCCCGGAACGCCGCCATCCCTGTGATGGCATTGAGCAAAAGGGTGCTGACCACCGCGCTGATGGTGATCGCCAGCCGGAACGCCGCCAGGTTGGACATCACGTAGGCCGCGATGTTCACCACCACAAGACCCGCCGGCGTAACAACCGCGAACACCGCGAGGATGCGCGCACGCGTCGAGGGGCGCATCGAACGGACCGTCTGCTGGACGCTCTCCACGGGCCCGTTCACCCACTGATTATCCCGGGGTGACGCCGTCATTCGCGGCCGTATGCTTGACCTCGATGGGTACTCCGCAGGTCAGTAAGCTCGACAACGGCTTCACCGTCCTCACCGTCCCAGGCGGCTCCGGGTCGGCTGACGCCATGCTCTTCGTGGGGGCCGGGTCCCGGTACGAGCACCGCGAGGTGTCCGGCACCGCGCATTTCCTCGAGCATCTCTTCTTCAAGGGCACGCCGCGGCGCCCGACCACGCTTGAGATCGCGACCGAGATCGACGGCCTCGGAGCGCGCTTTAACGCCTTCACCTCGGAGGAGTACACCGCCTACTACGTCAAGGGTGCAGCCGACTACACCGACCAGGCGGTCGACGTCATCGGCGATATGTTGCGCAATGCCCTGATCCCCGAGGAGGAGGTGGACCGCGAGCGCGGTGTGGTCCTGGAAGAGATGAAGATGTACGAGGACAACCCGCAGGCCAAGGTTTTCCGCCTCCTCGCCGAGGTTCTGCACGGCGATACCCCCCTGGGTTGGGGCGTGCTCGGGTCGCCGGACGTGATCAGGACCGTGACGCGCGAGCAGGTGCTGGAGTACCGCCGGCACTTTTATGCGCCCGGTCGCATGACCCTCGTCCTTTCCGGGAATGTCGACCACGAGCAGAACCTGCGGCTCGCCGATGAGTACTTCTCCGACCTGGAGCCGGCCGACCTGGACCATGCCCCCGCCGGCGAGTTTGCCGAGATCGGGCACCGGGCCCATGCCCGCGACATCCAGCAGGCCAACGTGGCGATGGCGATGCCCGGTGTTTCTCACGCCACCCCGGAGCAGGAGGTCGTCGCCGCGCGGATGATGAACGCCATCCTCGGGGGCTCGATGAGCAGCCGGCTCTTCATCTCGGTTCGCGAGCGGCAGGGACTCTGCTACTCGGTCGGCTCCTCCCTTGACATGAACGCCGACATCGGCTCCGTCAACGTCTTCACCGGGACCGACCCCGGCAAGGCGGGCGTCGCCGTGGAGTCGATCATCAAGGAGATGCAGACCATGGTCCGCGACGGGGTCACGGCCGGTGAGCTCGAGAAGGGCAAGGCCATGCTCAAAGGGCGGTACGTCCTCGACCGCGAGGACTCCATGGCCATCGGCTACCTGGCGGCCGCCGAGATGCTTTTCCGGGGCAGGGTCAAAACCCTGGAGGAGGAGTTTGCCCTGATCGACGCGGTGACCGCGGACGACATCCAGGCGGCAGCGGCGAAGTACCTGCGGCCGGAGCTGATCCGCAGCGCCTCCGTGGGCCCCGAGGGGCTCGACATTACTCCCTCGCTCAAGGCCGCGACGGCGGCCTGACCCCGGGCTCCCCAACGGTGGTTGAGCCCAGCCTGGCGCTGGACCGGGAGCGCCTCGCGGAGCTCTCAGGGTTCTCGGCGGAGCAGGTCGCCGAATGTGAGGCGGCAGGACTCATCGAGGCCGAAGATGGCGTCTACAAGGCCATTGAGCTGCTCAAGCTGCAGCTCATCGGGCAGGTGGCGCAGCAGGTGGGCGGCCTGCCCCTGGTCATCGACCGGTACCTCTCGGCGGGCTTCCCGCTGGGGTTCCTGGAGCTGTGTCTGCCCTCGGGACAGGACCTGTCCGCGGTGTCCTATCGCGACCTGATGAAGCGCCTCGGCATCCCCGAGGAAGAGGCGCAGGCGGTGCTGCGGGCGGCCGGCCTGCCCATGCCCAACCTCGAGGCCCCGGCCCGGCTGGACGAGGTCAGCGCGTTCGAGAGCTACGCCGCGATCCGCGCCCTGCCCATCCCCATCGATGCGCGCCTGCACGCGATGCGGGTCACCGGCGAGAGCATGCGCCGGGTCACCGAGGTGCAGGCCCAGCTGTTCCACACCCACGTGGTCGAGCCCCTGCTGGACGCCTACCGCGAGGACCTGGGCCGGGCCAACGAGGTCATCGGCGAGATCAGCGGTCGGGCCAATGAGACGGTTTCCAGCCTGACCTCCTGGCTCTACCAGCGTTACCTGGAACACCAGATCGTCAAGAGTGTGACCGAACGCATGGAGGCTGCGGTGTCCACCGGGTCGCCATCACTGGGCCGTCCCCGCGACCCGTCGGTGGCGTTCGTCGACCTGGTCGGCTTCACGGTTCTCTCCGCGGCCGGTGGTGACCACGAGGCCGCCGACCTGGCGCAGCATTTCACCGACCAGCTGATCGAAATCACGGCGACCTACGGCGGTCGGGTCATCAAAACCCTTGGTGATGGCGCGATGCTCTTCTTCGACCACGGCACCGAGGCGGTTCGCGCCTGCCTGCAGCTGCAGCGAGACCTTGAGACGCAGGGGTTCCCGCCAATCCGCGTGGGTATCAACCGGGGCCCGATCGTGGCCCAGGCCGGGGATTTCTACGGGACCACCATTAACGTCGCAGCGCGCATCACAGACTACGCTCGGCCGCGAGAGGTCCTGGTGGCGTCCTCCGTGGTGCCGGACGGCGCCGATGGGATCGAGCTGGAGGAGATCGGCGAGGTCACGCTCAGGGGCGTCGCCCTGCCCGTCCATCTTTGCCGCGCCCGCGAGGCCGCCGCGGCCCGCTGAGCCGCGTGCGCGGGATCGTGCCGCTCAGTCCCGGGGTATAGGCGCCCCGATCCGCTCCTCGACCAGCTTGCCGACTTCGCCCGGCTCGGCGTGGCGCTTCAGGGCCTTTTTGCTGAATAGCAGCTCGCCGTCCAGGGTCACCTCGAAGACCCCGCCGCTACTCGAGACCATCTCTATGCGCGAGATGATGGGAGCCCACTTCGTGAGCAATTCGTCCGTCAGACCGACGGCTCTAGGAACGTAGTTTCAAGGGACGCAGAATTCGATCCGTATCTCGTGTTTCGGGTTGATCATGGTTCCACTAGGCTAACTCCTGCAATGCCACGACGGCCAACCAGGCCCTGGGAGCGCCCTGGGCCACCGCGAAAGCAGCCCGCCCGCGGCAGTCGCGTGTACCAGCTCGACCTGCATGGCTATGACGTGCTGACCGCGTGCGACCTGGCTCTGCAATTCACGCGAGAGGCGTATGCCAATGGGTTCGCCACCCTCGAGCTGGTCCACGGGGCGCGGGACGTCACCGAGGCCGTGCGACCCGGTGAGGGCCGCGGGGGCATCAAGTGGGAACTCCGCAGGATGTTCGAGCAGGGCCAGTTTGACCCCTTCAGCCGCCGCCAGGACTGCCACCTGATGGATGGCTCACTGGTGCTGGCACTGCGTAACAACCCCCAGCCACGGGCTGAACGCTGGCCCGCGCGGCCGCCCAGAAAGACCGGCTAGCTCAGACCTTCACACCCTCCCGGGTGCCCTGGGCGCGGGTGATCTTGCCTGAGACCATGCTCCCCGGGTCCCGCGAGATCAGCTTCTGGCGCCAGTCCAGGAGGAGGTCGCAGAACTGGTTCACGCCAAGCTCGTGCCTCTCCAGGCGCTCGAGGCGGTCATTGAGCAGGTCCAGGGTTATGGTGCGTCCGTCGACCTCGACCAGCCGTCCCGGGAGACCGCAGTCCCGGATGGCCTTCTCGATCGCATCGGGTTTCATCGTTGTCATGCCTTTATCAACTCTCCAGCTACCGTTTCGCTTCCCAGTCCATTAAGCCGCCGTGGCGAGCATCCACTCGCCAAGATCCGGTAAAGACATGTGTTGAAGCGGAGAATTGGGCATGCTGAGATCCTCCGCCAGGACTCCGCCCCGCAAGGTCCGGCTCGGCACCAAAGCCGACGTCCGTCGCCGCACGGAGGTCACCGACCAGCGCCTCGAGGCCGCCTACCCTGTTCCAGAGTGCGCCCTCTTCCACAAGTCGCCGCTGCAGCTCCTGGTGGCGACCATCCTCAGCGCCCAGTGCACCGACGAGCGGGTGAACATGGTCACCCCGGGGCTCTTCGCCCGCTACCCGGACGCGGCCAGCTTCGCCATGGCAGACCCTGCCGAGCTGGAGATGATCATCCAGTCCACGGGGTTCTTCCGCGCCAAGACAAAGTCGATCATCGGGTGCACGCAGGCACTGATGGACCGCTTCGGGGGTGAGGTACCGCGGCGGATGGAGGACCTGGTCACGCTCCCCGGGGTCGGCCGCAAGACCGCCAACGTGGTTCTCGGCGTGGCTTTCGGGCTTCCCGGGTTCGCGGTCGATACCCACGTCATGCGGCTGACGGCGCGGCTTGGGCTGACGCGACACACCGACCCCGTCAAGATCGAGTACGAGGTCACCGCCAACCTTCCGCCGCAGCGCTGGGCGGACTTCGGCATGCGCCTGATCCTGCACGGGCGGCAGGTCTGCCAGGCGCGCAAGCCCAACTGCCCGGCCTGCGTCCTCCACGATTTCTGTCCGTCCTCCTCGGTCATCCGTCCCGGCTGACGGCCGTTCGGTAGACTCTCAGCCTCATCCGTCCTTTCGGCCGTGCTTTCGCGGTCATCCCCAGGGGAGGAACCAGTTGGCTTTTTACGAGTTGATGTTCATCGTCAGGCCCGAGCTTGATGAGGAGCAGGTCGGTGTCGCCACCGACAAGGTGCACCAGTTGATCGTTGCCAATGGCGGCAACGTCACCAAGACCGCGGGGTGGGGCAAACGCCGCCTGGCGTACCAGGTGGGGCCCTACAAAGAGGGTTACTACGTAGTCTCCAACTTTGAGGTCGAGACCGACAAGGTGGTGGAGCTGGAGCGCGTCCTGAAGATCTCCGACACCGTCTTCCGCCACCTGCTGGTGCGGCGCGACCGGACCGCGGTCGGCCAGCAGGAGGTCTACGTGCCCGACTTCACTGACGAGGACATCGCGGCCATGGGCCGGGTGTCGCAGGACGAGGTCGAGGACGCCCCCGAGGCCACGCTCATCGAAGATGAGGAGGACGAGGTGAACGCCGCCGACTCCGCGCCGCGGACCGATGCCGAGGAGCCTGTTCCGGCGGGCGCCGCCGATACTGAGGAGGGAGCAAGTTGAACCTGAACCGTGCCCAGCTGATCGGGCGACTGACCCGGGACCCGGAGATGCGCTACACGCAGTCCGGCACCGCCATGACCAAGTTCGGTCTCGCCACCAACCGTTACGGCAGCGGCACCGATGGGGAGCGCAAGGAGTTCACCGACTTCCATAACGTCGTCGCCTGGAACCAGGGAAAGCGCAACCTCGCTGAGCTCTGCGCGCAGTTCCTGCGCAAGGGCTCGCTGGT
>JBHEMP010000103.1:0-6295 GCA_046262515.1 Candidatus Dormibacteria bacterium | reverse complement strand
ACCGGGGCGCGAAGGCGCGCGTGAGTGCCGCCGAGGTGCTCTTTGCCGGGTGGCTTGCGTCGCGGCTGGGCTGGACCATGCCGGCCTGGGCCTCGGGAGGGGTGAGCCTGCGCCAGGGGTCGCGTCGGGTGGTGATGAACTTCACCGGGGCGGGCGCTTCGCGGGGGAAGCCCGCGCCGGCGCCGATCCAGGGAGTCCACTTCGAGGCGCAACTGGGGCGACGCAACCTCACCGTGGACCTTGAGGCCGTTCGATCCGACGCACACCTGGTTATCAGCGAGACCGGGGCCGGCACGACCCGCCGCACAATCCCGCTACCGGTCATGTCCGAGACCGAGGCCCTCAGCCGGGAACTGTCACGAATCGGTCGCGACCGGGTCTACGAGGATGCGATTGCATTGGCGGCCAGGATCCAGGGGGCCTCTGAAAGCTGATGCTTGTCCGGCACCGAGACGCCGAGGCGGTCGCTCGCGCCGCCGCGAGCGCCGTGGTCGAAGCGGCCTTCCGGGCCATGCATGACCACGGGCACTTCCGTCTTGTGCTGGCCGGCGGCCGCACCCCCAGGGCCGCCTACGAACTCCTCGCCGGCGAGATGGCCGCGGAGGTGGACTGGCGCCGCGTCACGCTGTACTTCGGCGACGAGCGCTGCGTTCCCCCGGATGACCCCGCCAGCAACTACAGGATGGTGCGCGAGACTCTCGTCCTGCCCCTGAAACTTCCATCCCTGGCCGTTCGGCGGATGGCCGGGGAGGTAGCGCCCGACAACGCCGCCGCGGAGTACGACGTCGAGGTTCGCCGCGCCATCGAGGACCGGCAGCCGGCCTTCGACCTCGTGCTGCTGGGCATGGGTCCCGAGGGGCATACCGCATCGCTCTTCCCCGGGGACCCGGCGCTTGACGAAAGGCACCGCACCTGCGTTCACGTCCAGGTAGCCGCCGAGCCGGCGGATCGACTCACCCTGACACCGACCGCGCTTTCGTCCACGCGCCAGGTGCTGTTCCTGGTCACCGGGGACGACAAGTCTGAAGCGCTGGCAGAGGTTTTCCGCGACCAGTCCGCGGTCCCTGCCGCGGTTGTCTCGCGGCTCGCGCCCACGCGGTTCCTGGTTGACGAGGCCGCCGCCTCCAGGGTCGGCACTCCCGCGCCGTAGCCTGAGCGGGAATTACGCGACTGAATTAATTCCCGGGCCGCGAGCCAATGGCGGCATCGGCGGAATAACAGAGACCTGGCCGTCGTCTCGTAGCCCTATTTGCCAGCCACCTTCGTGCGCTTTCCAGTGGTGAAAAGAGCACAGCAGGATTAAATTCGACAACTTGGTCAGGCCACCGTGACTTCGGAATTGCACGTGGTGCACCTGGCACTGCGATGGTGATTTATGGCAACCCGGGTAGCGACAGCCACCATCCCGAGCCGCCAGGGCGCGCCGCTGGCGCTTGGTCGGCCTGGGGTGCGTGAAGTCCAACTCGCCCTCAATAAGCCGCCCGTCCAGGGACATCACGGTGGTGGTCGCGTCACACGAGAAGCGCTCAAGCGCGGATGCGGAAATGGGGTCGGCAGCGTACTCCATGTGCGCGGCGCCGGGCTCACCGAAAAACGTCCTATCGGTGCATACAACGCTGATTGACACGGGCATCCCACCGTGGTCCGAGAGGTCACCGCGGGCCATGCGGTCAGAGGCCATGTCGATGAGGGCATCGGCCATGCGACGGTCCTTCTGCCGGTGGTCGTCAGGGCCGCATTTGGTGGCCATCGCCTCAAGGGCGGTAACCACCACCCCCGCGCCAGTCGAATCCAGGAGCGCGTTGATGTAGGTGGTGCCATCCTCGTTGGGCCTGACGGTGAGGGAGCGCATCTCCACGGCGGCCTTTTCCGCGTCCTTGGAGCCGTCGGGGTCCTGCACGTGCCGCGCCTCCTTGCAGGTGAGACCGAACCTGCCGACGCTTTGGATCTCGGCCAGTGCCAGTAGCGGCACCTCGTCGAAGTTTCCCTTCTTGTACCTCGCGATGAAGGCGGCGGTACGCGCCAGGTGGGCCAAGTGGCCGAGGCCGATGTCACCCTCATCGAGGGCCGCGTTCGACATGGGCAGCTCCTCAAGGTGCCGCCCCACGACGACAAGCTCGGATGCTTCAGAGCGGGAGAGACGGCAGGTGTGGCGGACCATGTCGATGGTGGTGTGGAAAGACTGCCGTTCGGCCTCGTGCGTGCCGTCCACTTCCCCAACCAGTTCGGCAACCTCGCGCCGGAGGATGTCGACCAGGGTCATTACTTCGCTGGCCTGGACCATCATCTGGTCGGGTCGCTGGTCCACGTCCGCGCGGCGGACGTATCGGGTTACCGCGGCCCTTAGTTCGACCAGCTCTTCGCAGATGACTGGGGGCTCGTGGACCGCGTCGTCACCGACGCAGTGTTCACCGGCGCTGTAACCCGCGAGGTCCTCGCGCACCACCAGCCGACGCAGCCTACCGACCGGATACTGGTCTCCCCCCAACCCCCCAAACATGCTTCTATTGTACCAAACATCTGTTCGTGGCGTGGATGCGCTACCCGCGGGACGGACAGTCCAGCGCTCGGCTCATAGGTGATGTGGCATCAGTAGCCGACGCGCCCGCTCGAGGGAACCGCGGTTCTAACGACTCGTGTGGTCGGGCAGGACACGCAACTGCCGACGGATGACGTCGGCTCTTTCCACCGCGGACGGGTCCCACTGCTCGGACAGTTCTGTGAACACCCGACAGCAGCGGCTGAGCCGGTCGGCGAGTTGAGCTACGGGCCCACCATCAATACGGTCCGAAATGAGGCCCAGAGCTGGAGCATTGCCCTCGCGCACGAACCCCCGCTCGAACGGCTTCCCTGGGCGCGCGAATACCCGCCACGACAGGAGCCCGCAAGCACCTTCCAGCCTGGATATCTCCTGGATGGCCGGGAACAGTTCGTTGCGAGCCAACCGCGTAATGGCGTGGGCGGCCGACCACCAGAACCCATCCGAGATATGTCGGTAGCGCTCGGCTGAGAGCGAGGCCGGCGATGCCGTGGGGAAGCGGCGGTTCAACTCCTCCACGTGTTCCGTGACCCAGTCCGAACGCTGGAACTCAATCCGGTACCCCTGGCAGAACGGGCTTGCCGTCCAGGAGTCGAGGCTTCGGAGATTGCTCTCGGTGCTGACGATGAGGTCAAGGCCGCGGCCGTCCTGGAAGTAGAGGCGCATCCCGTTTGGGGACTGAAAGGTGTGTCCCAGGATCGGTCCGATTGCGGCCGCGAGCCAGTCGGTCGCCGGATAGTAGTGATCGAGCTCGTTGTCGGTGACGACCATCATCGCGTCGAGGTCGCTCCATCGATCCGGGGTCGCATCGACTTGGGCGAGCGAACCTTTCACGATCAGCGCGACCACCTCGGGACGGCCGCCCAAAAAGACAGCCAGTTGCTCCAGGGTGCGGGTAGCGGGTAGCTCCGCGAACACCGCATGAGTATCAGACAATCTCGGCCCCGCCTGATCGTGGTTTCGCCGGAGTCCGGCCGCGGGTCCGAAGGGCCTGTGCTGTATTCGATTGCTCACCGCAGGGAAGACCGATGCAGCTGTAGCGACGCGGCACAGCGATGCTGCTTTGACAACCCCGGGGGCGATCAGGTATCAATGGCATAATAAAAGCTGATAGCAGGACGCTCATATGCCGTCGTCTCGTCGCGGCGCAGAGAGCGCTGCGCTAGGTTCGGAGGTGAGAACTTGATCGCGGTAGACAACAGCAACCCGCTGGCAGGGTCGGGTGGCCTGGTGCTCGCCACAATCGCGGCCTTCCTCCCTCGACTCATAGCCGCGGTGATCATCCTGGTCGTCGGCTGGGTGATCGCGGACTTTATCGGGCGGCTGGTCGCGAGACTTCTGGAGAGGGTCGGCTTCGAGCGGGCCGCGGCCCACACCGGCGTGAGTGGAATGATCGCGCGTACGGGCTCCCGCCTCACGGCGTCACGCGCCATCGGGCTGCTGGTCACGTGGATGATCCGCCTGGTGGCCATCGAGGTGGCGGCCTCGGCGCTGCACCTGACCGAGGTCACCGTGCTGCTCAACCGAGTGATCCTGTTCATTCCCAACCTGGTCGTGGCGCTAGTCGTGGTGATGATCGGGGCGCTCGTGGGCAAGTTGCTGGCGGGCATGGTTCGCGGCTCGGCCGGGGAGGTTGGGCTGGGAAACCCGGACCTACTCGGGCAGATTGTCCAGTACGCCGTGGTGGCCTTCGCGGTGGTGATCGCGGTCAACCAGGTGGGCATCGCGACCACCATAGTCAACACCCTGTTCGGCGCCGTCTTGCTGGCCCTGGCGCTCGCCTTCGGGCTGGCCTTTGGCCTGGGCGGTCGGGACGTCGCGGCGCAGATCACGCAACGGTGGTACGCGAAGAGCCAGGAGGTCGGTCAGCGTACCGCCCAGAAGCGTGAGGCTGAAGAGCTCGCCGAGCGCCAGCGCCTTGCCGCCGGGCAGCTGCAGGCCGCGTCTGCCACCAACGGCGGTGCCGGCAGTGAGTACTCCGTCCCCGTCACGCGTGGTCCCCAGGGAACGCTCTGAGGAGAGCCTTCGTTTTAGACGGGGTAGACGGCGTGCTTGCGGTCTGACCGAACCCGGAAGCGACTCGCGTAAAGGTCGAACCGGCGAATCAGTTCTTCGCGCAGGTCGGCGGGTTCCACCACGTGGTCGATGATCAGCTCGCCGGCCAGCTTGTAGATCTCGACGTCCTCGGAGTATTCGTCCTCCAGCTGCTTGCGCCGGGCCGCGCGCTCATCATCGGGGAGGCCGTCGAGCTTCTTGGCGAAGACCGCGTTGATCGCCGCCTCGGGGCCCATGACGGCGATCTTCGCGCTCGGCAAAGCGATGGTCGCATCGGTGTCGTACGCCGGCCCGGACATGGCATAGAGCCCTGCACCGTAGGCCTTGCGCACGATGACCGAGATCTTGGGCACCGATGCCTCGCTGACGGCGCTGATCATCTTGGCCCCGTGGCGGATGATGCCCGCCCGCTCCACCGCCGTGCCGATCATGAAACCCGGGACGTCGGCCATGAACAACAGCGGAATGTTGAACGCGTCGCACAGCCAGATGAAGCGCGCCGCCTTGTCGGCGGAGTCCACGAACAGCACCCCGCCTTTGAACATGGGCTGGTTGGCCAGGATCCCGATGACCCTGCCCCCGAGCCGGGCAAAGCCGGTGAGAAGTTCCCGGGCGTACAGCTTCTTGATCTCCAGGAGTGAGCCTTCGTCCACGACCGCCTCGATGACCTTGCGCATGTCATAGCCCTGGTTGGCCTGCTCGGGGACGATCTCATCGATCGATTTGCCCTGGCGCGGGACGACCGCGGGTTCCACCGGCGGTTCTTCACGGAAGCTCTGGGGCAGGTAGGAGATGTAGCGTCGCGCGAGGTCGATGGCCTCCTCGTCGCTCTTGACCAGGAAGTCGCCACACCCACTCACAGTGCAGTGCATGCGGGCCCCACCCATCTCCTCCAGGGTCACCTTTTCGCCCACCACGACCTCCGCCATGCGCGGCGAGCCGAGGTACATGCTGGCGTTGCCCTCGACCATCACCACCACGTCGCAGAAGGCCGGGATGTATGCGCCCCCCGCTGCTGAGGGCCCGAAGAGCAGGCAGACCTGGGGGACCTGGCCGGACAGCCGGACCTCGTTATGGAAGATCCGCCCCGCGTGACGGCGCCCGGGGAACATGTCCACCTGGTCGGTGATGCGGGCGCCGGCGCTGTCGACCAGGTAGATCAGCGGGACCAGCAGCCGCTGCGCCGTCTCCTGGATCCGCAGGATCTTCTCGACGGTGCGAGCCCCCCACGACCCCGCCTTGACGGTGGGGTCGTTGGCCATGATGCATACCGGGCGATCGCCGATGCGCCCGACACCGGTCACGACTCCATCCGCGGGCAGGTCCTGGGCGTTGATGTTGGCAAACAGCCCGTCTTCGACGAACGAGCCCTCATCCAGCAGCAGGCGGAGTCGCTCCCGTACCGGCAGCTTGTTCTGCTCCGCGAGCCTTTCGCGGTGGCGCTGGCCGCCGGCGGTGGCACGGTCGCGGAGGCGGCGGTGACGTTCGAGCATGCCCTCGGCTTCGTTCATGACGGCTCCGTCATGCGCGCGGCGTCGAACCAGGGCGGTGGCCCCGCGCGGTGCAGCCTGCCCGGCAATTCGCTCGCCAGGGATTCCGAGAGCTCGGTGGCGGCGGCGCACAGCGCCCAGACGTCCGCGGTGGTGTCGTAGCCCGCCTCAGCGATCATGAAGAGGATGTCCTCGCTGCACACGTTGCCGG
>JBHEMP010000102.1:0-9150 GCA_046262515.1 Candidatus Dormibacteria bacterium | reverse complement strand
GGCACATGGTTACCGCGGCTCCTCCGGGGTCGCGTCTCCGGGGATCAACTCCCGCTGCACCCAGGCCACGTCATGCCAGGCACCGTGCTTGAAGCCGATGCGCCGGTAGGTCCCCACGGGTTCGAAACCCATTGACTCGTGCAGGCCCACGCTGGCGTCATTGGGCAGCGTCATCCCGGCGATAGCCATGCGGAAACCCCGCTGCCGCAGACGGTCGAGCAGCACTTCGTAGAGGGCGCGCCCGCCACCATGGCGGTGCTTCCCGACCTCCATGTAGACGCTGACCTCGCACGCCCAGCGATAGGCCGCGCGGCTCTTGAAGCGGCTGCCATAGGCGTAGCCGACGACCCGGCCCTCGTCCTCTAATACCAGCCACGCGTGGGTGCCAAGCGACGTGGCGATGCGAGCGGCCATCTCATCGGGAGTTGGGGGGTCAATCTCAAAGGACACGGCACTATCGAGGACGTAGGGCGCGTAAATCGCCGCGCACGCTTCGGCGTCGTTCTCGGTGGCCTCCCTCACCTTCATGCGACCATGGTAGGCCTCAACGGTCGTAGCTGGAGGCGACGTCCCGGCGGGCTGCAGCGTGATCTAGCCTGACACCCGTCGTGGGTGCCTGGTTACGCGCGGGCGGCCGCCGGCGGAGCAACCTCGGCCAGGCGCATGCTGAAAACGATGATCCCAATGAGGATCGCCGTGCCCTGGACCGGGGCGAAGAACTTCTCGGCCCACTGGGCCTGGGAGACCAACGAAACGATGAACCCGATCAACGCAACGTTGAGCCCCCAGAAAATGACGTGCTCCGCCCATGGTGCGATGTTGCTTCGCGCCCCCGAAAAGTCGTGCATCAAAGCGAACGCCACGTTGGTCATCACGCCAAGGAAGATGGCATGGTCGGCCGCTACGATGACGCCGAAATTGACCTTCCTGGTGTCGCCGCCGGCGCCAATGATCGCGGCCACGAAGGCAATCGTCAGTGCCAGGTTCACGACCGCCCAGGGGACGGCGATGGCGTAATGGCGAGCGCTGCTGCCCTCACCCCAGGGCACAGTCAGCAGTCGCGGGCCAACCCTGACAAGGAAGATCACCAGGGCGATGATGTCCAGGGGGATGAATATGCCCAACAAGGGCTGTATCGAATACAGCACACCGATCGCCAGCAGGATGCCCCCCAGGAACAACAGGACGACCTGAATCCGCCCCGCGATCCCTTTGGCGTCTGGTCCCTTCAGGCGCCACTCGATGGTCGACAACGCGAACAGGACCAGGTATCCGCCCACCTGGGCGCTGGCGTGGCCGCCGACCGGGTCGCCCGGCAGGAACGAGTGCTTGGACGCGATCTGGATCTGCAACAGCACGCCCAGCGTCGACCCGATGATCAGCACGACGAATGAGAGCAGGACCCCGAGCCGCGGAACCGTCATCTCCGCCCCCGCGCGAAGTAGGTACACGACGATACCCACGATTAGCAGCAGAACCGGGGCACCGAACACCGCGCGCAGGACAAAACCCAGGTTGCCCAGCGACTCGGCGCTGAGAAAGGCAAGGACATATAGAGGTACGCACACCACCATGCCGAGAGCCACGCCGCGGGCGTGCCCACGCAGAACGTCCGAACCCCCGTAGAGCCAGTAGGCCGCTGCCAGCGCGACCAGCGTTATCCACCCCAGGGTCCCCGCGTGCACGTGGGTCAGCAGGACCGAGCGCGAGATGGTGATGATGTGGAAGCCGTTGAAGATCCCGATGGCCACGGTCACCGTGAAGATCACCAGGGCAACCCGGAACAACAACCGTGTCTCGGCGGACCGACTATTCGGCTCGGTATTCACTGGCAACCCTCCACCCTTCTGATGCGACCGCAGTATAGGCGGTTCTGAGCCGTAGGAGGGTGACCAATTTCGTGGGTTTGGGGCTACGTCGGGCTGCGCAATGCAGCCTTCGTGCTGTATGTTGTCGCCGCCAGAACTCGAGCGGGCCGTGCCAAGGCCGCGCTCGAGGGCAGGCTCGCCGCGAGTGTTGAGACTCTCTGGGATGGCTGAGCCCCGGACACTGCCCGACCGCCTGGGTTAGTTAGGCGCCCCTATCGTGGTTCCCGCCGTCTGCACAGCGTAGCCGGTATAGCTGTTCGGACCGCCCAGCTGGCTCGGCGGCGAACTGCACAGCACCGGCCCAAAGGCGCCCAACAAGGGACCGGAGCAGTCATGTGAGTAGGCGATGTGCGCCCAGCCCGACTGGTCAGTGTCAACCGCGAAGTCATCGAATAGCTGGCGGCTACCGCTGCATCCCGCCCCCGACCCGCATACCGGGCCGCTGTGCACCGGCACCACGGACGTCGTCTTGAACCCGCTCGGCGAGGTGGTTGACGTGTTCTGCGCGAACATCACGGACCAGGTGCTGCCAGAGGCGCCATAGAAAACCAGGTCCTCGCCCGAAGCACCCGCAACAAGCCACGGCATGATACCGCTGCCCACCTTCGCGCAGGTCCAGCTATTTCCCTGGTCAGGCGAGACGGCCGCGTACACCGCGCCGCCGGTGATATTGCCATTGCTGTCCTGGCTCCCGGCTGCCCACGTCTCCCAGAGGTTGCCATTCGGCGCGACCGAGACGTTGGGGAACTGGTTGCCCAGGTCCTGGTTACCCACGCTGCAGGGGACCGGCTTGACCGTCCACGTGAAGCCGCCGTCCGTGGAGACCGAAACGAACGCCTCGTTGTGGATTGTGCACACGAACAGCGATGGCGCCAGGCAGCCCAGGTTCTTGCTGGTGGACGGCGCCGATGAGGGCGCGACAAAGGATTGGTACGCCCGGAACCCCACCGGCGCGGGCACCGTCCCCGGGTTGTTGTGGTCGATGACCAGGTTGCCATGCTGGTTGTCGTCCGCGGTGTACGCGTACGGCCCGGTCAGCGGGATTGCCTGCGAGATCTGTGTGTAGGCCGCGCCTGCGTTGTCGGACCGGAGGACATCGATCTCGCTGGAGGCAATGTCGTGGTAGGTCAGCAGCGAGGTGTTGAGACCATACGCCGCGATCCACTCGCGGTCGTCACCGGGAAGCCCGGCCTGCACCGGTGTGTTTTGCCAAGTGGTCCCATTGTCCAGCGAGTGCGCCACGGCGACGGAGCCGAGGTTCAGGCTCGCGACATACATCGGGTAGAAGCCAGTCACGGGCTCGGGCGCGCTGCCGAAGGCGGTGTCCACGTCCCCGCCGGCGGCGCCCACCCCGGCCACCCCGTTGGGCTGGCCGTCGTAGTACAGGCTGCACGCCGAGGCGCCGGCACCGCCCACCGGTCCCTGCGGCGGGCTGGTGAGGTTGTCCCGTACCCACGCGTCGGTGCCGTCGCCAACTCCCCGCTCCGACCCCACCAGGACCTGGTTGCCCTTCGACACGTGCGCCGAAGGCTCGCCGGCGTTGTTGAACCCGCAGCCGCTGGTAGTCGCCGGCAGGCCGGTGCCATTGGAGCCGAGTTCGCCATACGAGAACCCAGGCGCGGTGGTACTGGTGGTCGTAGTCTTCGTCGAGGTACTGGTCCTCGCGGCGGCGGGCAGAGAGGCCGCCAGGCTGAGCAGCCCGAAAATCGCGGCCATGGTCGTGATCCGGCGAACCTTACTCACAATATCAACTCCCCAATAGCCCGCTTATGGATACCGAGAACCTTCAGCTCATGTTATACCGAAGGCACCTGCTTTCGCTGGCTACGCGGTATAGAGGGTCTCCAGTTCCTCCTCGATCATCTCCACCGACTCGCGCATGACCGGAGCATCAAAGGCAAGCCGGATCCCCGCGGCCGAGTAGAGATCCGCGAGGGAACGGCTGGCGCCCAGGGCCAGCGCGCGGCGGTATTTGGCCACGGCCTCGGCCTGGTCCTTGCGTGCATTGCGCCAGACCTGGAGGGCGCCGAGCTGGGCGATCCCGTATTCGATGTAGTAGAAGGGGACGTGGAAGATGTGGGACTGGCTGTACCAGCGGGCGATGCGCTGCTGGTCCAGCCCCTCGAAGTCCACCGCGGGCTCGAGGCGGCGCCGCAGGTCCAACCAGTAGGCGTCGCGGGCGTCGGCGTCGCGGCCCGCAGGGTCGGTGTAGACCCACTGCTGGAAGCCGTCGATGGCGGCGTAGTGGGGGAAGAAGGTGATGATGTCCTCGAGGTGTTCGATCCGCGCGCGGCGGTGATCGTCGCCATCGTAGAAGCCGCCCTTCTCGCGCCCCAGGTAGGGCGCCGCCAGGAGCTCCATGGCCATCGATCCGACCTCCGCCATCTCCATCCCCGGCCAGTGCTGAAAGAGCAGGTCCTGGTGCTCGAAGACCTCAAATGCCTGGAAGCAGTGCCCGGCCTCATGGAGGGTGACGACGACGTCTTTGGCAATGCTGGCGGCGTTCATGAAGATCGCCGGGCGCCGGCTGTGCGGGAACGAGGTGCAGTAGCCGCCGGGGGCTTTGCCGGCGCGGCTCTCGAGGTCCAGGAAATCCTCATCAGCCATCGTCTGGAAGTACCCGCCCAGGACCGGGTCCACCTGCCGGAAGACGTTGACGCACCGGCTGATGAGCTGGTCCGGGGTGTCGTACGGGCGCAGGGGAGCCCGGCCCTCGGGGTCGCAGTCGGTATCCCATGGGCGCAGGGTGTCGAGTCCCATCTGCTGGCGTCGGCGTTCCCAGACCCGTGAGGCCGCCGGCACCATGACCTCCTCGACCGCGGCGTCAAACGCGAAGCAGTCCTCCACCGCGTAATCGCGGTACTTGGCGCGGTGCATGTAATCGCGGAAGTTGTCGAAGCCGGAATTCTTGGCAACCTGCTGCCGCAGCTCCAGCTGCTGGTCGAAGAAACCAGCCAGCTCATCGCGATGATCGATGTACGGCTGCATCGACAGGCGGAACGCCCGCTCGCGGGTTTCGCGGTCGGCTGACTCCAGGTGCGGTCCAAGCCGTGGCAGAGGAATCTGCTCGCCGTCCCATTCGACCATGAACGAGCCGGTCAGCTTCTGAACATCAGACGAGAGGCGCTCAAGGTCCGCCTGCAGGGGAACGTTCTCGGCGCGGAACATCTCGGCGTCGACGCGGAAACGCCGCAGCAGTTCGGCGTCCCTGGCTTGCTCGTAGCCGCTCTCCACCAGCCGTTTCGCCAGCAGGGCGCGCTGCTCCTGGGCGAGCGGCTCGATCTCGGCGCTGAAGCGCAGGTTGACCCGCTCCAGGTCGGCGTTGGTGGTGTCGCGCGTGTAGTTATAGGACGCCCGGGAAACGGCCTCGCCCCAGAGCTCCTCCAGGCTCGACCAGTCGCGCAGGAACTCAGGTGCGTTCTCCGGCGTGAGCGGACGAGCGCCGAGCTCGTCGTAGTACGGCTTGAGGTCGGTCCAGGATGCGTCGGAGAACGCAGCGGCGGTGGTGGGGAGGGAGGCAGTCACGCGTGAGAATTTACCGTACGCGTGAGTCCCGGGGCGCCGATCGTAAGATCGTGTCCGCGCCGGCACCGGCGCCCGGGCTCAGGCTTGCGGACCCGGCCGCGGGGGTTGGCGATGAACGCGATCACCGTTCTCAAGAACGACCACAAGCGGGTCGAGAAGCTCTTCAAGCAGTTCGAGAAGCTCGGCGACGGCGACGGCAAGGCCAAGCAGGCCGTCGTGCGCGAGATCATCACCGAGCTTTCGCAGCACGCCTCCATAGAGGAGCAGGTCTTCTACCCCGCCAGCCGTCGGGAGGCCCAGGAGACCGAGGACACCGTGCTGGAGAGCCTTGAGGAGCACCACATCGTCAAGTGGACGCTCAGCGAACTGGACAAGATGAAGCCGTCCGACGAGCGCTTTGACGCCAAGGTCACCGTCCTGATGGAGAGCGTGCGTCATCACGTCGAGGAGGAGGAGGAGGAACTCTTCCCGGAGGTTGCCAAACAGTTGAGCCGCAAGCAGCTCAACGAGCTGGGCGACGAGCTGGAGAAGGCCCGCAAAACGGCGCCAAAGAAGCCGCACCCGATGGCGTCGGACACCCCTAAGGGTTGAGGCCCCGGCGGCTGTCATAGTCGGCATGTGAGCGAACGCTTCGACGCGGTGGTGGTGGGCGCCGGCCCAAACGGCCTGAGTGCCGCGATCACCCTTGCCCGGGCGGGCAAATCCGTATTGGTGCTGGAGGCGGCGGACACGCCCGGTGGAGGTTGCCGCACCGCGGAACTGACCCTGCCCGGTTTCCGCCACGACGTCTGCGCCACCATCCAGTCAATGGTGTCGGCATCGCCCTTTTTGTCCCAGGTCGCGCTGGAGGAACTGGGCTGCGAGGAGGTCCACCCCGAGGTCCCGCTGGGCCACGCACTGGATGGCGGGGATGCAGTGCTGATGCACCGATCCGTCGAGCAGACCGCCGCCGGGGTCGGTCGCGACGAGGGCGCCTACCTGCGGTTGGTGAGGCCTCTGGTGCGCTCGTCGGAGGCCGTCTTTAAGGAGGCGCTGGGCCCGCTCCGCCCACCGCGCCACCCACTGGCCATGGGAAGGCTTGGCCTGCGCGGAGTCTGGCCTGCGGCCGGCCTCGCGCGCGCGGTTTTCAGGACCCGGGAGGCTCGAGCCCTGTTCGGCGGCGTCAGCGCCCACTCGATGCAGCCCCTCACCAGTCCCTTGACGGCGGCGTTTGGTCTGATGCTCGCGCTGACCGTCCACGTCTCCGGGTGGCCGGTGGCCCGGGGTGGATCCCAGTCGCTCGTGGAAGCGCTGGTGCGAGAGCTCGAGAGCCTGGGCGGCGAGGTGCGCTGCGGGCAACGCGTGGATGACGTGGCTGACCTGCCCGCCGCGCGGGCGGTGCTGCTGGACCTGACTCCCCGACAGGTGGTGGCCGTTGCCGGTAAACGGCTTTCCCCCGCCTACAGGCGCGCACTGGAGGCTTACCGCTACGGCCCCGGGGTCTTCAAGCTGGACTGGGCGCTGGACGGTCCCATCCCCTGGACCGCGCCGGGCCTTCGGACCGCGGGCACCGTGCACCTGGGCGGAGAACTGGAGGAGGTGGTTGCCTCAGAGGCTGCGGCAAGCGGCGGGCGCGTTTCGGAGCGACCATTCGTCCTGTTGGTTCAGTCGACAGTCTTCGACCCGTCCCGGGCGCCGGCGGGCAAGCACACGGCCTGGGCTTACTGCCACGTCCCCTCCGGCTCGACGACGGACCTGACCGCGGCCATCGAGGACCAGGTGGAACGCTTCGCCCCCGGGTTCAGGCAGCTGATCCTGGCGCGACACGCCACCGACCCCGCCGCGCTTGAGGCCTACAACGCGAACTACATTGGCGGCGACATCAACGGCGGCGTCCAGGACTGGCGCCAGCTTTTCACCCGCCCGGTGGCACGGCCCGTGCCCTACGCCACCTCGGACAAGGACATCTACATTTGCTCCTCCTCCACCCCGCCGGGCGGTGGCGTCCACGGCATGTGCGGGCACTGGGCAGCGCGCTCGGCGCTCGCCCGCTCCTTTTAGGCGCGGACCAGGCTCACGAGCCGCGCACCGTCGCCAGGGTGGTCGAGATTTGGTCCATGTGGAAGCGATCATGCCCGGCGAGCAGTCGGTAGACGGTTTCGAAGCTCTCGGGTCCCCGCTCGCTGTGCTGCCCCACGTGCGCGCGCTCCCTATCTGACGCGCCCCGGTACAGCGCCACGGTCACCGGCCTGAGCCCCTCGATCGCCGCCAGCAGGGGCGCGGGGTCGGCGTCCGCGTATCGCTGCGCCGCCACCCATCTGTCCTGGTCAAAGGCCGCCAGCGGCGCGCCGTCGTGGGCCAGGATGTCCCGCATCCGGTTCCCCAGGACGAGCTCCACGTCGAGCATGTGACCGACAAGTTCGATGACTGACCATTCGCCGACTGCGGGGCGACGGCGAAGGTCCGCGCCGGCGCTCTCGACCAGGCGGCGGAGCTCCGAAGGCGCCGCCAGCAGGGCGTCTGACGGGTCCCCGTCCCCCGCCAGTTTGAACATGGCGGCGCGATAAGCCTCGGCGGCCTTAACTGTGTCCCCAGGCATCGGACGCACCTCCTTTGGGGAGCCGGTAGTCACGCACGCTGGGGGGGACCTCAACCCCGGGTTCTACATCGGCGGCGGTGAGCGGGGCCCCGGCGCGCAGGGCCAGCGGGATCACCCCCGCCCAGGTGCCACCCCCCAGGTCTGTCTCATCGTCGATGGGATCACCGGTGCGAATCTTGGCGGAACACTCATCAAGGCTCAGGGCGAGGATGACGGTGGACTGCAGTTCGGTCTCCGACGGCTGGCGGACCTCCTCCCAGCGGCCCCTGGCCACGTGTTCCACCAGGGCCTTCATCGCGGCCAACTTTTGTTCGCGATCGGTCACCTCCGACGCCGGGCCGATCACCACCACCGAGCGGTAGTTCATGGAGTGGTGGAATGCCGACCGCGCCATCACCAGGCCGTCCAGCAGGGTCACCACGAGGCACGCCTCGGAACCGCCGCGCAGCGCCGTCAGAGCCCGGTTGGCCGGCGCGCCGTGGACGTAGACAGTTTCGCCGTCGCGCGCGTGCAGGGTGGGCACGACGTGGGGCCGGCCGTCGACCACCGTGCCCAGGTGACAGAGAAGGGCCTCGTCGAGGATGGCGTGGATGGCTTCGAGCTCGTACCGGCCGCGTTCCGGGTGGCGGCGGACACGGGAGCGCTCGGTCCGCGGCTCCGTCACGGCAACCGCACTCGCGCCACAGCCGTGATCGCGGCGGCGAGGATGGGCCCGGTTGCCTTGAGTGCGATCGTGACCATGCCCGAGAACAATACGAGGGTCGTATCGGCGGTGGTCATGTCAGCGGGCCCAACTTTCCCTCAAGCCGCACGGGGGCCTCACCGGCAACAATACTTTTTGGAAGCGGATATGTACCGGGGCGACGAAGGAGCGATGAATTGACCGCGAACGATTACAACCAGAAGACCATCGACGAGTTCCACGCAAAGCAGGGCCTGGGCGTCGGCCCGTGGGGTGACAACCTCGTCCTCCTGACGACGCGGTCAGCGACCAGCGGCGGGGAGATCACCACCCCCCTGCTGTACCGGCGGCACGATGGGGGGTACGTCGTGGTTGCGTCCCGGGGCGGCGCGCCTACCCACCCGAAGTGGTACGAAAGCATTCTGGTCAACCCGGAGGTCCGCGTCGAGGTGGCCGCTGATGGGGAGATTGAACAGTTCCACGCCAGGGCTCGGGTG
>JBHEMP010000101.1:0-5358 GCA_046262515.1 Candidatus Dormibacteria bacterium | reverse complement strand
GTCCTGACCCCTGAGCTCCGAAAGCGCATGGGCGACGCCGCCGTTGAGGCCGCCCGCGCCTGTGGCTACTTCAACGCCGGCACCATCGAGTTCATCTTCAGCAAGGGAGACTTCTACTTCCTGGAGATGAACACCCGCCTCCAGGTGGAGCACCCGGTCACCGAGATGGTCACCGGTATCGACCTCGTGCGCACCCAGATCCGAGTGGCCCAGGGGGAGAAACTGGGCTTTGGGCAGGAGGACATCAAGCAGTCGGGCTGGTCCATCGAGTTCCGTGTCAACGCCGAGGACCCGGCCCAGGGGTTCATGCCGGCACCCGGCAAGATCCGGGCGTACAACGAGCCCGGTGGCCCGGGCATCCGGGTGGACTCAGGCGTCTACGCCGGGTACACGATCCCGCCGTACTACGACTCCATGATCGCCAAGCTGGTGGTCTGGGGCAAGGACCGCGAGGAGGCCGTCGAGCGCGGCCGCCGGGCGCTCTACGAGTACGCCATCGGCGGCGTCAAGACCAACATCCCGCTCCATTTGGCCCTCACCGAGGCGCCCGACTTTCGCGCCGGGAAGCTATCCACCCACTTCATCCCCGACCATCCCGAGGTCATGGCCCGCGCCGACCAGCTGGCCGAGGAGCACGTGGGCCTGGACCTGGGGAGCGCCTCCGACGGCGCCCGTGTGGCGGCGATCATCGCGGCGGCCCATCACCACGCGGCCCTCTCCGGATAGGCGGAGGCAAACAACGGTCCCGGGGTGGCCCGGACGCGAAAGAGGGGCCGCCGGCGTGGCGACCCCTCTCTGAACTCAGCTAGTCCTGGCGCGCGCTTACTTGGGGCAGTCGTGCGCCGCCTTGCTCACGGCCGCGCCGTGGTTTTTCTTACCGTTCTTCCCCGTCGCCGTGGCGCTGTGGTCCCTCGCCACTGCCGAAACGCACTTGCCGTGGGCGCCGTCATCGCCGCTGGCGTCGGATGCGTCCTCAGCCTCCGGCGTCTCCGAGGGCTCGGGCTTCTCTGACGGCTCCGCGCTGGTGGTGGCTTCTGGCTTCGGAGTTTTCTTGGCCTCCGGGGTCTGTGACGCCTGGGCCTTGGGCGCTTCCGATGGGTGACTTGTGGCCTGGGAATGCGCGGCGGAGGGTGACGGTGAGACCTGGGCCGCGAGTGCGCTCGTTCCGGCCAGGACCGCGGTGGCCGCGCCGACGATTGCCGCCGCTCGCAGGTTGCTTCGACTTATCCGAATCATTTCGATGTTCTCCTCGCTGTGGCAGCCGGGGCCGCTGGATGATGACTACAGGATCGCAGCGCCACCCCGGCACGCACCTTCCCGGACGGTAAAGATCCTGTGACGGAACCGGGGCGTACCCGGCTTAGTCCCGGGTGAACCCCACGTGGCCGCCGGTCTCTCCCCAGACCTTGTTGGCGGGACGATCCGTGGGGATGGCCTCGGACTTCGGGCGCCAGGTGCTCTCGCGCCAGTTCTCGTAGCGCCGCGCCAGCCAGACCAGGTTCTCGAACGCCGCCGGGTTGCCGGCGGCCTTCTGCCAGTCCCCCACCAGTTTCCCGGTACGCGACCAGACGTCTTCGAACCCGAGCGGGGCGTCGAAGAACAGATCCTCGTGGAGCAGTCCGCGGGAGATCAGGGCCCCGATGCTCTCGTAGAAGCCGAGCACGCCGGCCACCCTGCCTCGTTCCTCGGAGCCCTCGGGGTGCTTCGAGTTGAGCGATTTGAGGGTGTCTGCCGCGAGTTCGTGGGCCACCCAGCGTCGGTCCCTGGCGAACTGGGGCTGCTGGGTCATCTCCAGCAGCTGGAGATATATGTGGGCGTCTTCACCGGTCGGAGCGGGCATGAGGGACCTCCTTGGTTGGCAGAGGATTCTCGCGCAAAGCGGAACCCGGGATCCACCGATCCCGGGTTGATAAAATCGGGCGTGAAGGTGATGCGCTGTCGATGATCCCTCGCTACGCGCATCCACGTGTCCGGGCGATTTGGACCGACTCATCGCGCTTCGATCGATGGCTGCGCATCGAGATCCTCGCGGCCGAGGCCATGGGTGAGCTCGGCGTCGTCCCCGCCGAGGACGTGGCCAGGATCCAGGGTGCCTCGTACAAGCTGGAGCGCATCGAGGAAATTGAGCGCGAGGTCGGCCACGACGTGATCGCGTTCACCACGGCCATGAGCGAGAGCCTGGGGCCCGAGTCTCGCTGGGTGCACCTCGGGCTGACCTCGTCAGACATCCTCGATACCGCCCTGGCAACCCAGCTGGTCGACTCAATCGACATCCTCCTGGAGGAGCTGGAGAAGCTCTACCGCGCGATGGAAAGTAAGGCCCTCGAGCACCGCGACACCCTGGCCATCGGGCGCAGCCACGGGATCATCGCCGAGCCGCTGACCTTCGGCTTCAAGCTCGCCGGCTATGTCGCCGAGCTGCAGCGGGACCGGGCGCGACTGCTCACCGCCAGGGAGGAGGTCGCCGTGGGCCAGGTCTCGGGGCCGGTGGGGACGCACTCCAGCGTTGACCCACGCGTCGAGGAGTACGTCTGCAGAAAGCTCGGCCTGCGGCCGGAACCGGCGGCCACGCAGGTCATCGCCCGCGACCGCCACGCCGCCTTCATGTACGCGCTGGTGATGACCGCGGGCACCCTCGAACGCTTCGCCACGGAGGTCCGTCACCTGATGCGCTCTGAGGTGGCCGAGGTGCGCGAGCCCTTCAGCGCCAAACAGAAGGGCAGTTCCGCCATGCCACACAAGCGGAACCCGATCATCACCGAGCGCATCTGCGGCCTCGCCCGCGTAATCCGCGGCAACCTTGTTGCGGCCCTGGAGAACACTCCCCTGTGGCATGAGCGGGACATCTCCCACAGCTCCGCGGAGAGGATCATCTTCCCCGACGCCTGCGAGCTTTTGGGCTTCCTGCTCACCGAGTCCACCCGCCTCGTTGAAGGCCTGGTGGTGAACCCCGCGCGGATGCACGCCAACCTCAACCAGGGCGGTGGCATCGTCTTCAGCCAGCGGGTGCTCCTCGCCTTGGTGGAGCGCGGCGCCCAGCGTGATGAGGCCTACCGTATCGTCCAGGAGGCAGCCCTTCGCGCCTGGGATGAGGGCGATGATTTCAAGCGCCTGCTGCTGGCGGACAGCCGCGTGACCGACCGTATCCCGCCGTCTGAACTGGAAGAATTATTCGACCCCGGCTGGCACGTCCGCCACGTGGACGTGGCCTTTTCCCGGCTGGGGATTGGGGAGGAACGTTGAAATGACAGACACGCTGATGGATCTCTCGCAGCCGCTGATGGACGCCGCGGTGCCCGGCCTGACGCTATTCAACCGCGGGAAGGTTCGCGACACCTTTGATGCCGGCGACCACCTGCTGATGATCGCCACGGACAGGATGTCGGCCTTCGACGTCGTCCTGCCCAACGGCATCCCGGACAAGGGCACGCTGCTCACGCAGATGTCGCGGTACTGGTTCGAGCAGACCGCGGACGTGTGCCCCAACCACCTGGACCCCGGCGGCAAGTGGCCGGCCGAACTGGAGCAGAAGCGCGGCGAGTGGGAGCCCCGTAGCATGCTGGTGCGCAAGGCCAAGCGCGTGGACATCGAGTGCATCGTCCGCGGGTACCTTGCCGGCTCGGGCTGGAAGGAGTACCAGAAGAGCGGGACCCTCGCGGGCCTGCCGCTGCCGGCGGGACTGAAGGAATCCGACCGCTTGCCGGAGCCGCAGTTCACACCGTCGACCAAGAACGATGTCGGCCACGACGAGAACATTTCCATCGAGCAGATGGCCGAGTTGGTGGGCGAGGACCTCACCCGGCAGCTGCAGCAGGTCAGCATCGACCTCTATCTCAAGGCCTCGGGCATGGCTCTCGAGAAGGGCGTGATCATGGCGGACACCAAGCTCGAGTTCGGCTTCATCGATGACCGTCTCCACCTCATCGACGAGTGCTTCACTCCGGACTCCTCGCGGTACTGGGACGCTGAGACCTATCGCCCCGGCGAGTCCCAGCCCTCGATGGACAAGCAGTACCTGAGGGACTACCTGGAGGGCCTTGACTGGGACAAGAACGCCCCCGGGCCTGAGCTTCCCGACGAGGTGGTGCTGGGGGTGCGCGACCGCTACCTGCTGGCCTACCGGCGCGTCACCGGCCGCACCCTCTAGTGGTGCGGCTCTAGTGGCGGAGTTCCGGGCCGAGGTCCACGTGGTGCTGAAACCACTGGTCAACGACCCGGCGGGGCTGGTGATCCGGGATGGGCTCAACCACATCGGGTTCAACGAGGTGGCGTCGGTGCGGGCGGGCAAGTACATAACCATTCAGCTGGAGGCCCAGGACCTCACCGAGGCCCGGGGACGCGTCGAGGAAATGTGCCGGAAGCTCCTTTCCAACCCGGTCATCGAGGAGTACCGATTCGAGATCCAGGAGGGCGCTGCCGCCTGATGGCCTCCTTCGGGGTCGTCGTCTTCCCGGGCACCTGGTCGGACCGCGATTCCGACCACGCCGTCCGCGAGATGCTCCGCCAGGAGGCGCGGTTCATCTGGCACAAGGAGCGCGACCTCAGCGGACTGGATTGCGTCATCCTGCCGGGCGGGTTCAGCTACGGCGACCACCTGCGATGTGGCGCTGTCGCCGCGCTCTCACCCGTGATGGAGGAGGTCATCGAGTTTGCCGAGCGCGGCGGCTTCGTCATCGGCATCTGCAACGGTTTCCAGGTCCTCTGTGAGTCGCACCTGTTGCCCGGCGCGCTGATGCGCAACCGCAGTGTTCAGTTCCGCTGCCAGGAGGCGATCCTGCGCGTCGAGACCACAGCCACGCCGTTCACCAGCGAGATGCGCGAGGGCCAGTTGCTGCGCGTGCCCGTGTCGCACGGCGAGGGCAACTACTACGCCGACCCCGGGACGCTACGGCGCTTGGAGGACACGGGGCGGGTGGCCTTTCGCTACGTCGACGCCCAGGGCAGCACGACCGAGGGGGCCAATCCCAACGGCTCTCTCAACAACATCGCCGGGATCGTCAGCGAGGAAGGCAACGTTCTTGGCATGATGCCCCACCCGGAGCGTGCCTGCGAAAGTCTCCTGGGCTCTGCCGACGGCCTCGAGATCTTCCGCAGCATCATTCGCAACGCGGAGCGGGTCTTCGCGGCTTGAAAGCTTGACGGCGACCACAGATCCCGCACTGCTCAGGGAGGTAGCTCTCACCGAGTCGGAGTACGACCAGCTGGTGGAGCTTTTGCGGCGTACGCCCACCCACGTCGAGCTCGGCATCTTCGGGGCGATGTGGTCCGAGCACTGCGGCTACAAGACAAGTAAGCCGCTGCTGCGCAATTTCAAGAGCGACGGTCCGCGCGTTCTGCAGGGACCCGGCGAAAACGCGG
>JBHEMP010000100.1:0-45753 GCA_046262515.1 Candidatus Dormibacteria bacterium | reverse complement strand
ATCGTCGGCAGGGTGACCGGGTGAGCATCGACTACCTCGGTGCCGCGCTGCTGACGGCGGGCGTCGGCGCCCTGCTTTTCGGGTTTGGCACCGGCGGTGCGGGAAGCCGCGTGCAATGGCCGCTGCTGGCGTTGGCGGCGACGTTCCTGGCCGCGTTTGTACTGGTCGAGCGGCGGGCCGCCAGCCCGACAGTCCCCCTTCGATTTCTCAGTCACCCGGTGATCGGGCCCGCTCTGCTGCTCTCGATCCTTGGAGGCACGCTCTTCTTCGGGCTGACCAGCTACGTCCCGCTCTACGTACAGGCCGGGCTGGGAGGGAGCCCGACATCTGCTGGCGCGGCGCTGTCCCCGCTCACCCTTGGCTGGCCGCTGGCAGCGACGATCTCAGGGAGACTGATGTTGCGACTGGGCTACCAGCGACTGGTTTTCGCGGGCACGGTGATCATCCTCATTGGCACCGCGTTGCTGGCTGCGCCACCGCCAGTGACGCCAATAGTCTGGGTCGGGATCTCCACCTTTATCACCGGCGTCGGTCTCGGCACCCTGCTCAGCCCTCTACTGGTGGTGCTGCAGACGCTCGTCGGTTGGGGGGACCGTGGCTCGGTGACGGCGATGAACCAGTTCTCACGGACCATCGGCGGGGCAGTGGGCGTGGCATTGATGGGCATCCTGCTGACCTCGCAGATTCACGCCGCCGCCCTGAGCCGTGGCCTTGACCCCAGTCGAGTCGGGGATCCACTCCGGCTGGCTACCCAGACCGCTGCGGGGCGCGGCCTCGTGGTGCAGGGCATTCACACGCTGAACCTCGTGTACGTGGGCATAGCGGCACTTAGCGTGGCGATCGCGGTGATCGTGGTGCGAGGCCGTGAGCAGCTCACTGCCGATGCGGCTTGACAAAGCGAACCTGCGCGCCCTGCACTCCAGAACCTGCGTCATCCCTTCACCGGGCGTCGAAAGCCATGGAACCTGTGGCAAGCTAGTCGAGATGCCTGACCTGTCAGCCCGCGCCCGAACGCTGCTCGATCTCCACAGGGCCGAGGAGATCCTGGTCCTGGCCAACGTCTGGGACGTCGTCTCGGCGCGAGTTGTCGCGGCAACCCCGGGGGCCACCGCGCTGGCCACGGCAAGCCACTCCATCGCCGCGACATTTGGTTACGAAGACGGCGAGAACATTCCCCTCGAACTCCACCTCGACATGGTGCGTCGGATCGTCGATGCGGTCGAACTACCGGTGACGATGGACCTCGAAGGCGGCTACGGCGATCCTGGTGAAGCCGTGCGACGCGCCATCGAGGTGGGTGTCGTGGGCGCCAACCTGGAAGACCAGATGAAGCCTATCGATGAGGCGGTTAGCGCCGTCGAGGCAGCGATGCGAGCGGGGCATGATGCCGGGATCGATTTCGTGCTCAACGCCCGCACCGACGTGTTCCTGAAGGGACCCAGGGGGGCCGCCCGCGAGGAGCTGGTGCAGGAGGCCATCAGGCGGGGCCGGGCCTTTATGGCAGCGGGCGCACCGCTGGTGTTCGTACCGGGGCTGCTGGGAAGGGACGAAATCGCCGCGGTAGTGGAGGCCCTGGGGCCGCGCAGGCTGACGGTGATCAGCGTTCCGGGGCTTTCCCTGCCCACCTCTGAACTCCAGGAGCTGGGCGTGGCCCGGGTTTCGACGGGGCCGTTCACTCAGCGTGTAGCCCTGACCGCATTGCAGGATGCAGCTGCGGCGGTCTTCGCAGGTGGGATCCTACCGCCGGGTACCCGCGCCCTCAATTAACCTCACGCGGGCGGCGAGCCCGCGGGTGGCGGCCCCGCGGGCCGGGTGGCGACCAGGGCAGCTCCGCCACCTCCCAGAAGGGCGACCAGGATCAGTACCGGGATCCACCACGGCAAACTGCGGGCCGGCACGGCCCGGCCTGGTGAAGAGGGTGAAGCAAACGGCGACGGGCACGGCGATGCCGAGGGCAGGTCCGAAGGCGACGCTGACGGGGACCCCGACGGAGACGCTGAAGGGAATGCCGGCTGGGATGCGGCGGGGGAGGCGGGTGTAAGAGTTGGCTCCGCCGATGGCGTCACGGGCGATGGATACGGTGTCCCGGGCGGCGCCGACACGGTGGGGCTGGGGCAGGGCGTCGTGCCGTCGTCGGAGGGGCTCGCTGAAGTCGAGGCGCTTGCGCTCGTTGAAGCACTGGAGTCGGGCGAAGGACTCCCACTGGGCGACAGAGTGCCGGGGACCGGGCTCACCGTGGTCACGCCGCCCGGTCTGGATGATGGGTTCGATGTCCCCGAGGGCGGGGAGGAATTCCCGGTTGGGCTCGGGCAGGGGCTGGGCGAGGTGAGCTTATAGCTGACGAGGTTGCTGGCGGAGTTAGTGGCAGGTCCGCCGGATCCGTTGTCGATCCACGCCTGCACGTGGTATGTCCCGTTCGCCTGGCAGGGGGGAGGTACCGCCGTCACCTGCGCCGAGCAGGACTGCTGGACGGAGATAGGCGCGGTCGCGACGATTACCTTGGGCGCCCCTGGAGGGCCCCAGGCGAAATCCACCTTCGCACCGTTCTGGCACGGCTTCGTTGCGTCTGTGTAAACGGCAGAGAAGGAGTTGGTGCCCCCGCCGCTGGCGGCGGTGCTGGACCCATTGATCGTCACTGAACCGGCTGCGGCAGCCGCCACGCTAGAGGGCGCCAGTGCCAAAAGGGCGCTTACCGCCACGGTGAGCACGAGGAGGGCGCCAAGGCGGCGCGTTTTGATCCGCACGTCCATGGGCGCATTATCTGTCGCCGGACCGTACTTGAGTCGGGGCAGCGGCGGTTACATTGATGGGGATGCCCGTGGGCTTTATCGACCTTAATGCGGACCTGGGCGAGTCGTACGGCCGTTGGCGGCTGGGCGACGACGCCGCCCTCCTACCGCTGATCACCAGCGCCAACGTCGCCTGCGGGTTCCACGGCGGCGACCCTTTAACCATGCGCCGAACAGTCGCGATGGCGGCGGAGCTCGGCGTCATTATCGGGGCACACGTCAGCTACCCGGACCTGGTGGGGTTCGGACGCCG
This sequence comes from Candidatus Dormibacteria bacterium, assembly GCA_046262515.1. GTDB lineage: Bacteria > Chloroflexota > Dormibacteria > DASZGP01 > DASZGP01 > JAXDLW01. The sequence continues at coordinate 42,711 of JBHEMP010000100.1, read as the reverse complement.
CGAGATGGACGTCGAGCCTGGCGAACTCGAGGCTGACGTCCTCTACCAGGTGTCGGCTTTGGATGGGATTAGCAGGGTGGCCGGGACTTCAGTGCGCTATGTGAAGCCGCATGGCGCCCTTTACCACCGTGTGCTGAATGACGCACGACAAGCCGAGGCGGTCGTGTCAGCGGTCCGCAAGTATTCAACAGGGTTGTCTGTCATGGTCATGGCCGGCACGGCCCTGGCACGGGGCGCGAGGGACGCCGGCCTTCGTGTAATCCATGAGGGTTTCGCTGACCGGGCGTACACCGTGGATGGCCTGCTCGTTCCGCGTACCGAACCTGAAGCCGTGCACACAGACCCGTCGGTAATTACCGAGCAGGCTGTCCGCCTTGCGCGCGACGGTATCGTGGACAGCATCTGCCTTCACGGGGACACGCCGGGGGCGGTACAGAATGCCGAGGCTGTCCGGGCGACACTCGGCGCCGCGGGGATTGAAGTTCGGAGCTTCATCTAAGCGTGCGCATCAGGCGATCCGGTGACCGCGCGGTGGTGGTCGACCTCGATTCACTCGAGCAGGTTCACAGTCTGCACAGCGCGGTGCGGCGGGCGGGGATCGGGAGCGACTCCGTTCCAGGCTGGCGTTCGCTGCTGGTGGCAACGTCCGGCGAAACTGCGGCGCTGGTGGCGGACCTTGAAGCCCTCGCCTGGGATTGCAGCCCAGCGAGCAGCGACACGATCCTCCATGAGATCCCCGTTACCTACGATGGTGAGGATCTGGAGGAGGTCGCGGCCCGCTGCCGGGTGGCTGTGGCCGAGGTGATCGACCTCCACAGCTCGGCGGAGTACCTCGTGGCATTTCTCGGCTTCTCGGGTGGATTCGCGTACCTTGCCGGTCTCCCTGACAAACTCCATCTTCCCAGGAGGGACATTCCCCGCACGCGGGTACCGGCGGGCTCGGTCGCGATCGCGCTGGATCAGTGCGGGATCTACCCAGCGGCCTCGCCCGGCGGTTGGCACCTCATCGGGCGGACGGACTGGTGCGTTTTCGACCCCCAGCTCGACCCGCCATCTCGCCTCAGTCCGGGCGACCGCGTTCGTTTTATCAACCGGCAGGGGGGACGTTGACCCAGCTCATCATTCACAGGCCCGGCATTTTCCTCACGGTTCAGGATCTCGGACGCAGAGGGCTCGCCCACCTCGGCGTGGCTCGTTCCGGGGCAGCCGACCGGGGATCACTGCGGCTGGCGAACTACCTGGTCGGCAACGACGACGGTACCGAGGGCCTTGAGTCAGTGCTGGGCGGCATGGTGCTTGAGGCGACGGGAGCCCTGGTCGTTGCGGTGACTGGAGCAGCCTGCGATGTAACCCTGAACAGCCGGCTCTTCCGCAGGGACACCCGCTTGCGATTGCAAGCGGGTGACGTGCTGGAGGTTGGTCGAGTGACCCGAGGTCTGCGCGTGTATATCGCCGTGAGGGACGGTCTGGACGTGCCCCGTGTCCTGGGCAGCCGTTCGTACGATCAGCTGGGTCAGTTCGGTCCCGCGCCACTTTATAAAGGGGATCGGATCACGGTTGGATCTTCGCCGCCAGCGAACCATTGGGTGAAGCCACCATTGCCCACTGAAATCCCCGCGAAAGTTGAATTGAGAGTGATCCCCGGCCCCCGGGATGAGTGGCTGGACGCGCCCGGGCTGAGCCAGTTGACAGACGTCACCTGGACGGTCGCACCTTCGAGCAATCGGACAGGTCTTCGCCTGTCAGGCCCGCCGATCTCGCGCAGGAAAGGTGAGCTGGCAAGCGAGGGAGTCGTGCCAGGTTCGCTCCAGCTTCCGGCGAGTGGGCAGCCAATTCTTCTCGGACCGGACGCTGGCGTTACTGGTGGGTACCCGGCGATCGCTGTGGTGGTCGACGCCGACCTGGACCTGGCCGGGCAACTGCCTCCGGGCGCGACCGTCAGTTTTCGAGAGATTGCCTCGTAGTGCTGCTGCTGCGGAGACAGGTCGCCAGGCGTTTGCACAAGGCCGTGCCCGCCAGCCAGTTGGTTGTGATCGATAACGCCGGCCACATGGCTCACTTCGAACATCCCGATGCCTGGGCTGCTGCATTGCATAACTTCCTGGCGCAGCCCGTGACCATCGCGTGACCAAGCGCCTCGAGGGAGACGTCGCCTTGGTGACCGGCGCGAGTCGCGGCATCGGGCGCGGCGTCGCTGTAGGACTGGGCGAAGCCGGCGCCGTTGTCTATGTCACCGGGCGCACCGTCGACGACATCACGGCGACGGCGGATCTGGTGAACGCCGCCGGCGGTACCGGTATCGCCATAACGTGCGACCACTTCGACGACGCCAACGTGGCGGCCGTATTCGCGGAGATAATCCGGGAGCAGGACAAACTCGACCTACTCGTCAACAATGCGACCGCCCTTCCCGAGCAGCGATTCCTTTTCGGCCCCACGCCGTTCTGGGACGTGCCGATGGATGTCTGGGATGGCCTCTTCGACGTGGGCGTGAGGTCGTACTTCGTAGCCGCCCAACACGCCGCCAGGGTGATGCTTGCCCAGGGCCGTGGACTCATCGTCAACGTCTCGTCTGCCGGGGCCAGGCATAAATTCGCCATTGCTCCCTATGGCGTTGCGAAGGCGGCCGTCGACCGGCTGACCGAGGACATGGCGGCGGAGCTGACGGGGAGCGGTGTTGTTGCGGTTTCGGTCTGGCCGCCACCGACTTCGACAGAAAAGCAGCTCGCGAACGTCGAGGCGGACGACGACCCGTCGACGTGGTCAGCGCCGGTTTTCAACGGCCGCGTTGTAGCTGCATTGGCGAAGGATCCAAACCTCGCCGCGAAGAATGGCAAGGCGCTCCGGATGCGGGATCTCGCCACCGAGTACGGCGTCAAAGACCTCCTGGGACAGCGACCTGGCCGGCCCGCCTAGCGGCGCCTCTGGCCTGATAGCCCAGCTATTATCCGGCACGGTCCCATCGCACTCGCGGGGGGGTGAAATCGGAGGCTAACATGATCCAGGAATTCAAGGCTTTTCTCCTCCGGGGCAACGTCGTCGACCTCGCCGTCGCCGTGGTCATCGGGGCGGCATTCGGCCTGGTGGTCAGTAAGTTTGTAGCCGACCTCGTGACTCCGTTGATTGCCGCCATCTTCGGCAAGCCCGATTTCAGCAGCATCTACTTCACCGTCAACAACAGCAAGTTCCTGGTCGGGGACTTCATCAATGCCGTTGTCAGTTTTTTGCTGGTGGCGGCGGTGATCTTCTTCCTGCTCGTCAGGCCGATGCAGCGCCTGATGCCCAAACCGAGCGTGGAGGACGCCCCGCAGACCCGCGAGTGCAGCGAGTGCTTGAGCTCAATCCCCGTAGCCGCCAAACGCTGCGCCTACTGTGCGCAGCCGCAACCCGTTCGATAAAGCCCGTCGCCCATCGATGGGGATCCGCAAGCCCGACGGGACGAAGTCCATCCCCGCTATGACCTGAGGGCTTCCACAGGACCCGGCGGCATTCGCCCCGCGACATCAGTCAGCGTTCGTCGGCACTCCCGGCCGAGTTGCTGCACAAGATCAGCCGCCGGTATGTCCTGGCCGAGGTGGTGGCTCTGTCCGGCCCACAGGTTGACAAATTCAGGGTCGCCCGCGCGCCGCGCCGCGGCTCGCAGAGGTGCCGTCAGGTGGTGAACCTCTGGGTAGGCGCAGAGGGCATCGTTCTCATGGTCGACGATGAATTGGTTGACCAGCCCGCGGGCGCGCCTCCCGGTGAAGGCACGAGTGATGACGGTCGAGCGACCCTCGAGAAGCGCGCGGCGGTGTACGTCGCTCGTGCCGGCCTCGGGGCAGCGCAGAAACGCGGTGCCGATCTGCGCGGCCGCCGCCCCGGCAGCAAGTACGGCCGCCACGCCGCCCCCATCCGCAATACCACCGGCCGCTACCAGCGGAAGGGCAGTGCAGCTACGCAGTAGTTGAACCAGCGCGAGCGTACCGAGGTCGCCACCCGTGTCGCGGTCGGTGAACGAAGCACGGTGCCCTCCCGCTTCTATACCCTGGCCCACCAGCACATCCGCGCCCATTGCCGACGCCGCCAGGGCTTCGTCAACATCGGTGACGGTGACCCACACCGCTGTCCCGACATTTCGCAGCGCTCCCACCACGTCGGCAGACGGACAGCCAAACGTGAAGGATGCAACTGGCACAGGGTTGGTCTTCAGCAGCTCGAGTTTCTCGTGCCAGCCGTCATCATCCCATTGAGCCCGACCCGGCATCGTGTCGAACTTCCTGAATGCGTCCTCCAGCGAGTTCGCGTACATCGAGATGGCGGCCTCACTCGTGGAAGCGTGTCCCGGGACAAACAGGTTGACGCCAAAAGGCCGGGACGTGAGCTCTGTCGTGCGCCTGATGTCCTCAGCGAGGGCGCGCGCTTGCTTGTAGCCGCCGGCCACAAACCCAAGTCCACCGGCGTTCGAAACGGCCGCCGCCAGCTCCGGGGTGGAGGGTCCTCCAGCCAGGGGAGCCAGCACAATCGGCTCCGACAGCATTCCCAAGTCAAATTTCATGGCGCAACCCCACGCCTGCAGGCGGTCACGGTGACCGCGGTCAGTTTTGGCTTGAGCCTTTTCGGCGCACGCGGCTGACTTTTGCCGCTGCCCAGCCGCGCAGCCACGCGACCAGGATTTTGGGCTCTGCACGCCACTTGGCGATGAAGTCGGCAACCCCAAGCCGCCGCAGCCGGTTTTCCTGTGCAGCCGTCAGTTCCTCGTTCGACATCACCATGACCGGCTGCTCTGCGGTCGCGGGGTCAGCGCGGAGCTCCTCGAGGACCTCATAGCCATCCTTCCGCGGCATCTCCAGGTCGAGGATGACCACGTCTGGTTCACTCTCGCGGACGGCGTCGACCGTTTCAGCGCCGTCGCCGGTCACCTGGACGGTGTGGCCCGCGTGTTCAAGCGCCAAACGATGCATCTGCGCCATGTCGGAATCGTCCTCGGCGATGATGACGTCGAGGGGCAGCGGCTCGCCCAATCTCTGCACGCCCCTATCATGCGCCAAAAACCGGCCAAGAAATGTAAAAGGTTGAGGTGATCCTGTTCAGAGTGGATCACAATGTCCGCATGCGCGGACCCGCACCGCCGACCCAGGCCGCGGTCGACAAGCAGCCGGGGCGGACGGACATCGCCGTCAGGATCGAACGGCTGGTTGTCCGCCGTGGGGACGCTGCGGTCATCGATGACGTCTCAGCCGCCTTCGGGCGCGGCATCGTAACGGGGCTGCTCGGTCCCAGCGGGTCCGGTAAGACAACCCTGATGCGCGCAATATGTGGGGTGCAGAAGGTGCACAGCGGCTCGATCACCGTACTGGGCCTGGCCGCCGGCACGGCAGCACTGCGCCGTCGCGTCGCGTACGTCACCCAGGCCCCGTCGGTGTACACGGACCTGACTGTCAGCGAGAACCTCCGGTACTTCGCGAGGATCGTCGGGGCCTCCGATGACAAGGCTGAGGAGTCAATCGATGGCCTGGGCTTGAGCCCCTACCGTGGGCGCCTGGTGGGCGACCTCTCCGGGGGCGAGCGATCCCGGGTTTCCCTGGCCGTCGCCCTTTTGGCGGACCCGGAGCTGCTGGTCCTGGACGAACCAACCGTCGGCCTGGACCCGGTGTTGCGCCGTGATCTCTGGGCGCGCTTCCACGCCCTCGCGTCTGCCGGCCGAACCCTGCTGATTTCAACCCATGTGATGGACGAGGCCGCCCGCTGCGACGAACTCCTGCTCCTCCGGGCGGGCAGGCTGGTCGCCACGGGTTCGCCCGCTGAGCTTCTGCGCCAGAGCGGGAGCGACAACGTCGAAGACGCCTTCGTGGCCCTCAGCGAACAGTCGTGAGCGCCCGTGCCAGTCTAGGCACGGCGGCGCGGGTCCTCGCGCAGGTCCGGCGCGACCGCAGGACAGTGGCGCTCGTGTTCGTCGTTCCGCCGCTGCTCCTTGCCCTTCTCAAGTACGTGTTCGATGCGCAGCCCGGGATTTTCGCGCGCGTTGGCGTTCCAATGGTCGGACTGTTCCCGCTGGTTGTGATGTTCCTTGTTACGTCGATCGCGATGTTGCGCGAGCGGACCGGCGGGACCCTGGAGCGCCTGATGTCCATGCCCATGGCCAAACTCGACCTCCTGATTGGGTATGGGCTGGCATTCGCGGGGGTTGCCGCCGTCCAGGCGGCGATAACGGGAGCGGTTGCCTTTGTCCTCCTCGGTGTGAAATCGGACGGCCCGGTCTGGGCGGTGATTGCGCTGGCCGTCTCCAACGCCGAGCTTGGCATGGCGCTGGGACTTTTTTTGAGCGCGTTTGCGACCAGTGAGTTCCAGGCGGTTCAGTTCCTGCCTGCGTTCATCCTGCCCCAGTTACTGCTCGCCGGCCTATTCGTTCCCCGCGCCCACATGCCCCACCTGCTCGAGGGAATCTCGGCCGTGATGCCCTTCACCTATGCCTTCGACGCTCTGGCTCGGGTCGCCGTCAACGACACTGGCAGCGGGCTGGTGGTGGACCTGGCCGTGATCGTGAGCTGCGTGGTGCTCGCCCTGGCCGCGGGCGCGGTGACGCTTCGCCGCCGCACAGCCTGATGGCGGCCAGGCGCCGCCGCCGGGCGGCTCAGTTTTTCCTGGCGCGGCTGGGCGAAACTCGGGGAGGCTCGCCCGGCATCTTCGGGTAGACGGGGGGCCAGGGGGCGTCGGACAGGCCGGCGGCCGCGTCGCGTCGGTGCCACTCGAGCAAAGGCTCAAGCGACTGGGGATGCTCCTCCATCTCCGCCCAGGGGTCGCCGCGGTCGGACACGCGCCCTGGAACGCTGTCCACTGTGAGTGCGTCCGGCTCGATGGCGTCCAGTTCGTCCCATGCGAAGGGGGTGGACACCTGCGCCCCCGGCCGAGCCCTCGCGCACCAGGCCCCGAAGATTGTCTTGTGCGGCGCGTTCTGGTTGAAGTCGATGAACACGCGCCGTCCCCGCTCCTCCTTCCACCACGCCGCGGTAACCAGGTCGGGGCGCCGGCGCTCCAGTTCCCGGGCCACCGCGACGGCCGCGGAGCGCACCTCGAAGGAGGTCCAGTGCGACTGCAGACGGAGGTATACGTGGATGCCTCGGTTGCCGGTGGTCTTGGGTAAGCCCACGACGCCGGCCTCCGTGAGTAACCGCTGAACCTCCTGGGCTGCCTCCCGCACCATGCTGAAGTCCACGCCCGGGGAGGGGTCGAGGTCGATGCGCAGTTCGTCCGCATGCTCGGGGTCGGCCGCGCGGGACGGCCAAACGTGGAAGCCCAGGCAGCCCATGTTGACGGCCCACAGGACGTGGCCGAGGTCCGCGATCACCAGCGCGCGCGAAGTGGTGCCGTTGGGGGTGCTCACAACACTGGTCTGGATCCACTCCGGCCTGTTCTCGGGCACGCGTTTCTGGAAAAAAGACGGCCCGCCGGCGCCATTGGGAAACCGCTGCAGGAGGACAGGTCGGTCGCCTAGGGCCCGCATCAGTGGCGCTTCCACGGCCTGGTAGTAGCGAACCAGGTCCAGCTTGGTCGTGCCGCGCTCGCTGAAGAAGACCTTGCCCGGACTGGTGATGCTGACCTCGTGCCCGCCTGCATCAACGAGTACCACGTCCTCCATGCGATGACAATAACGGCGCTCGGACGCAGTTGTTAGTCTCCCTCCCGTGAGCGGGATGGGACTTCTGCCCGCCTCGGGTACGTATTGACCGCCGCCCTGCTGACCCGGGTCATCCTGGCTCCCGCGTTGGTGGCGATTGCCACCCTGGCAGCGCGGCGCTGGGGCCCGGCTGCCGCGGGTTGGGCGGCGGCGACACCCGTGGTGGCCGGGCCGGTGCTGCTGGTATTCGTGCTGGACCACGGCGTTGCCTTCGGGGCGCAGTCGGCCGCCGCGGCCACCCTCGGCCTGGTCTCCCTCGCCGTCTTCACGGTTGCCTATGCGCGGCTGGCCATGCGAGGTCTCGGCTGGTATCTATGCCTGCCGCTGGGCTGGGCGGCGTTCCTGGCCGTCACCGCGATCCTGTCGCTGGTCAGCCTGCCAGGACCCTGGGCCTTCCTTCTGGCGGTCGCCGCCTTTGCGCTGCTTCGCTCCGCCACCGGGGAGCCGCGCACTGCGACGGCCATGGGTCGAAGCCTGCCGGCCGACATCCCGCTGAGGATGGTTGCGGCACTCTTAATGGTGTTGACGCTTGGGCTTATCGCCGGGATGCTCGGCCCTCGCCTGAGCGGGCTGCTGGCGCCCTTCCCCGTCATCGGCTCGGTGATGGCGGCCTTTACGCAGATCACCCGCGGCCGGGATGCGCTGCAGGGATACAGCCTCGCCCTCCTCAAGGGGCTGCCCAGCTTTGCCATGTTCACCGCGACCGTCGCAATCACCCTCCAGCCGTGGGGCACGCCGGCGGCCTTCATGCTGGCGGCGCTGGCATCAGCCGGCTCGCATGCCGTGCTGATCTTCATAGATACTCGAGGGAGCGCAGACAGGGATCGGCCCCGCGTCCCAGCCGGCAGCCGATGAGAGCACTGGAGGTCCATGGGTGAATAGAGCAGAAGACCCGCACCAGCTGCGGGCGGATGGCGTCCTGGCCAGCACGATCTCCGGCGAGCCGCTCAAGGAGCTCTACACGTCGGCTGACCTTGTCGGCGTCCCGGAGGAGATGCCGGGGGAGTACCCGTACACCCGCGGCATCCACCGCAGTGGATACCGCGGACGCCTCTGGACGATGCGGCAGTTCGCGGGCTTCGGCTCAGCCGAGCAGACCAATGCGCGCTACAAATACCTCTTGGAGAACGGCCAGAACGGCCTCTCGGTGGCCTTCGACATGCCCACGCTGATGGGTCAGGACTCCGACAATCCGACTTCCCGCGGCGAGATCGGGCATTGCGGGGTCGCGGTGGACTCGCTGGCCGACATGGAGACCCTGTTCGATGGCATCCCGCTGGGCGAGGTCACCACGTCCATGACGATCAATTCGCCCGCCGCCATCCTTCTCGCGATGTACTTGGTCGTGGCGGAGAAGCAGGGGGTCAGCTGGGACCGGGTCGGGGGCACCCTGCAGAACGACATCCTCAAGGAGTTCATCGCCCAGAAAGAATTCATTTTCCCGCCCGAGCCTTCGATGCGACTGGTGGTCGACACCATCGAGTTTTGCTCCCGCGAGGTCCCGAAGTGGAACACGGTCTCCGTCTCCGGCTACCACATCCGAGAGGCAGGGTCGACGGCCGTCCAGGAGCTGGCCTTCACGCTGGCCGACGGGTTCGCCTACGTGGACGCGGCCATCGAGCGCGGCCTCAACGTTGATGACTTCGCACCTCGACTCTCATTCTTCTTCGATGCCCACATCGATTTCTTTGAGGAGATCGCCAAGTTCAGGGCGGCGCGACGCATCTGGGCGCGGCACATGCGCGAGCGCTACGGTGCGAAGAACGAGCGCTCCTGGAAACTTCGCTTCCACACCCAGACGGCCGGCGTCTCCCTGACCGCCCAGCAACCCGAACTGAATATCGCCCGGACGGCCATCGAGGCCCTGGCGGCGGTGCTGGGCGGGACCCAGTCCCTGCACACGAATGCCATGGATGAGGTCCTCGCGCTGCCCACCGACAAGTCCGCGCGTATCGCGCTGCGCACCCAGCAACTGGTCGGCTTTGAGACGGGTGCGGCGAACACCGTGGACCCCTTTGGCGGCAGCTATTTCATGGAGGATCTGACCCGCCAGATGGAGGAGGGCGCCGAGGCCTACTTCGCCCGCATCGACGAACTGGGCGGCGTGGTGCCGGCCATCGAGGCGGGATTCTTCCAGCAGGAGATCGCCGATGCCTCCTTCCGCTACCAGTCCGAGATGGAGCAGCACAAGCGGGTCGTGGTGGGTGTGAATGACTTCACGGGCGGCAACGAGGAAGACAAGCTGGAGATCCTGCGTATCAGCAACGAGGTTGAGCGCCAGCAGGTTGACAGCGTGCGGCAGTTGCGTGCCAAACGTGACGGCACTGCGGTTTCGAAGTCCCTGGAGCAGTTGCGTAAAGCCTCCCGTTCTCAGAGCGAGAACCTCATGCCGCACCTGGTCGAATGCGCCCGCGCTTACTGCACCGAAGGCGAGATGATGGGCGCCATGGTCGATGCCTTCGGGATATACACGGAGCGAGCCATCATCTGATGGCGCCCGATGTGGCGCCCGAGCAACCGCTGCGCATCGTCCTCGCCAAGGTTGGCCTGGATGGTCACGACCGCGGTATCAAGGTGGTAGCGCGGGCCCTTCGCGATGCCGGCTTCGAGGTCATCTACATCGGCCTCAGGCAGACCCCCGAGATGTTGGTCTCGGCCGCGATCCAGGAGGACGCGCGCCTGATCGGGGTCTCACTGCATTCTGGAGCACACATGACACTCTTGCCGGCCGTCATGGAAGAACTCAAGCGGCGCCAGGCTGAGGACATCGCAGTATTCGGCGGGGGCATCATCCCGGATGAAGACATAGCGGAGTTGAAATCGCTCGGCGTAGCGGAGCTCTTCACGCCGGGCACGCCACTGCGGGACATCATCGAATGGGTGCGCAACCGGGACTTCCAAGCGACCTCCTGACTTGTGCCGGGCGGCCTGCGGCGCGCGTGCACGGGCGCTACCGTCTATGAATGTCAGCGGCGACCACGGCACTTGCAGGCGTGCGGGACCTCACCGCCGAGATACTCGGCGGCTTCCGGCGTAACGACCTCTTGACCTATTCCAGTGCCATCTCCTTCAAGATCCTCACCTCGGTCATCCCATTCTTCCTTTTCGTTTTCGCGCTGGCGGGGCTGCTCCACCTGGAGGGCCTGTGGCATCACCACCTCGAGGGCCAGGTCCGCGACCATGTCTCCCCGGGGTTCTACCGCGTCATCGCCGAGGCTGTGAACAAGGCCTTCGGTAGCAAGCAGTGGATGTGGGCGTCGCTCGGGGGCTTGCTGGCCCTGTGGCAGGTCTCGGGCGCCATGCGAGCTGTGATGGGGGCATTCAGCCGGATATACGAGGCCACGAACGAGCGGTCATTCGCGCGCCGGTACCTGGTCTCTGCCGGGCTGGCGATAGCGGTCGGGGTCTGTTTCGTGCTGGCCTCCATGAGCATGATGCTGGCGCCCTTCCTCAACCCCGCGCCGAAGCCGCCGGGGTGGGGAATCCTGGTCCTGGTCGCCCGCTGGGGACTGAGTGGAGTGTTCCTGCTGTTGGCGGTCGGCCTGCTTGTGAGGATCGCGCCGGCAACGCGGATGCCCATCCCGTGGGTCAGCCTGGGTGCGATCCTGGTGATGATCAGCTGGCTTGTTGCTTCACTCACCTTCTACCTGTACCTGACCAGGATCGCCTCCTATTCGTCGGTCTTCGGCGGCCTGGCCTCTGTGATCGTCCTGCTGGCATACCTTTACATCTCGGTGACGGTGTTCCTATTCGGCATCCAGTTGGATGCGATCGCTCGGCATCGCTCACCGGCGCGCAAGACCCGCACCCAACCCCGCAGGCGCACCCCGGTGCCAGGCTAAGCGGCCGTGGAAGTGGTTGGCCGCGAAGCAGCGGAGAGGCTCTATGTCGTCGAGGCCTGATATCGCTCCCGGGGCGACCAGGGCGATCAGCGCCGAGGCTGCCCGGCTCAGTCGCGAGGACGAGCGACGATCCGGTGACCGCATGCGCGTCATCCGCGCTCGCCGGGGTGGTTCGCGGTGGCGGCTGGCGTGGCTCCTGGTGGGACCCGGGGTGCTCGTGATGCTGGGCGAGAATGACGGTCCCAGCATGCTCTCGTACGCCGCGACGGGAGCAACCTACGGCGTCGGCTTTTTCATCCCTTTCATCCTGCTCACCTTCGCGGCGGCGATCGTCGTTCAGGAGATGACGGTGCGCGTGGGGGCGATCACCCACCGTGGTTACGGCGAACTGGTATTTCAGCGCTACGGCAATTTCTGGGGCTGGGTATCGGTGGCGGACCTGGTGGTGACCAACGTGGTCACCCTGATCACCGAGTTCATCGCCATCAGGGTCGGGATGGCCTATTTCGGTATTCGTCCGGAGTTCGCGGTTCTGATGGGGGTGGCCCTGGTGGGTGCGAGCACCGCGGGCGGGAGGTACTGGCGGTGGGAGCGCGCCGCCCTCGGGCTGGCCGTCTTTAACATGCTCTTTGTCGCCGCCGCCCTGTTGTCGCACCCCGCCTACGGCGAACTCGGTCGCGCGCTTCTGACCTGGTCGCCTCTCCCGGGTGGGCGTGTACAGGTTTTTCTCCTGATCGTCGCGTCCAACGTCGGCGCGACCGTCACGCCATGGATGATCTTCTTCCAGCAGAGCGCTGTCGTCGACAAGGGAGTGACGCCAAAAGACATCGGCCATAGCAGGTTCGACGTGGTACTCGGGGCCGCGCTGGCCGCGGTCGCGGGCTGTGCCGCGCTGGTCATCACCGCCGTCCTCTTCCAGCACCATGCAAGGTTGGTGACCGGGGCCGGGGGAGCGGACTACGCGAGCGCCCTGCGCGGAGTCCTCGGGCCGGTCGTCCCCGCGCTCTTCTCGCTGGGGCTGGTTGAAGCAGGAGCCCTGGCCTGCCTGACCATCTCGACGGCGACCGCCTACTCCGTCGGCGAGGCGATCGGCGGGGCGCATTCATTCAATCGTCGCTTCCGCGAGGCTCCCGCGTTCTATGGCGTGATCATCGGCGTTGCCGCGATTGCCGGCCTCATCGTGCTGCTGCCCGGTGCGCCACTGCTCAGCATCACCCTCAATGCCAACCTCCTCGCCACAATCCTGATGCCTGCGGCCCTGACGTTTTTGGTGCTGCTGGCCAACGATCGGCAGATGCTGGGCGGTCGCGTCAACGGATGGCGCTTCAACATCGCCGCCGGCCTGGTGATGGCCCTGGTTGTGCTGGCCGGGGCCAGTTCCACCGTCGTCACCTTCATCAGCACCATCACCGGCAAAACGTTGTGAACGAGGACTCCACGGAGGCCCATCGTCGCCACCTTTTCGAGGGGGAGCCGGACGAGGACCTGATCCTCGGGCTGGAGCCGGACCAGTTGGTGGAGGTGATGAACCAGCGCCTGCCGCGGGCGCCCGTTGACCCCGCGCTATCGGCCGCGCTCTGGGCCCTCAGGGTGTTTCTCCTGGTCCTGGCGGCCATGGCCGTCTACAGCTTCGCTGTCAGCCTCCACCGCTAATCCCGCTGGGAGTGATGTGATATGACCTCTATCACACTCTATGAAAGCTGTAGTCTGGCACGGGAAACGCGATGTCCGTGTGGACACCGTCGCCGACCCGGTGCTGCAGGACCCCACCGATGCCATCATCCGGGTGACTTCCAGCGGCATCTGCGGTTCGGACCTTCACCTCTACGAAGTGATGGCTCCGTTCATGCGCGAGGGAGACATCCTCGGCCACGAGCCCATGGGCATCGTCGAGGAGGTTGGGTCGGCGGTCTCTTCCCTGGCGCGCGGCGACCGGGTGGTGGTTCCATTCAACATCTCCTGCGGTCACTGTTTCATGTGTGGCCAGGGGCTGCAGTCGCAGTGCGAAACGACGCAGGTGCGCGAGTACGGGACGGGGGCCGCGCTGTTCGGCTACACCAGGCTCTACGGCCAGGTTCCTGGCGGCCAGGCGGAGTACCTGCGCGTGCCTCACGCCAACTACGGCCCCATCAAGGTGCCGGCGGGACCGCCGGACGACCGATTTGTGTACTTGTCCGATGTCCTTCCCACAGCCTGGCAGGCCGTGCGGTACGCAGCCGTTCCGCCCGGCGGCTCGCTGGTGGTGCTCGGCCTCGGACCGATTGGGGATATGAGCTGTCGCGTGGCCCAGCACCTGGGCCTTCGGGTCATCGGCGTGGACCTGGTCCCGGAGCGCCTGGCCCGCGCCCGGGGCAGGGGAGTGGAGGTCTTGGACCTCGTCGCACATGACAACCTTGCCGAGTCTGTTCGCGCGATCACCGACGGTCGGGGCCCCGACTCCGTCATCGACGCGGTAGGGATGGAAGCCCATGGCTCACCCGCCGCCCGGGTGGCTCAGCACGCGGCGGGTATGTTGCCACGGGCAATGGCGGCGACCTTGATGCAGCGGGTGGGCATCGACCGCCTGGCTGCGGTCCGCATGGCCATCGACATCGTGCGGCGCGGCGGCACCATCTCTCTCTCCGGGGTCTACGGAGGAATGACGGACCCCATGCCGATGCTCACGCTGTTTGACAAGCAGGTGCAACTGCGCATGGGCCAGGCCAACGTCCGGCGCTGGGTTGATGATCTCATGCCGCTGGTCTCCGAGGCAGACGTACTGGGTGTCGAGGATTTCGCAACCCACCGGGTGCCGCTGGAGGCGGCGCCGGAAGCCTACCGCGTGTTCCAGGCGAAGAGCGATGGCGCGGTCAAGGTGCTCCTTCGGCCCTGACCTCCGGGCGCGGCCTTCTAAAACTCTCCAGTAACGACGGGCGAAGAGGCGCCTCGGCCGGCCGGAAGACCTTCCCGGTACATGGCATGACCACGGGATGTGCGCTTGGCGAGGTACATGGCGGCGTCAGCATTGCGTACCAGCTCATCGGCATCCGTTCCATGCGCCGGGAATACGGCCACGCCAACGCTCGCCCCGACTTTGACGTGGGTGTCGCCCACGACGCACGGGTCCGCAAACGCGTCGTTGATCTTCATCGCCAACGCGCGCGCCGCTTCCACGGTCATGCCCGGTCCGGTCAGGATGGCGAACTCATCTCCTCCCAGCCGCGCGACCCTGTCGCTGGAGCGCACGATCGTCGTCAGGCGGCGGGCGGTCTCGCGGAGCAGGCCGTCCCCGGTGTGGTGACCGAGGGTGTCGTTGACCGTCTTGAAGTCGTCAAGGTCGAGCATCAGGAGCGCGAACTGGTCCGCCTGGCGGCGGCCCTGGCTCACCGCCACGGCGACCGCGTCGTCGAAGGCCAACCGGTTCATCAGTCCCGTCAGCGGGTCGCTGCTGGCCTGGGACTGGAGATCCACCTGCAGCTTGCGCTGGGCCGTCCTGAGGGCGTCTTCGAAGCGGCTGCGCTCGAGGTGCTGGCCAAGCTGCACCGCGACCTCGCTGAGAAGTTCGAGGGCAACGGCGTCCGCCGCCTCCGCCTCGCCTCGCCTGTACACCCCCACGGCGCCAAGCGCCGTGTCGCCACCCTCGATGGGAACCGCCAGCATGCTGCGCAAGCCGTCGGCGCGCGCCGCGGCGGCCCGCTTCTCTCCCTCCTTCTTAAGGTCGCCCCGGAGTCCCATGCGTTCGCTGACCGACCTTCCCAGCAACCCGTCCCCGATCCGGACCTCCCCCGACCTGGACTCCGCCGCCAGGCGGGATGTTGTCTCAGTATCGCGCGCCCACGCCGCGTCCAGGTGCATTGTGCCGGTGCCCTCGTCCACCAGCCACGCCTCGGCGCGGTCAAAGCCGAGCTGTTCGCCGGTCGATTGCAGCACGAGTGCGACGAGGTCCTCCCACGGGGCGCGGCTGGCGATCGCCCGCGTCACCGCGTACCGCGTCTGCTGGTTTCGCTCTGCCCATTTGCGAGCGCTGATATCCCGCAGAAAGGCGACGAACCGCGCCCCGCTCCCGGATCCACCCGCGTGGGAGATTCGAATCTCGAGCGGGAATTCGCTCCCGTCGCGACGCAGGCCGGTCAGAAAGTCCAGCACCTGTCCCAGGACTGGTCCCTGGCCGGTGTCGCGGAATTTTTTGAGGCCGGCGTTATGGGACTCGCGATACTGCACCGGCACAATGACGTCCGCCACCGCGCGCCCGGTCGCCTCCTCCGCAGTCCACCCGAAGAGTGCATTGGCGGCGGGGTTCCACCCCACCACCAGGCCCGCCGCGTCCATCACCACGACCGCGTCCAGGGATAGTGAGAAGACCGCGTCACCCATCGTGCCGGCCATCGGCTCGTTAACCCGCTCAGACAACTGACACCTCCACCTCCCGGCGCCGTCCGCCAACTCCGCACCACAGACCGGGCGGGCTGATTATCCTCCCAACCATGCGTACTGTCACGGCCACCCGGTACGTCACCCCACTTCGGGAGGGTGGTTCGCTACCTGGCCTGGTCGAGGCTGATGACGATGGCATGTACGTGGTGAAGTTCCGTGGGGCAGGCCAGGGGCCCCGGGCGCTGGTGGCGGAGTTGCTGGCCGGTGAGCTTGCCCGGGCCCTCCATCTGCCCGTCCCGGAGCTGGTCCTCGTGAACCTTGATCCCCGCATCGCGACGGCTGAGCCGGACCAGGAGGTGCAGGACCTCCTGCGCGCCTCCGCGGGTCTCAACCTGGGCATGGACTTCCTCCCGGGTGCCCTCGCCCACACCGCGGTCGACATGGTCGCGCCGGCTCTCGCATCCGGCATCGTCTGGTTCGACGCCCTGGTCATGAATGTTGATCGCACGGCCCGCAACCCCAACCTGCTGCGCTGGCACCGGGAGCCATGGATGATCGACCATGGTGCGGCGTTCTACCGTCACCACGGCGCGGCTGACCCGGGCTGGGACCGCCAGGCCGTAGCCGACGACCCGTTCGACCTCGTCGCCGAGCACGTGCTGCTGCAGCAGGCCCGTTCCATCGGCGCGGCCGACGAGGCACTTGCATCGATGGTGACCGATGCCCTGCTGGACCGACTCGCGGTGCTGGTACCCCGCGAGTGGGCCGACCCCGAGCCCTACATCGCTTTCCTGCGTGACCGAGTTGGCGGCCGTCGCGCCTTTGTGAAGAGAGCCATCTATGCCGCCGCTTGAGCCCTTCGCCTACGCGGTGCTGCGGGTGGTGCCGGATGCCGCGCGCGGCGAGGCGGTGAACGCCGGGGTCGTCCTGTTCTGCCGCGGCCGTCGCTACCTGAAGTTGCTGGCGGCCGCGCCCGAGGTGAAGTTGCGCGCGCTCAACCCGGCCTTCGACCTCGAAGCGCTGCGCGGCCATTTGCGAATCCTGGAAGCGGTCGCTGCAGGCGATGGCGCCGGGGGCCCGGTGGCCTCGGGGGAGCAGTCGGCGCGCTTTCACTGGCTGGTGGCTCCGAGCAGCACAATGGTTCAGCCATCCGAGGTTCACACAGGCCTCTGTGCCGACCCGGAGGAGCAAACGCGGAGGCTCTTCGGGCAGCTCGTTCTTTAGATCGTCCTTTAGATTGTCGAGCCGCCCGCGCAGGGCTTGCTCACCCGTTTCACGGGGCCGTCGAACTCCGCCACGATGGTGATCGCGCCGTCGGTGCCGGGGGCGACCAGCGCGCCGATATCCTGGAGAAACTCGTCCCTGACCTCGGTGAAGGGACCGGACTCCGCGCCCCGTTTCGGAGTCACCGTTATGCACCCGCCCGAGGCCGACCGGCTGAGGACGTCGTACATGCCTTCGAAGAGAACGAAGCGTCCCCCGTCCGCGGTTCGCAGCTTGATGCCCCCCTGCTGTGGGGACGGCGCGAAGGTGAGGACACGCTTCACATCCGGCGACAGGGCGAGTGCCCTGGAGAGGGTGGTTGCCAGCTGGTCGCTGAGGGGCCCCGGCGTAACCCGTGAGCCCGACGGGGTGTGGCCCGCCAGCGCCTGGGTCATGTACTCGCTGTAGAGCCTGGAGAGTTGGTCGCCGCCGGGGAGCCCGTCGGCGAACTGGGCGTACCCCGCGCGGTCGACCGCGAACCTGAGCTGGTCGACCAGTTCCGGCGCCAATATCGCGTAGGCAGTGTTATGCCAGGCGGCGGCGGCGCCATCCCGCCGGAAAAGTTCCAGAACCCGGTCGCTCTTGCCGCTTGCTTGTCCGGAGCGGTCGGTCGAGGCCTGCGTGCGCAGGGACACGAATACCGCTGGGTAAGAGGACTGGCGGGGCACGAATGCCCGGACGTCCTGGGCGTCCGGTATGTCCGGCGCCGCGGTCTGCGACTCTGCGCGCGTGTCGGCCTCGTCCGCAATGCTTTCCTCATCGATCTTGAGGGCGTCGCCGGACTCCACCTGCTCGATCAGCCGCCGCGCCTGGGGGCCGGACGTTGCCTTCAGGGCGGCCCTGTTCACATCCCAGTGATGCCTGACCACCTGGACCGCCGCCGCCGGGGTGATAAGCATGCCGCTGGCTCGCACCGGCGCGCACCCAGCGGCTGCTACCGAGGTTGACAGCAGCGCCACGCAGGCGGCGGCAGCCCTGGCGAAAGCGGAACCCACGCACGATTCTTCCATATGGACAGCCCCCGCCTGCGGTCAGGTGGTCGCCCGCAGGCGTCGTAGCGTCGCCGCGGCCAGGTAGGTGGCGCTGCTGATGGCGACGACCAAAAAGCTTGGTGGGTAGGGGAGGTAGTACGCCATGAACACACCGGTCCAGACAAAGAGCAGAGAGAGCAGCGCTGACAGTGCCAGTCCGTGGTAGGGACGGGAGGTTGCGGACTGCGCGATCGCCGCGGGTGTGACCATCAGTCCGAAGATGAGCAGTGCTCCGACCGCCTGGACGGCCTCGGCCACGGTCGCCCCGACCAGCGCCAGGAAGACGAGGGTCACCTGGCGCACAGGGACGCCTCGGGCAGTCGCGACATCCGGGTCGAGCGTCGCGAAGAGCAGCGGCCGGCAGACAAAAAGCAGGACCGCACTTGACAGAAGCCCGGCGATCGCAGCCGCCCGCGCGGCGTCCGGCTCGAGGGTCAGGATGGACCCGAAGAGTACAGACACCCCGACGATTCCGCCCCTGGCACTGCGCAGCGTAGTGTAGATGCTCAGGAACAGGACACCGAGTCCCAGCACCCACGAAAAGATGGTTCCGATGGCCACGTCCCGCCCTCGACCGCGCCCCCCGAGGGACCCGATCGCCACCGCGCCCAGGATGGAGGTGACGAAGACCGATGGCAGCAGTGGGATACCGGCCAGCGCGCCCGCGAGACCCCCGGTGAACGCTACGTGGCCCAGGGCGTCGGTGGCGAAGACCTGGTTGCGCAGGACGACGAAATAGCCAACCAGGCCCGCGGCCAGGGCGATGCCGCCACCGGCGATGAACGCGTTGCGCATGAACTCGTCGCCGAGCATTACGCGCGGGCCCTAAGGCGCGCCGTCAAATAGACGGCAAAGGCAAACATGGAGATGAAAAAGCCGACCGGGTAGTTGCTGAAGTACGCGGTCGCCAGCCCGGCCCAGGTGACGGTCAGCGAGATGGCCATGCTGAGTGCGATGCCCGCATAGGGGCGCGCGGTGACCCGTTGTGCGGCCGCCGCCGGGGCGACGAGCAGGGCGAAGATCAGCAACGTGCCCACCACCTGGACGGCCTCGGCCACGGCTACGGCGGTGACCAGCATGATCGCCACGCCAAGAGCCCGCACTGGGACTCGGCGGGCATCAGCCGCGACGGGGTCGATCGAGGCGAAGAGCAGGGGCCGGCAAATGACGGCAAGGGCGCCGAGACACAGGAGAGTGGTGGCCAGAACGATGCGGACGTCCGTGTCCGTAATTCCCAGGATGGTGCCGAAGAGAAACGCGTAGATGCCCTGGGAGCTATCCGCCGAGAGCCGGCTGAACAGCAGGCCGAGCGCAAGCGAGAAGGCCAGTATGGTCCCGATGGCCGCGGACTGGGTTCGCCGACCCGTCGCCAAGCGCCCCCCGGATGCGCTGATGCCGACGCCGGCGACGGTGCAGAAGGTCAGCAGCCCAACGACCGGCGAGAGGTGCAGCAGGGCGGCGCCGGCCGCCCCGGGGAACCCGACCTGGGACAGCATGTGCGCGGCGAAGGCCTGGCCCCGCAGGACCACGAAATAACCCACAGCCCCGGCGAGCAGCGCGACCATGGTCGCGACAACCGCGGCGTTCTGCATGAAATGAAACTCCAGGAGGAGTTGCAGGTCGCGCAGGAGGTCGAAAGAGAGGGGCTGTTCCACGGTTAGCCGGGATCCACCCGGCTCAGTGCTCGTGCCCATGGAAACTGATGGCCTCGTTGTGCCCCACGACCACGACACGTCCGTCCGCGGTCCGCAGTACCTCGACGGGCGACTGGTAGAGCCGAGACAAAGTTTCGGTGCTGATGACGTCTTCGGGCGCCCCCGCAAGTAGCCCACCTCGCGCCAGGTAGATGACCTGGTCGACGTAGGGGAGGATGGGATTGATGTCATGCGCCACCAGCAGGACCGTCACGCCACGCTCACGGCATACGCGCTGAACCAGCCCCGCGACAGCCTGCTGGTTGTGCAGGTCGAGGCTGTCGAGCGGCTCGTCAAGGACCAGCATCCGGGGCCGTGCAACCAGTGCCTGGGCGATGAGAATTCGCTGCTGCTCGCCGCCGGACAGTTCGCCCAGGGGGCGGCCGGCATAGGCGGATGCCCCCACCAGTTCGATGACCTCGTTGACTGCGTCGCGGTCCTTGGAACCCGGCCCCGGTCGGCGACGGAAAGGGCGGGGGAGGGGGGCGCCCCAGCGCGTGCCATCGAGGCCGAGGCGTACCAGGTCACGGGCGCGGATGCGCAGGTCCGGGTCGAAATTCCGGCGTTGCGGTAGGTAACCGATGTCCGCGTTGCCGCGGCCGACCGCCTTGCCGAATACCTCAATGGAGCCGCGCGTAAGGGGGATGAACCCGAGCAGGGCTCGCAGCAACGTGGACTTGCCGGAGCCGTTGGGTCCGAGGATGGCTGCGAAGTTGCCGTCGGCGACCTCCAGGTTGACCCCCTGCCAGACCTCGCGGGTGCCAACCCGGACCGCCGCCCCCCGGAGCTGGAGGGCGAGCCCCGCGCCGACTGCGGAACCGTCGTCGGCCTGCGTCATCCTCCGAGAGCCTGCAGGACGGCGCGCAATTGGGCCGATTGCCACGCCTGGAAGGTCGCGCCCGGCGGATCCAGGGTCTCCGTCACGGCGGTGACCGGGATGCCGGCCCCGCGCGCATGGGTGACGACACTCTCGACCCCCGGGGTGGTGTTCTGGGCGTTATAAACGAGCACTTTGATTGCCCTCTGACTCACCTGCTGGTCCACGACGACCTTGTCCGCGGCGCTGGGGTCCGAACCCTCGCTGATTGCCCGCTGGTACCCCACCGGGGTCAGGAGGTTGAGGCCGAGATCCGAGGCGACGTAGCCGAAAATGCTCTCGGTGGCGCCGATGGGGACGTCGTGGTACTTGCTCGCGATGGCAGCCACAAGGTCGTGGTATTCCTTCAACCCGGTGGTGCGGAACTCTGCCCCACGGCCGGCGTAATACGCGGCCCCGGCGGGGTCGACGACCTGGAGGTCGCTGGTCACGCGTGACACCACCTGGTCGACATAGGTGGGGGAGTACCAGAAGTGCGGGTTGTCCCCGTCGCGGCGCCCGACTGCAGTGGCCACCACCAACTCGCGCCGGCCGGGTACGGGGTTGGCCGCGGTGAGCTTGCCCATCCAGGCGTCATAGCCGGCCCCGTTGGCGACCACATAGGAGGCGCGGGCGACCGCACGCGCGTCGCCGGGCTTCGGCTCATAAGCGTGGGGATCAGTCGCCGGGTTGGACACCACGCTTAGAACATGGACGCGGTCCCCGCCGAGCTGGGCGACGATGCTTCCCCAGAAGTTCTCCGCAGCAACGACCTCCAGGCGTGTACCGGCGTGGTTCGCGTGGGACGCCTGCAACCCGCAGCCGGTAAATAGCAGCGCCAGCAGGAGCGTGGTCGTGCCACGGACGAAGCTCACCAGCGGAGCCTAGCAGTTACGCAAAGCACTTGCGCAACTATTATGCGCAACTCGCAGGCGTCACAGTAGACTCGCTGGGAATGCCCCGACCGAGTCCCGTTACCGATGCCGTCCGTACGATAGTTCAGGCTGAGGACCGGCATCTGTGGTCCCTCGATGATCTCCACGCCCGGGTCCGCGTGACGGTGGGCAGCGCCAACTTCTCAAGCATCCTGCGGGCCGTCAGCGCGTTGGAGCAGGCGGGGGTGCTGGACCGCATCGAGTTGGGCGACGGCAAGGCCCGCTACGAGGTTCACCAGCAGCACCACGAACACATTCGTTGCGGGATGTGCGGGCGGGTGGCCGAGGTGCCGGGCTGTGTCCTCGAGGACGCGACGGCCGCCGTTCGCGAGAGTACCGGGTTCCTGGTCCGCGGCCACCAGTTGGTTTTCAGTGGCACCTGCCCCGACTGCGCGGTGGACCCCGGCTAGCGGGGGGCTTTCCTGGCCGAACGGACCACGACCAGCAGCACCACCACGATGACCGCCTCGGTTATGGCCACCACCGCTTCGACGTGGTGGCTGCGCAGCTGCTCGTTGACCAGGTACTCGAGAGGGAAGGCCAGCAGGAGACAGATGATCAGGCTGGTCGCGATAACCCGGGTCAGTAGGCGTGCGCCGCGCCCGCGCCGGTATGGGCGCTCCTCTTCCTCGTGGCCACCTTCCCCCTCGTCGAAGTCGTCCTCCATTGCTCGAGTTTCGCAGTCACGGCCAGAAGCTGTTCTTGAGGCGATAAGATCGGCGCGATGGTGGCGGCCGCGGGGGGCGAAGCGCGGTACTTCGAACACGACGGGCAACGCCTGGCGTACACCGACTATGGGTCCGGGGACGTGCCGTTTGTCCTGCTCCATGGGCAGTTGCTCTCGCAGTACATGCACATGCCGCTCGCCAAGGCCCTGGCCGCCCGGGGTCACCGGGTGGTGACCCTCGACCTTCTTGGTCACGGCGCGTCCGAGCGCCCGCCGGACCTGTGGCGTTATTCCATGACCCGCTTTGCCGAACAGGTCGTCGGCCTCCTCGACCATCTCGAGGTGCAGAGGGCGATCGTAGGCGGCACCTCGCTCGGTGCCAACGTATCCCTGGAGTTCGGCGCCGTCGCACCCGGCCGCGCCGAGGCCCTGGTGGTGGAGATGCCGGTGCTCGACGCCGGCGTTTACGGCGCCGTGATCGCGTTCACGCCGCTGCTTTCGTGGCTGATGTTCGGGCAGCCCATGGTGCAGCTCACGGGACGCCTGGCACGCCTCGTCCCGCGCTCCGCGCTGCCCTTCCTGGGCAACGTCATGCTCGACACGCTGCGCCAGGACCACCGCTCCAGCGCGGCGATCCTGCAGGGGCTCTTCCTGGGGCGGATAGCGCCACCGCCGGAGGTGCGACGCGCGCTCCCCATGCCGGTGCTGGTCATCGGGCATCGGCACGACCCCATACATCCCCATGCGGACGCCGTGATGCTTGCCGGCGAGGCACCGCGTGCCCGCCTGGTGGAGGCGACCTCGATCCTCGAGCTTCGCCTCCACCCCGAACGCCTTACCGATGAGATCGGGCGATTCTTGGACGAGGTGACCAGCGAGGCCAGCAGTACTTTGCGCGCGGGCCGCAACGACAGGCGGCGGGCGGCCGCCGCCTCGACCCGCCCGCGCCGACGCCCCTCTCCTTCGCGGCGCAAGCCCCGGCGGCCGGTAACTGCCTCCAGCGGCGGCCGCTGAGCGGGGGCCGCTGAGCGCCGACGTGGAGGACGGGAGTTTCCTGGCGGCGCTTTCCGACCTTGACCGCGCGGCGCTGCTGGACGGGGGCCGCCTGCGCAGCTACCGGAAGGGATCCGTGCTGCTGGTGGAGGGCGAGTCGTCAGAGCGCGTGGCCGTGCTGACGGAGGGGCGTGTGAAGGTCTTCGTCAACACCGACGACGGGCGTGAGGTCGTGCTTTCCATGCGTGGGCCCGGTGAGCTAATTGGGGAATTGTCCTTTCTCGACGGCGCCCCACGCTCGGCCACCGCGGCGGCGGTCGAGGACGTTCGCGCCGCCATCCTGAGCAGCGCTGAGTTCAAGAGCTTCCTCGCCAGCCGGCCGGCGGTCGCGCTGGTCCTCCTGCAGATGTTGAGCCGGCGACTCCGGGAGGCGGACGCCAAACTTGCCGAGTTCACCGCCCATGACTCGGTCGGCCGCGTCGCCAAGCGCCTGCTGGAGCTTGCGGAACGCTATGGGCGCGACGAGGAGGAGGGGCTGGTCATCGACCTCGCCCTCTCCCAGGAAGAGCTGGCCGGCTGGACCGGGTCTTCTCGTGAGGCCGTCTCCAAGGCACTGAGCGCCCTCCGCCAGCTGGGATGGGTGCAGACCCGGCGGCGTGGTTTCGTCATCCTCGACCTCGAGGCCTTGCGGCGCCGGGCCCGCTGAGGGGCCTCCGTCTGTGTAGAAATACACGTTCGTGGCGCGTTGCAATGCGTCGTACGGCATTCCTGGGCGCCGCATTCTGGGAAGGCCTCAGAAGAGGGGCGTCGAGCGCCGCGCGGGCGGCGCCCAGTTAGTGGAGGCGGTTGATGGCTTTATCCACGATGGACCCCAAGGTGCGGGCCCTGAAGCAGGTCCAGCTGTTTGCCGGATCCAGCCGCCGGCAGTTGGCCGCTGTGGCCTCCCACATGGACGAGATCATCGCCTCACCCGGCTCCATCCTGGTGCGCCAGGGCCGCCCGGGCCATAGCTTCTACGTGGTGGTCGATGGCGAGGCCGTGGCCCAGGTTGACGGGGTCACGATCGCTACCTTCGGTCCCGGGGACTTCTTCGGTGAGATCAGCATGATCGACCGCGACCCCGCGGTCGCCACCGTCAGCACCCGCACCCACTGCACCCTGATGGTCCTGGGACACGACCAATTCCGCCGGGCGCTGCTTGCGGACCCCGAGCTGGAAGTAGCCGTCACACGCGCGATGCAGGCACGGCTGCACCAGAACCAGGTGGCCGGACTCCCCGGCCGCTGACGCTCGCTGGCGCCGTACCCCGCCTCGGCGCCGGGAATCTTGCAAGCGCGTCGGTCGCCCCCGACGCGCTTGCGCTTTAACCTGCACCCACCGATCCGAGCTTGCATTTCCGGCGCTGGAAGGCCGCGCGTGACCGTTTGTGCGGCGCGTCAGCTGGACTAGTTGGGCGCCCCTGCTGTCCGCATGCTGACGGCGCGGCCCGGCGGGCGGCCGGGTGACCGGGTCTCCCCGGGGAAGCCGCGGGCCAGGCTGACAAGGGCGACCAGGAATAACACCGAAGTGACCGTCAACTCGGCGACGAACCCTGTCGTCGCGAGCAACCGCGGCAGCTCGGTCCCCGTATGGTTCTCGGCCATCAGGACCTTCTCCGCGGGCACAAACGACGCTGTCCTGGTGGGCACGACGGTGACCGCCGGCGCGCCATACTCCGGATCCGACGGCATCGAGATGGGGAGGGCGTCCATGATGTCCCGCCGCGTCAGGAAGAGCCCCGACTTCCACGTCCCGCCGGTGGGAATGGAGGACGCCGAATGAAAGACGCCGTTGCCCTCCGGCACCATCCGCGTCAGCCGGGCCTTGCCGCCCTGCCACGACATCACCTCGAAGTAGTCCGCGTTATCAGCCGCTTTCGCGGGCCTCAGGGCGACGCGCACGCTGTATTCCTGGGTGACGGCGGGGCGCCCCTCCCGGTCGACCACCTGGTGGGGCTCGCCCACCGCCGCGGTGGTCAGGATGGCGCTGGCGGTTGACCCGTGGCGCGGGAACGGTACCGCCATCATCGCCACCACCCCGAGCCCCGCCAGCGCGACCAGGGGCGCGCCTACGGTGGGCCGGCGGAAGTCAAGGATGGAACCGATGGCAAGGCCGAGGATGCCTGCGGCGAAGGCGATCACCACGGCCGCCCAGATGCCCGGGAAAAGGGACACGCGCCACGGGTGCCATGCGAAGACCTGGCTCCACGCCCACTCGGTCCCAAGGCCGACCGTCCCGATGAGGACGCCGGCGACCATGGTGCGGGCCACGGGCTGGAGGCGGGCACCGAAGTGCCAGGTGGCCTCGACCAGCAGGGCGACTCCGAGGTAGAGCGGGAAGTGGGGCCCAACGTGCCCGAGGCCGACGCCGACCAGCCCGAGCCAGAAGAGCCGGATTGCCAGGTAATTCACCCACAGCGCCAGTGCCCCGCCACGCCCCATGCTCTCCCGGGCCGCGATCATCACCAGCGCGGAACTGCCGATGATCATGACCGGCTGGTAGAGTGCCTGCCACTGGGGAACGCCGAGGTCAAACTCCAGTTGCAGGGCGGTGAGGGCGACCAGGATCGCCGAAGTGAGGCCTCGTCGCAGCACCCTCCCCCAGGTGGTCTGGGCGACCGCGGGCCCTGCTTCCAGCAGCAGCAGCCTGAGCGCCAGGGGGCTGAAGCAGGCGCCCCCGATCATCATCAGGTGGGTGGGGCTCCACATCGTGACGTCGATGCCATAGGTCCGGTGCCAGAGGTCGTCAAGCGGGAATCCAACCACGGCGAACAGCCCCAGGGCGGCCAGCGGGAGCGCGCCCCGGGGAATGCGTAAATTGCCCAGGCGCCACGGCAACTCCGCCCGCTGCACCGATGCCAGCAGGATAGACAGCACGGCCGCGCCCAACACCCCGGCGAGCCCCGCCAGGATCATCATGTGGGGCGGAGTGAAGAGGGCCTTGTCGCGGCCGAAGTCGATGTGCCAGGCGACGTCCCAGTAGAAGCCGAGCGACGCGAGTAGCAGTGACCACTCACCGGCCAGGATCCCGCCGGCCGCCCACGCCGGCATTCCGGTCATGCGTTCCAGTGACGTCGCCAGGCGGCGGACGGGGGACAGGATGGCGGGCCCTCGGCCGCTCTCACCGGTCGCCAGCAGGTAGGTGAGCATCCCCACCAGCACCACCACCGGGACGCCGAAGAGGAGCCATTCCCAGGGCTGAACATGGCCGGCCGGCTGCGCCGTTTGGCCCACGATTGAGCCCAGCGGGGTCGTTGTCAAAGTAAAGCCCTCATGTCGCACGTAACATAGCTCAATGTACCATCAAACGATGTCATTATCCAGCACGGTAGGTTTGGTCTGTCGCTGGGGGTGCTGACACCACCGACGGCGGGGCATGATCCCCCGGGACATGGACCGGGTGGCTCTCTGGTGAGGAAGTGGGCACGCAGGGGACAATGGGCAAAATGGGACAGGATTCAGCGCGCCGTCAACCGCCGGTGAGGCTTATCCAGGCGATCATCGCGTTCGACGTCCTGCTTCTGCCAATCTCCTTCTACACCGGTATGACCGGGCCTTCCACATACGGAAGCGTCGCGAGTGGGGCTTTGCTGGAGGCGGGGACTATCGTCCAGTTGGCTCTTGGGTCGCTGGTGTGCCTGCGCCGCCGCGGCCACCCCGTGGGCCTTTTGTTGCTGGCGGCGGTGACCGCCAACCTGGTTGACGGGGGGATCCTGCAACCATTCACCCTGTATGCGGTAGGACACCGTGCGGCCGTACCGGGCGGCGACCTCGTGGGCACGATCGAGCAGATGGCCTGGATAACTTTCGTCGTGCCCGTTGCAATGCTGCTCCCCCTCGTCTTCCCGACGGGGCACCTCCTGTCACCGCGGTGGAGGTGGGTAGTCCGGGGGACGCTGGTGATCTCGGCCATCGCGATCTTCGGCGGAGCCTTCGCCACCAAGCAGGACCTGAGCAACGTGCTCCCGGCGGTCCACCCGGTCCGCCTCGCTGGGGCGCTCGGGCGGATTGCCGACGTCGCGCAGGGCGCGATCCTGCTGTTCATTCCGTGCGCAATGGCAGGTGTCGCCGCGCTGGTCCTCCGCTACCGCCGCGGCTCACGGGAGGTGCGCCACCAACTCAAGTGGTTGATCGCGGCGGTGACCGTTACCCTGGTGGGCTTTGGCGGCAACGTGGTGACGACGACGGCCGGGATGCGCCTCTCGTGGCTGCAGGACGTGGACCTCGTCGGACTGTCGCTTATCCCGGTGGCGGCCGCCATCGCGGTGCTCAAGTACCGCCTCTACGACATCGATATCGTCCTCAGCCGCGCCCTGGTCTACGGGTCGCTGGCGGCGTTCATCAGCGCGGTGTACGTCGCAATCGTCGTCGGCGTGGGGACCCTGGTGGGAAGCGGTGGGCGGCCCAACCTGGCCCTCTCGGTGCTGGCGACGGCAGTCGTGGCAGTTGCCTTCCAGCCGGTGCGCGAGTTCCTGCAGCGGCTCGCCAACCGGCTCGTCTATGGCAAGCGCAGCACCCCGTATGAGGTGCTATCGGCCTTCTCCTCTCGAGTCGCCGCCAGCTATGCCGGGGCGGAGGTACTGGAACGCATGGCCCAGGTCCTGGGTGAGGCCACGGGCGCCGAGCGCGCCGATGTCTGGCTGCGGAGTGGTGGGGCTGTTCGTCGGGTGGCATCGTGGCCACTGCCTGCCGGCGGAGTCGATCCCGGTGACGCCATCGAGGTCACCGGCCAGTTGATGCCGGAGATCCCCGACGCGGGCAGGGCGGTGCCGGTGCGACACGACGGCGAGTTGCTGGGCATCCTTGCGTTCACTCGACGCGCAGGCGAGGTGCTGACTCCCATTGAGGAAAAGCTAGTCGAGGACCTCGCCCGGCAGGCCGGCCTGGTGCTGCGCAACGTGGGCCTCACCGCCGATTTGCAGGCCCGGCTCGAGGATCTGAAGAGCTCCCGCCAGCGCCTCGTCGCCGCGCAGGACCATGAACGGCGTCGCCTGGAGCGCGACCTGCACGACGGCGCCCAGCAGATCCTTGTCGCCCTCAAGGTCAAGCTCGGGTTGGCCGAGACGGTGGCCGGTAAGGACCCCGAACGCGCCAGCCTGCTGGTGGGGGAGTTGAAGAAGGACGCCGACGAGGCGCTGGAGACACTGCGGGACCTCGCCCGCGGCATCTACCCGCCCCTGCTTGCCGACCAGGGGCTGGTGGCGGCCCTCTCCGCCCAGGCCCGCAAGGCAGTCCTACCCGTCGAGGTCACTGCGACAGGTATTGATCGGTACCCGCAGGACATCGAGGCAGCGGTGTACTTCTCGTGCCTCGAGGCGCTCCAGAACATCCAGAAGTACGCGCAGGCCGCCTCCGCCACGATCACGCTCACGGGTACCAGTGATAGCCTGGACTTCGAAGTCGCCGATGACGGTGCGGGCTTCGACCCGGAAGGGGTCGCAAGGGGCAGCGGCCTGCAGAACATCGAGGATCGCCTCGACGCCATCGGCGGTACGCTCACCCTGCAATCACGGCCAGGCGACGGTACTCGCCTGAGCGGTCGCCTGCCCCTCGAGCTCGTCACGGTGGCGGGCTGACCGCTGTGGCCGCCAGGATGCCGGTATGACAGCCAAACGCGAGCAACCATCGGCCACGACGAGCCCCTTTTCTCGGCGCGATCACCGGGGAACCGTAGCCGCCGTGGCCTGGGGTATCAGCCTGGCGGCGGTGGTGGCCGACCTTGCGTTATTCGCCCTCGACGTCACGACACCCCTGGGTCGCGGCGACGACGTCGCCCCCCGGCTGTTCTTTCCCTTCATCGGCGCCGCCTTTGCGACGGTAGGCGCGCTGGTCCTTTCTCGACTCTGGACCAACGTCATCGGCCGGCTGTTCACCGGGGTCGGCCTCGCGGTTACCGTTGGGGGCCTTCTCTGG
The DNA here is from genome assembly GCA_046262515.1 of Candidatus Dormibacteria bacterium. Classification (GTDB taxonomy): domain Bacteria; phylum Chloroflexota; class Dormibacteria; order DASZGP01; family DASZGP01; genus JAXDLW01. The sequence continues at coordinate 13,472 of JBHEMP010000100.1, read as the reverse complement.
GAGTACGGTGTTCGGGCGACCCGGGTGCACCCCGGTTCCCTCCCGGGCGGGGACTGGATCTACTGGGTGGGCACGTGGTTGCCCTTTGTGATGATCCCGGCGATTCCCCTGCTGCTGGCAGCCTTTCCCGAGGGACGGTGGCCGGGAAGGCGATGGACGATGTTGTGGTGGGCCGGTGTGGCGGGCGTTCCCCTGTTCCTTCTGGGGGATCTCAACTCCCACCGACCCGCCGCGCTTGCCGCACCGGGTCCCGGCAAGGCCCTGCTGGACATTTTCAACAGTGATCCCTTCGGGGCTGTCGCCTCGCTGGTGTTCGCCGTTAGCCTCCTGGGCGCCCTGGTGGCGATGGGTCTGCGGATCAAGCGCGCCGACTCCGTGCAGCGCCACCAGCTCAAGTGGCTCGCGTTCTCCTGCCTGTTGGTCGTCGCGGTCCTCGCGTACAGCGCGATCGCGCCGAACTTGACAGCCAGGAATTCGCTGGCCGAAGTGGCCTTCGGCTTCCTCTTCCTGTTCGCCTTCACGTCGGTCCCGGCCGCGGTCGGGGTGGCGATTCTCAGGTATCGCCTTTACGACATCGACGTTGTCCTCAGCCGCACCCTGGCCTACGGCGCCCTGGCGGCGTTCATCACCGCCGTGTATGTGGGGATTGTAGTCGGGGTGGGGACGCTGGTGGGTAGCCGGGGACGGCCCAACCTTGTCCTGAGCATCGTCGCGACGGCAATAGTCGCGGTTGCCTTCCAACCGGTCCGGGAGCGTCTTGAGCGAATCGCCAACCGGTTGGTCTACGGGAAACGGGCTACGCCTTATGAAGTGCTCGCCCAGTTTTCCACCAGCGTCGCCGAGAGCTATGCCGGGGAACAGGTGCTGGGGCGCATGGCCCAGGTCCTCGCGGAGGGTACGGGCGCGCGGCTGGCTGAGGTGTGGCTTCGCGCCGGCAACGTCCTCCGGCCCGTGGCGTCCTGGCCGGCCGACCTGGGCGGCCACGAGCCCCGGACACTGGAAGTCGCCGGCCAGCTGCTTCCGTCCATCCCCGAGGCTGACCGCGCCGTCCCGGTGCGCCACCAGGGGGAACTCCTGGGGGCCCTGACGATCAACAAACGCAGTGGCGAAACGCTTACGCCGATCGAGGACAAGCTCCTCGAGGACCTCGCCCACCAGGCGGGCCTGGTACTGCAGAACGTCGGTCTCACAGCCGACCTGCAAGCGCGCCTGGAAGACCTGCGCGCCTCGCGTCAGCGGCTGGTCGCCGCGCAGGACGAGGAGCGCCGTCGACTCGAGCGCAACCTCCACGACGGGGCCCAGCAGCACCTGGTGGCGATCAAGGTGAAGCTCGGGCTGGTGGAGATGCTCGCCGTCAAAGACCCCGAGCGGGCGAAGGCCACCCTGCACCAGCTCAAGGCCGACACCGACGATGCCCTGGAGACACTTCGCGACCTGGCGCGCGGGATCTACCCTCCGCTCCTTGCGGACAAGGGCCTGGTGGCGGCGCTCGAGGCCCAGGCCCGTAAGGCGACGCTACCGGTGTCGCTGGAGTCGAGCGGCGTCCAGAGGTATTCCCAGGAGATTGAGGCGGCGGTCTACTTCTGCGTGCTCGAGGCGCTCCAGAACGTGCAGAAATATGCGGGCGCGACCGCCGCCACGATCGTGGTGGCGGAGTCCGGAGGTGGCGAGTTGACCTTCGAAATCCGCGATGACGGTGCCGGCTTCGACGCGGCCTTGACTGCCCGCGGAAGCGGCCTGCAGAACCTCGAAGATCGCCTCAGCGCCCTTGGCGGCGCCCTCCGCATCGACTCGTCACCGGGCACCGGCACGCGTGTCCAGGGCTCTCTCCCGCTCGCCGTCCCCGCGCCGCTGTGACCCAGGGGGTTCGATCCGCTCGGCAAGCTGTTGGCTTCGCGGGCCTGGTGCTTCTCGTGGCGATCCTGTTGCTATCCGCGGCCATTGTCACCCTGATCGTCCTGGACGGGCCGGCGGGCAGTTCCGAGGCGCCGCGGGCACTGGCCGCGGTGGTCAGCGGCACCGCACTGGGCGTGGTCGGTGCCCTGCTCCTGCGCCATGTCACCCACAACCCAATCGGATGGTTCTTCAGTAGCGCCGGCGTGGGCCTGACGCTCACCGAGGCCGGCGCCATGTTCGGGTTGCACGTCTCGTCGGTGGGTTACACATCCACCGCGGGTCGGCTCGGGTTCTCGATCTACTGGACCGCCTACGTCTCGCTCGGCCTGCTGTTGACCTTCGTGATCCTTCTCTTCCCCAACGGTCGCCTGGTGTCGCGCCGCTGGCGACCTGTAGCGCTGTTCATAGGTCTCGCGCTGGGTGGGTGCCTGGCCGCGATTGCCGTCTCCAGCTTCCCGACCGCTCCCCACCTCCATGTGGACCGTTGGACTGGGGTGCCCGCGTCGGAAACACGGGGCGGGGAGTTGACCGAGATCCTAAGCGGCCGCTTCTTTCCCCTCCTGTTCCTCTCCGCCGGGATCTCCGTGGGTTCCATGGTATCCCGGGCGCGGCGGTCGGACGGGTTGCACCGACAACAGATCAAATGGTTCGCGGTGGCCGGCACCCTGGTCGTGTTCGCCGGGTTCGCGCCGCACATCTTCTTCACCGAGATCGCGGGGGGGTCCTATGGGCCACTGTCGGTCACCATCACCAACGCCACCTTCTTCCTGTCCCTGTCGGCGATCCCGCTGGCCACCGGTTTCGCCATCCTGCGCTACCGGCTCTACGACATTGACATCGTGATCAGCCGCACGCTGGTCTATGGCGCACTGGCGGCCTTCATCACCGCGGTGTACGTCTTCATCGTGGTTGGCATCGGCGGCCTGGTCGGCAGTGGTGGCAAGCCCAACCCCGTCCTCTCAATCATCGCCACCGCGGTGGTCGCGGTCGCCTTCCAACCGGTTCGGGAGCGCCTCCAGCGGGTCGCCAACCGCCTGGTCTACGGGAAGCGGGCGACGCCGTACGAGGTCCTGTCCGTGTTCTCCCAGCGGGTCGCGGGGTCCCTGGGGGCAGATGACCTGCTGGTGCGGATGGCCCGGGTGCTCGGAGAGGGCACGGGGGCGCAGCAGGCTACCGTGTGGGTTCGCGGTGGCGCGGGGCTCCGCCCGTCCGCGGGCTGGCCGCAGCCACCGGGCGAAGGTCCGGGCCCGGTGCTCCCCATGGTGGGACAGGACCTTCCGCCTCTACCGGAGGCCGACGTCGCGGTGCCGGTTCGCCACCAGGGCGACCTGCTGGGAGCGTTGAGCATTCGCAAACGCCAGGGTGAGTCCCTGACGCCTATCGAAGAGAAGTTGCTCGGCGACCTCGCCCAGCAGGCCGGCCTGGTGCTGCGCAACGTGGGGCTCACCGCCGACCTCCAGGCGCGCCTTGTGGACCTCCGCGGTTCGCGCCAGCGCCTGGTGGCGGCACAGGACCAGGAGCGTCGACGGCTGGAGCGCAACCTCCATGACGGCGCGCAGCAGAACCTGGTCGCGCTGAAGGTGAAGCTCGGATTGGCTGAGACGGTGGCCGGCAAGGGTCCCGAACGAACCAGCCTGCTGGTCGGGGAGTTGAAGAAGGACGCCGACGAGGCGCTGGAGACGCTGCGAGACCTTGCCCGCGGAATCTACCCACCCCTGCTTGCGGACCAGGGCCTCGTGGCCGCCCTGTCCGCCCAGGCCCGTAAGGCTGTAGTTCCTGTCGAGGTTATCGCCACCGACGTCGGCCGCTACCCGCAGGACATCGAGTCAGCGGTCTACTTCTCGTGTCTCGAGGCTCTCCAGAACATCCAGAAGTACGCCAGGGCCGGGTCGGCGACCATCACCCTTACAGGCACGGCCGAAAGCCTGCTCTTCGAGGTTGCCGATGACGGTGTCGGGTTCGACTCGGCGGTTGTTGCCAGGGGAAGCGGCCTGCAGAACATCGAGGACCGTCTTGACGCTATCGGCGGAAGTCTTGCCGTTGACTCGCGGCCCGGCGGCGGTACCCGCGTTGGCGGCCAACTCCCGGTGGCGCCGGCGCTGGCGACGATTTCGGAAGGCATCGCGACAGGCGTCGGGATCGCGGTGACGGCGTGAGGGTCGCTGTCGTCAGGCTACAGGGCGCGCGGCTTCCCAGGCGTCGGCCAGGCGATCCGGGCTGAACTCGGACTTCGGGATGTAGCTGGCCGCTCCCGCCTCCGCGGCACGGGGGGCGTACTCGGCGGCCTCGTACGTCGACAGCACCAGGACGACTACCGGGGCCCCGCCGCCGGCGGCCTCCGCGAGGATCTGGCGGGTGGCCTCAAGCCCGTTGATGCCGGGCAGGTTGACGTCCATGAGCACCAGGTCCGGGCGCAACTCGCGCGCGGCGCTCACGGCCGCCTCGCCGGTCTCGACCTCGCCGATCAGGTCAAAGTCGTCTGTCATCTCGACCACCGCTGCCGCCGCGGCGCGGAAGGGTGCCTGGTCGTCAACCACGAGCACACGCACCGTCATGCGACCACGCTAGCCGCCGGGGCATTACGCGTCAGTCGTGCCTGCACCACTGTTGCCGCTTCGCACCTATCCTTGGGCCGGTGGGGATCAGGGTCGTGCTGGCCGAGGACAACTACCTCGTTCGTGAGGGCATCAGGCAGCTCCTTGAGGAAGAGGACGGCATCGAGCTGGTGGCCACGTGCGAAGACCTGGAGTCGCTCAACCGCGCGGTCCTGGAGCATCGCCCTGATGTACTTCTCACTGATATCCGCATGCCGCCAACCGGCACCGACGAGGGATTGCAGGTTGCCCACCAACTGCGCCGGGACTCGCCGGGGACTGGGGTGGTCGTTCTCAGCCAGTTCGTCGAGGCGGACTACGCGCTGGCTCTCCTGGAGAACGGCGCCGCGGGTCGTGCCTACCTGCTCAAGGAGCGCGTCTCGGACGTGGGGCAGTTGCGGTACGCCATCGAGGAGGTCAACCGCGGGGGCTCGGTCATCGATCCCCGGGTGGTCGAGGCGCTTGTCGAGGCCCGAGCAGGGCGCGCCGACTCTCCCCTCGATTCCCTGACGCCGAGGGAGCGCGAGGTGCTCGCAGAGGTTGCCCAGGGCCGGAACAACGCCGCCATCGCGGCGGCCCTCTTCCTCACTGAACGCGCCGTCGAGAAGCACATCAACTCGATCTTCTCCAAGCTCGGGCTCGGTGAGGAGCCCGACGTCCACCGCCGCGTCAAGGCCACGCTGGTCTACCTGGGTCGCACGTCCAGCTAAGCCGTGGATCCCGGCCAAGCTCGCGGCGCTCATGATGCCGGGTCTGGCGCCCGTGCCGCGACACGGTAGGCGACCACCGGGGTGTGACGGCCCTTGACCAGCTGAGGCTCGAGCCGCTCCGCATCCAGCGGGACACTGAGCGCGCCGTGCGTCGCTTCGCTCAAGACCGTCTCCCCGGCGGCGGCCCATTGCTGCAGGCGCTGCGTCAGGTTGACGCTGTCGCCGACCATCGAATATTCCAGGCGGTCCTCGGAGCCCAGGATGGCGGCCGCCACCTCCCCCGTGGAGACGCCCATCCCGAGCCCGAACGCCGGCAGGCTCCGCGCCGCCCATTCCCGGTTCAACTCCTCCTGCGCGGCGTGCATCCGCTGCGCGGCGGCGACGGCGTGGTCCGCGTGGTCGGCCAGCGTCAGCGGCGCGCCGAACACCGCCATCACCGCGTCCCCGACAAACTGCATGATGGTCCCACCCTCGGCGCTGACGCACTCATTCATCCGGCCGCGGTGCTCTGAGAGTTGACCCGCAAGTAGGGTGGGATCGGCATCCTCGGCGATGGTTGTGTAGCCGCGGACGTCGCTCATCAGGACGGTCACCACCACGCGCTCTGTGGCGCCCACCGTCCCCCCGTCGCGCCTCACCCGCTCCGCTATCGACCTTGGCAGCATTCGGCTCAGCTGCTCACCCTGCTCTTCGCTGCTGATGATTGCCTGGTGCAGCGACTTCAGGCGCTGCAGCGCGCCGCTGGCGCCCGAGGAGGCATCCTGTGCGAGCTTGAGAAAGAGACTGTCAACATCTGCCGCTACTGATGCCGGCGTCGTGCGCGCCGCCGCGGCGATGGCCTTGATGGTTTTGCCCTCGGCGACCTGCTGGAGAAGTGCCTCCTCTGCCGCTGAGAGCCCGCTTCCCGCGGCGGTCACAGGGCGGGTCATGGTCTCCACGATGCGGGGGTCGAGCATGGAGCCGCCGGCAGTCACCTCGCGGATGGCGCGGAGGAGCTGGTCGCCGTCGGCGACGCGGTCCTTGAGGAGGTAGGCCATCCCCGACGCTCCGTCCTGGAGCAGCGAGATTGCATATTCCGGCTCGTCGAACTGCGAGAGGACGACGATACCCGTGCCGGGGTGCTGTTTGCGAACCTCCCGCGCCGCGTCAATTCCCTCGGAGCTGAACGCCGGGGGCATGCGGATGTCGGTGACCACAACCTGCGGGTGCGCCGCCCCCGCCCCGGCGACCAGCCCATCGTAGTCCCCGGCCACCCCGACGACCTCGATCCCGTCGTCCATCTCCAGAAGGGCCCGGACCCCCGCGCGGACGATGAGGTTGTCGTCGGCGAGGAAGACGGTGATGCGACTTTCCGGCATACCGCTATCAGACGCTCGCCAGAGATTCCCGACAAGGGGGCAGGCACCACCACCGGGGGAGGGAATTCCGCCCCCGGCACACTAGTCCGCATCCTCGACCGCGGCGGCGGGAGGACCTACGCTGGGGCCGTCCAACAAAAGGAGCCGGAACATGCGCATTGAGTCCAGCGTCACGTCCATTTCGTGGATCCCGTCCGAGGCCATCCCCGGGCTTTTTCGCCTGCCGTTCGACATGGGGGTCAACCACTACGATGAGCCCCCGCCGCAGCACATCGATGACCTGGACGCGCTGCGCCGCGCCGACCGCTTCCGTTTCGCCAATCACCTCACCGCCTGGATCGAGGTTGAAGACGGCGTGGTGACCGGCCATGGCCAGGGTGGCGGCGGCCAGATTGGAGCCACCGTGGTCAACCTTGGTGCCGGCAGCATGAGCGTCGCGGCGGCCGCGTTCCCGGACCGGCGTCCCGAGCCCACCGTCACGGCGACGTCTGTCCGCTTCCTGCAGACCGCCGGCGGCCGCACCGGCCTGCCGCTCCCGCGCAAGGTCAAGTACCCCCCATTCATCCAGGTCACAGCGCCGCTGGCGTGGACCACCCTGGCCCTGACGCTGCATGCGGATGGCACCGTCGAGCACGAGGTTGTCGGCGCCAGTCCCTTCCCGCGCCATTGGATCTACGATGGCTCAGCCAACCTCGTGCAGAAGAGCGGCCTGATCGACTGGAAGTCATGGACCGGCAAGGCCTTCGGCGCCCACACCCCGTGGGGAGACGAGGACTCGCCTGCCCTTGTCACGGCCGTCGAGACGGCGCTGGAGCATGAACTTTCCAGTCACATCATGCGTGGCGGTACGCGCCCCGAAATGCGACGGCTCAAGGCCGGGCAGGTGCTGTGCGCCGAGGGATCCCCGGGGACTGAACTCTTCCTGCTCCTCGACGGTGTGCTTTCAGTTGAGGCCGGCGGCGAGCTCCTGGCCCACCTGGGACCGGGTGTGGTCGTTGGCGAGCGGGCGTTGTTGGAATCCGGGCGCCGGACATCAACGCTGAAGGCGGTGACGGCGGTCAGTGTCGCGGCGATCCAGCCGGATGCGATCGAGCCATCGCTGTTGAGCCAGCTTGCGGTGCACCACCGGCGAGAGGTGCCCGCTCCCTAGCGCCCGCGGCCCATGTCGTGCGTTCTCGCCTGTGAGCCGCGGGATCCGTCGCGGTAGATCCGGCTAAGTCGCGATCTGCCCCGTGAGGTACGGCATTGGATCGACCCACTCGTTGTTATGGCGAATCTCGAAGTGCACGTGCGGACCCGTGGACAGCCCCGTCGATCCCTCCAGGCCAAGGACCTGGCCCTGGTGGACAACATCTCCCTCCTTCACAGATAGGGCGTTGAGGTGGCCGTAGAGGGTGACGAATCCCTCCGGGTGTGCAATGACGACGTAGTTGCCGTAGCCCGAGTAGTTGCCCTGGGCGTCACGGCTGGCCGAGGCGAGCAGGACAACGCCGTCCGCCGCGACGTGGACCGGGGCGTTCTCGGGTGCGGTCAGGTCGATACCCGTATGGAAGTGGGGATAGAAGGTGCCGCGGTATGTCACCGGGGGCTCAAAGCCGACGTCGGTTGCACCGAAGCCCTGGACGACCGGAGCCTGCACCGGCACGATGAACGGCTGGTGGTGCTTCATCGCGCTGAGCTGAGCGCCCGACAGTGAGCCGAGGGCCGCGAGCCGCTCCTCGGCGCCGTTGATCGCCGCTTCCTGGTCGAGCCGCGACTGGACCAGGGCCAGGTTGTAGGTCACCGCCTCCTTTACCTCGGGCCGCGGCGAACTTGCGGCGGCGACCACAAGCTGCTGCTTCCGCGCCGGGTCCCGCGCCGCGGCGCGATATACGTCGTACTCCCTGCGCAGAGCATCCTGGTAGCGCGCCGTCGCCTCCCGGTAAGCCTCAAGCAGGTGCTGCAGCCGGAGTTGGCTCTGCATCTCGTCATCGACCCGGCCGCCGCGATCGGCCCCGGGGCCGGTTGCCACGGGATCCGCCGGCTCCGCCGTCGCTGTCGCGCTGCTGGCGATGGTGCGGATCAGCGCCTCCTGCTGGGCCAGCGAGTCAAGGTTGTGAGAAAGCTCAAGTTCAACCGCCAGCAGCGCCGGCCAGTCGGGCCCCTGGCTGTTGACCTGTACGGACGGAGCCCTTGGGGCCACGGTCGCGACTTCCCGCGCGATGACCGCCGGGGCGATCCCCCGAGCCACGCGGGCTGCTGTCGGTGAAGTGGATCCCGACGGCGCGGTTCCGCTTGCGGCCACTGCCACCAGGACGGCGGCAATCATGGTTGTGGCCCCTCGGTTCAGCTTCAAACGACGCGGCCCGAACCATCCGGCCACCAGGAGACCGATTCCGGCCGCCAGGGTGACGGCCGCCAGTGGCGCCCCGTCTGCACGTCCCCTGGGCTTCTCCGCCGCCGCGGCGTCGGCCCGGGCCCGGGCAGCGGACGCGGCATCGATACGGAAGTGACGGAGGTCGGGCGCCCGCGCGCTGATCGGCCGGTTCAGCACCGTGAGCAGCTGGGTCAGGAAGGGCGCATTGTGGAACCGGGCGGTGGCCGGCGGCGCTGACGCGGACGGCGAGGGGCTCGGACTTGCCGGCGAGGTCGAGGCAGGCGCCGCGGCGGCCGGTGCGGGCCGTGGAGAGGGCGCACGCGTGGGCGTCGCGGAGGGCCTCGGGGATGGAGCGGCGGTCGGGGTCGGTGAGGCCGGGCAGGTCACCCCGGTGATGCATGGAGGGTCGGCGCTGGCGGCAAGAACGGTCGGCAGACACAACTGCAGAACCGCCAGCAGTCCCCCGGCGATCGCTCCGAGGACGCGCGGACCTGGTGTGCGAATCAACAGTTGTGAGCCTCCCGCTTTATCCCCCGGTTACCTGGACAGGTTAATTTACCGCCTGCTCACCACTGGACTGGTCGACGAATGGCAGATGTCCGAGCGGCCCGTGCCCGGCGCCCAGCCCGGGCGCACGCAACAGAGCCTCCTGCAGGTACCTCCTCGCGGCTCTCACCGCCTCGAGCGGGTCCATGCCGCGGGCCAGGAAGGCGGCTATGGCCGCACTCAGCGTGCACCCGGTGCCATGTGTGGATGTGCCGTGCACCCGGGCATTTCGGATGGTGATCCAGCTGTCGTCGCGGGCATCGAAAACCGTGTCCACGACGGGGTCGCCGTCGGCATGACCCCCCTTCAGCACCACCACCCTCGGTCCCAGCCGCGCCAGCGCCAGGACTGCCCGCCGCCCGGATGCCGCGTCAGACACCGCGATACCGGTGAGCGACTCGGCCTCGGGCAGGTTGGGCGTCACGACCAGGGCCAGTGGCAACAGACCTTGCCGCATCGCGTCGATGGCCTCGCCCGGCAGAAGTTGGGCACCCGACTTCGCGACCATCACCGGGTCAACGACCACATTGGCCGCGGCGATGGCCGACAGGCGTTCGATGACGGTGGAGACGACTTCACTGGACGCGAGCATGCCCGTCTTCCAGGCGGCGGGTCGGAAGTCCTCTGCGATCGCGTCAACCTGCGCCGCCACCATGGCCGCGTCGGTGACCCGCACCGCACGCACCCCGGTGGTGTTCTGGGCGGTGAGCGCCACGATCGCGCTGCAGCCGTAGACGCCGCAGGCGGCGAAGGTCTTGAGGTCGGCCTGGATACCGGCGCCGCCGCCTGAGTCGCTGCCCGCGATGGTGGCGGCAACCGGGACGCCCTCGGCTACCACAAGGCGGGATGGTAGCACCGGCACGCTCCTAGACTCGGTTCGTGAAACCGACGCCTATCCCCCTGGTCCCCCTGGCGCCCTTCGGTGCCGCCGCACGCGCCTGGTTCGAGGGGGCGTTCGATCGACCCACCGAGGTGCAGGCCCAGGGCTGGGCCGCGGTGGCGCGTGGCGAGCACACCCTGATGTGCGCGCCGACCGGTAGCGGCAAGACACTGGCGGCGTTCTTCTGGTGCCTCGACCAGTTGGCGCGGGAGGAACTGCCGGAGCCCTCCCGGCGCTGCCGCGTCCTCTACGTGTCGCCTCTCAAGGCCCTGACCGCGGACGTCGAGCGCAACCTGCGTTCGCCCCTCACCGGCATGGCCCTCGAGGCCCGTCGTGCCGGTGTCGCGATCCCGGACATCACCGTCGGGGTGCGCACCGGGGACACCGCGCAGGCGGACCGCCGCGCGATCCAGCGGTACCCCCCCGACATCCTGATCACGACCCCGGAGAGCCTTTTTCTGATGCTCACCAGCCAGGTCCGCGAGGTGCTCAGGTCGGTCCGCTGGGTGATCGTGGATGAGATCCATTCCATGGCCGGCACGAAGCGTGGAGCCCACCTGTCCCTGAGCCTGGAGCGCCTGGTCCACCTGGCCGGCGCGGAGCCCCAGCGCATCGGCCTGTCCGCGACCCAGCGGCCCCTGGAGGAGGTGGGTCGATTCCTGGCCGGAGCCGGGCGCGAGGTGACGCTGGTGGACACCGGCGAGCGCAAGACGCTGCTGGTCAGTGTCGAGGTTCCCGTGGAGGACATGGGCCACCTCGAGCGTGGAGCCGATGAGTACAGTGGCCCGGCCGCGGCCCTGGGTGCCGGCGACGCCGGCCCGCGCCGGTCGATCTGGCCCGCAATCCACCCACGGCTCCTTGAGCTCATCCGCTCACACCGATCCACCATCATCTTCGTCAACTCCCGTCGCCTGGCGGAGCGTCTCGCGGCCCGGCTCAATGAGCTCTGGGCGGAGCACGCGGAGGCCGAGGGCGTGCGCACCCTGCTCGCGGACGGCCGGCCGCGGGAGCTGGTCCGTGCGCACCACGGGTCGATCGCGCGCGAACAGCGGACAGAGACAGAGGAGGCTCTCAAGGCCGGCACGCTCCCGGCGATCATCGCGACCTCCAGCCTGGAACTGGGCATCGACATGGGCGCGGTCGACCTTGTCATCCAGGTGGAGGCGCCCCCCAGCGTCTCCGCCGGGCTGCAGCGGATCGGGCGGGCGGGCCACCATGTCGGCGAACCGTCAGAGGGGGTCATCTTCCCCAAGCACCGCGGCGACCTGCTGGAAGCGGCCGCGGTGGTGGAGGCAATGCTGGCCGGGCGCATCGAGACCACGCACGTCCCCCGCAACCCACTCGACGTGCTGGCCCAGCAGGTGGTCGCGATGTGCGCGCTCGACGAGTGGGGCGTGGATGAGATGCGCGGCCTGGTGATGCGCGCATACCCGTTCAGCGAACTGGGGGAGCGGGCGTTCACCGCGGTGCTTGACATGCTGGCCGGTCGGTACCCATCGGATGAGTTCCGGGAGCTGCGCCCGCGCATCGCCTGGGACCGGGTCGAGGGGCGCTTGCGCGGCCGGGCCGGGGCCCAGCGGCTGGCGGTGATCAGCGGCGGCACGATCCCTGACCGCGGGATGTTCGCTGTGAACCTGTTCGAGGGCGCCGCTCCTGTCGCTGACCGTGTCCCCGGCTTCGCGGCGGCCGGCATCGCCGCCCCCCCGGGGGGGAAACGGCCAGGCCGGCGCATCGGTGAGCTGGACGAGGAGATGGTGTACGAGATGCGCCCGGGGCAGACCTTCATCCTCGGCGCGAGCAGCTGGAAGGTGGTCGACATCACACACTCCGAGGTGCTGGTTTTGCCCGCGCCCGGGCAGCCCGGGACCATCGCCTTCTGGCACGGCGACGCGCAGGGGCGCCCGGTGGAGCTCGGCCGGGAGGTTGGGCGCCTGACGCGGGAGCTGGCAGCGAACGGGCGCTCCGAGGCGGTCACGGGTCTGATGGAGCGGTCGCGCCTGGACGCGCGCGCGGCCGCCAACCTCTTCGATTTCGTAGCCGAGCAGGCGTCCGTTACGGGCGCAGTCCCGGATGACCACACCATCGTCATCGAGCGTTTTCGCGACCAGCTGGGTGATTGGCGTCTCTGTGTTCTGACCCCCTTCGGAGCGCGCGTCCACGCACCGTGGGCGCTCGCCGTCGCCGCTCGGATCGAAGAGCGGACGGGGATCGAAACCCAGGCCATCCATACCGATGATGGTTTCGCGATTCGGCTCGGTGAGGCCGATGAGCCGCCCCCCGCGGCCGACCTCTTCCTTGACCCGGAGGACGTGCGTGCCGCGGTCACCGCGCAGTTGCAGGGCTCAGCCCTGTTTGCCTCGCGCTTCCGCGAGAACGCCGCGCGCGCGCTGCTCCTGCCGCGCCAGCGACCCCACCAGCGAACGCCGCTGTGGCGGCAGCGACAGCGCAGCCACGATCTACTCCAGGTGGCGACGCAGCACCCCGACTTCCCCATCGTTCTCGAGACCTACCGGGAGATCCTCTCCGATGTTTTCGACATGGATGCGCTGGCGCAGCTGATGTCCGACGTGCGCGAGCGCCGGGTGCGGGTGGTGGAGGTGGAGACCAGCCACGCCTCGCCGTTCGCCTCCTCGCTGATGTTCGACTACATCGCGCAGTACATGTACGACGGGGATGCCCCCATCGGCGAGCGCCGGGCCCAGGCGCTGACGCTGGACCGCGAACTCCTCGCCGAGCTGCTGGGAGAGGAAGAGCTGCGCGAGCTGATCTCGCCGGAGGCCATCGCCTCGCTGGAGTTGGAGCTGCAGGGCCTCCTCGAGGACCGCCGGCCCCGCGACCACGACGAGGCCCTGGATCTTGTCTACCGGCTCGGCGACCTCAGCGTCGAGGAGGCCTCCGCCCGCGGCATCGTCGGGGGCTGGCTGGAGTTGCTGCAGCGTGAGCACCGCGCCCTGCCGCTGCGCATCGCCGGTGAGCGGCGCTGGGTGAGCATGGAGGACGCCGCACGCTACCGGGATGGCCTCGGCGTGGCGCTGCCGCCGGGCCTACCCATTGACCTGCTGGGGGGCGAGCCCGCGGCGCCGGGCGCGGCGCTCGCGGACATCGCCGCACGATACGCGCGTACCCACGTGC
>JBHEMP010000099.1:0-2720 GCA_046262515.1 Candidatus Dormibacteria bacterium | reverse complement strand
CATCGCGCGGGCCCTGGTGGAGCGGCTGGACGCCGCTGAGACCGCTGATGTTCATCTCGCCGGTTTCTCGATGGGCGGTTATGTGGCCCTCGCGATGCTCCGTCTCTTTCCCGGCCGCGTGCGCAGCCTGGCCCTGGTCTGCAGCCGCGCCGGCGCCGACGGCGAAGAAGCCCGCGAGGGCCGCGTCGCCCTCAGCGCCGCCATCCGTGAGCGGGGGGTTGAGGCGGCAGCCGACGCCATGATGCCCAAGATGTTCACCGACGCCGTCCCTGAGTGGCTTCGTGACGGCGCCAGGCAATGGATGCTGGAACAATCCCCGGAGACGCTCATCGCCGACCTGATGGCAATGCGCGAGCGTCCCGACTCCACTCCGATGCTCGCCGACCTCAGGCTGCCACTGCTGGTCGTGGCGGGACGCGAGGACACCATCTTTCCCGTGGCCGAGGCGCAGCAGGTCGCCGCCGGGGCGCCCGCCGCTCGCCTCGAGGTCATCGAGGGCGCGTCTCACCTCGCACCCCTCGAGCAGGCGGAACGGGTCAACGCTGCCCTGCGCGGGTTCTTGCCGAAGGACGACTGACGGCCACCTCCGTAATTCGTCCGCGGCCACAGCTCGAGCTGGTCACCCAGTACCTCGAGCTCAACTTCGACAACCTCGCCGAGGAGCTGTCCGCCTGTCTCCCGCCGGAGAGCCCGACTGTCCTCCGGCAGCAGGAGGGCGCCAGCCACCTGCGCCGCGTCATCCGCGTGCTCATGGCCGAGAGGGCGTCCGGGGGTGACACGACATCGGGTTCGCTGCTGCTCCAGGAACTGGAGGAGCTGACGGACGCCGAAAAGGCGCTGTTGCGCCGCCGGATGCACGACGTCGTCGATCGCAGCGAACGCCATGTGGCGCCCAGTGCCCTGGATCCGACCGCGCATCCAGCCCCGGCTGAACACCCTGCTCCCGCCCTGTCCGTGGTCGGACCGGAACCCGAGGGCTCGCCGGCCGATCCCACGCTGACGGCGGGCCGCCCAGACCCGGCGACGGCGGATTCCGCGCTCCTGATCCGACCCCGCCCGGGCGTTGCGGGTGTTCAGTCGATGCTGCAGGCGCTCTCGACCAAGGCCCTGGAGCTTCTCGGCGCCGACATCTGCCAGGTCTTTTTGGATTCCGGCGATTTGCTCGTGCTCGAGGCCGAGGCGCCGCACGGCCCGCCGCTGCAGGGAGTGGCGCGCGACGTGCCTGCCCGCCTCGCGCCGGAAGAGGGCTTCATCGCGATGGTGCGGGCCGCGGGCCGTGCCATGACGGTGGCCGCCAGCGAGCTCGGCGATGGCCCGGAGCGGGAGTGGATCACTCGTGGCGCGGTCTCCGTCGCCGCGGTCCCGGTGGGAGCGCGTGGCGGGGCGGGCTCAGGCATGCTCGTCGCCCTGCGGGTGACCGCGCGGACGTTCAGCCAGGGCGACCTGGTCGAAATGGCCAGGCTTGCCGACGAGGTCACCCTGGCCATGGCCAGCGCGGACCTGCTTTCGCGGGCGGAGGAGCTGGCGGTACTCAGGGAGCGCATGAACCTGGCCCGCGAGATCCACGACGGCCTGGCCAGCGACCTCTCGGCGGTGGTGCAGATGTTCAAGTACCACGAACACCGCCGCCGCGTAGATCCCACCGACGCCGACGCCCTACTGGTGCAGATGCGCGAGCTGGTGGAGGCCGCGCTGCAGAGCGCTCGCGACATCCTCACCGCGCTGCGTCCGCGGCAGCAGACCCCCAGGCACCTTGCCGAGAACATCAAGAAGCAGGTGGAGTCTTTCTCGCGCACGTACGGCATCAGCGGGAGCACACGCATCCTCGGGGATGACCAGACCCTGGTGGCAGAGGAACGTGAGGCCATCCACCAGGTCATCCGGGAGTCCCTGGCCAACATCCGCAAGCACTCGCAGTGCACCAGGATTGAGGTGTTGCTGGACACCACCACGCGCCCGTTCGTCCTGGTGGTCGAGGATGACGGGGTGGGCATCGATCTACAACTTGCGAGCGACAAGGCAGATTCATTCGGGCTGCTGGGCATGCGCGAGCGCGCCCAGCTCCTGGGCGGTACGCTGCACGTGGGCAACGGCCCCATGGGCGGGGTTCGCCTCGAGTTCCACGGTCCAGCGATCGCGCTGGGCGCCTAGGGGAGGTGGCGGTGACTGAGCCGATCCGGGTCATGCTGGTCGATGACGTGACCATCCTGCGTGTCGGTGCGCGCGGCATGCTCGCCGAGTTCGACAACATCGAGATCGTGGCCGAGGCCACCAACGGGCGGGAGGCGGTGGAGGCGGCGCGACGGCTGCGGCCCGACGTCATCCTGATGGACATCTCGATGCCGGAGATGGACGGTGTCGAGGCCACGCGTGCGATCACCGGCGAGCTCAGCGGCGTCGCCGTCGTGGGGTTGACGGTCTCGGACGACGAGGAGGACGTCACGCTGATGCTCACTGCGGGAGCCTGCGGCTACATCCTCAAGGACACCGGGCCGGTGGAGCTGATGCGCGCCATCGAGGATGCGCACCACGGCCGCTTCCCCCTCGACCGTTCGGTGGCCCAGAAGATGGTCAGCCGCCTGGCGCGGATGGAGAACCGCGCCGTGGTGCACACCCTGGAGCCGCTGACCAACCGCGAGAAGGCCGTCCTCGGCCTGGTCGTCGAAGGCCTGCCCAACAAGGCCATCGCGATGCAGTTGGGTTCCAGCGAGAGCACCGTC
>JBHEMP010000098.1:0-17297 GCA_046262515.1 Candidatus Dormibacteria bacterium | reverse complement strand
ACCAGGGTCTCGAGCCGGGACAGGGCATCACGTGGGCTGTTGGAGTGGAGCGTGGTCAGGGAGCCGTCGTGGCCGGTGTTCATGGCCTGGAGCATGTCCAGCGCCTCGCCGCTGCGACACTCCCCCACCACGATCCTGTCGGGACGCATGCGCAGGCTGTTGACCACGAGGTCACGGATGGCAACCCTGCCCTTGCCTGACGGGCCGCCGGGGCGGGACTCGAGGCGGCACACGTGCCACTGTTTGAGCTGCAGTTCGGCGGCGTCCTCGATGGTCACGATGCGCTCGTCCTCGGGGATGAACCCGCTGAGGACGTTGAGCATCGTGGTTTTACCGGTACCCGTCCCCCCCGAAACGATGATGTTGCACTTTGCCAGGACGCAGGCCTCGAGGAACCCGGCGGCTTCAGGGGAGAGGGTGCCGAAGCCGATCAGGTCGTCGATCGTCAGGGGGTCGGCGGCGAACTTGCGGATCGTCAGCAGGGGGCCGTCGAGCGCCAGCGGCGGGATCACCGCGTTGACCCGGGAGCCATCAGCCAGGCGCGCGTCGCAGAGAGGTTGGTCATCATTGATCGTGCGGCCCACCGAGTTGACGATGAAGGTGATCACGTCGAGGAGCTGCTGCTCACTTTCGAATTTCAGGCTGGACTTGACCAGGCGGCCGCCGTGCTCGACGCAGATGGTGTCCGGACCGTTGACCATGATCTCGCTGACGGAGGGGTCGGTAAGGATTGGGCCGATCGGGCCAAGGTTGCTGTAGTACTCGGTCATGTTGATTTCGCGGGCCACCGCGAGCAGTCCCTCGCTCATCTGATCTCCTTACAAACATCCCCCGGTCCGAGTGTGTCCTCCGTCACGCTAACGCGCCGGCCCCTCCTCCTGCTCACAGGAAGCCAAAAAAGTCCGTCAAGACCTGTGAGGAGGCCCTTGGTCATCGATTGCGCTCCCCCCGCACGAAAAGGAACGTCCCAATCGCCATGAAGACCGCGAACATCCCGCCCATGATCAACAGGTTGAATGCGGGACTGGACAGGACCACCGCCTCGTACTCCGGTTTGCCCGCGTAGAAGAGCCCGCGCCCGAAGTCGATGGCATAGCGCATCGGCGTGACCCGGGACAGCAGGTCCAGGACCACGGGCAGGTGCTTGATAGGCGTGAAGGCGCCCCCCAAAAAGAACTGTGGCAGGATGAGGAAAGGAAAGACCTGGTTGGCGCTTCGCTGGGTGTCCAGGTTGGCCATCACCAGGACTCCAAAGGCACCCCCGAGCAATGAGGCGAGCAGCGCCACCGGCACCAGCACGGCGGCCTGCCCGAGGCTGTAGCGCACCCCCAGCACCAGCCCGAAGATCAGCACCGCGATGCCCTGTGGGAGGGCCACCAGTGTCTCTCCGAGGATCTTGCCCAAAATGATGGAGTAGCGGGATATGGGCGAGATGAAGATCTCCTGACTGAAGTCCGCCTGCCTGTCCTCGACGAGCGAGATGATCCCCTGCGCGGTGGACTGGAACATGGTCTGGATAAAGATCCCGGTGAAGACGAAGGTCAGCAGGTTGTACCCGGCAGTGCGCCCGAGGTTGGCCTGCAGCGAGCCGCCCAGCACGCCAACAAAGATCATCGGGAAGACGATCGACGAGATCATCCGCACCGGGTCCCTGAAAAGCTTGAGAAGATCCCGGTAGGCCAGTGTCAGGATAGCGGTGACCTCGTTCATGAGGGCTCCACCGCGGACGCTGCGAGCAGCTTGAGGTACGCGTCCTCAAGGGTTGGGATGTGGGTCTCGAACCGGGTCAGGGGAACCATGAGATCCCGCGCCAGCCGCTGCGCCCCGGCCCCGACCACGGCAACCTCGAAGTGCCCAACGTCGGTGTACGGCGTCTCCAGTCGGTCCAGTTCGGCGCGCAGGGCGGGGCGATCGTCGGCGTCGATGACCAGGAACCCGTGGGCGAAATCACGCTTCACCGTCTCCGGCGTCCCCATGGCGACGATGCGGCCACTGTCGACGATGCACACCACGTCCGCCTCCTCGGCCTCCTCAAGGTAATGGGTGGTGACGAAAACGGTGGTCCCGCTCTGCGACCTGACGCGCTTCAGGTAATCCCAGAGGTTCCGGCGGCTGTCGGCGTCGAGGCCCGCGGTGGGCTCGTCGAGGAAGAGCACGCGCGGTGTGTGGATGAGGCTGCGGAGGATCTCCAGCTTGCGCTTCATACCGCCGCTGAAGGTCTTGATTGGCTTGAAGATGTCGCGCCGGATGCCCAGCACGTCGGCCAGGTTCTCGACATCGGCGCGGTACTTTGCCGGCATGGTGTGAAAGCTGGGCCTGAACGGGTACAGGCCGTAGAGCTGGGCGTGGAAGCGGACGTTCTCCTCAGCCGTGAGGTTGATATCGAGGCTCGGCTTCTGGAAGACGATGCCGACGCTTCGCCGGACCTCGGACTGCTGGGTCACGATGTCGTGGCCCGCGATCTCAACTCGTCCGGAGGTGGGCGCGAGGGTGGTCGTGAGGATTGAAATGGTGGTCGTCTTGCCCGCGCCGTTGGGGCCGAGGAGGGCGAAGAAGCTCCCCGGGGCCACGTTGAAGCTGATGCCATCGACGGCGTTTCGGTCCGCCTTCTTGTACGTCTTGACGAGGGTGTCGACATTGATCACCCACCAAGTGTCGTTGCTGAAGAGGGCTTGCGCGTGCCCGGGTGACCTGGTGAGGGCTGTTAGCGGCCCTGGAACCGGGGTGGCCGTTTCTCCAGGAACGCCGCCGCGGCCTCGCGGGCGTCGGCGGTGGCGCCAAGCTCGATCATCCGCGCCGCCTCACGGTCAAGCAGTTCCGCGAAGCCCACCGCCAGGGCGTCGTTGAGGTTGGCCTTGACCTGGCGCAAGGCCAGCGGCGCCATCGCGGCCAGGCGCGCGGCCACGGCGCCGACCTCGGCCAGCAGGGCATCGTCGGGAAACTGCCGGCTGACCAGGCCGATGCGCTCGGCCTCGCCGGCGTCAAACTTCTCCGCCAGCAGGTACAGCTCGCGCGCACGGCCGGGGCCGATGATGCGCGGCAGCGTCCACGTCCCACCAAAGTCCCCGGAAAGGCCCGCATTGACAAAGGCGGTGTTGAAGCGCGCCGACGCGGCGCAGTAGCGAAGGTCGGCGGCGCAGGCCCAGGCCAGGCCCGCGCCCGCGCAGGCCCCGTTGATGGCCGCGATCGTCACCTTGGGCATCTCATGCAACAGCTCGCTGGTCCGCATCACGCGACGCAGCTGGGAAACACGCTCCACCGGCGTGGCGTCGCCGGCGACGGCGCGGCCGGTGCCGGCCGCGAACCGCGAGAGATCCCCGCCGGCGCAGAACGCACGGCCGTTCCCGGTGAGTACCACGACCCGAACGGCGTCATCCCCAGCGGCGGCTTCCAGGGCTTCGAGGACTGCCTCGAGCATCCCTTCGCTCATGGTGTTCATCTGCTCAGGGCGGTTAAGCCGGAGCGTGGCCACCGCGCCGTCCACCGTGTAGAGCGCGTCAGCCACGGTCGGGCTCCTCCCCGGTTGCGATGGGAAGGTCGCGCTGCGCCGACCAGTCACTCCAGGATCCCTCGTAGAGGAGGGCGTCGGGAATCCCGGCCACGGCCATCGCCAGGATATCGACGCAGGCGGTCACGCCGGAGCCGCAGTAAACGATGGGCTTCGACCCGGGGCCCACGCCGGCAGCCTCGTAGAGGTGGCGCAATTCGGAAGGCGGCAGGAAGCGCCGGTCGGGGGCCAGGTTGGCGTTCCATGGCAGCGACCGGGCACCCGGGACATGGCCCGCCCGGGCGTCAACCGGCTCCACCTCGCCACGGAAGCGCTCCCCGAGGCGGGCGTCCAGCAGCGGCTGCCCGGCCGCGCGCCCGGCGACCGACTGGCTGTCGACGACGTCCTCGCC
Organism: Candidatus Dormibacteria bacterium; assembly: GCA_046262515.1. GTDB lineage: Bacteria > Chloroflexota > Dormibacteria > DASZGP01 > DASZGP01 > JAXDLW01. Next base: position 13,398 of record JBHEMP010000098.1, on the reverse strand, counting down.
TGCCTCGGCGGCGGTGAATTGGCCGGGCCGCACGGCAACCTCGCCCTGCTCCAGCGATGCCCGCCAGGCGCTGATACCCCCGTCCAGGACGGCTGCCGCGGCATGTCCAAAATGGCGCAGCAACCACCAGAGCCGCGCCGCGCTGAAGCCCCCCGCAGCGTCATAGACGACGACCCGGGAGTCGCCACTGATGCCCGCCGCCCGCATCGCCACCTGAAAGGCCCGCGCCGAGGGCAGCGGGTGCCGGCCCGGTCCGTCGCTGCCCGTGACGGCCTCCAGGGGCACGAAGGCCGCCCCAGGGATGTGACCCTCGAGGTACTGGTCGCGCAGGCTCCCGGCCTGCAGGTCCCAGCGGAAATCGATCACCCGCAGGTTGTCCTCGGCGAAGTGGGAGGCAAGCCAGTCGCCGTCAACGAGGGGACCAAACGGTGGGGTGGGATTGGTCAAGGTGAAGACCGCAGGCGGCCGGCCAGGTAGACCAGCGGGTGGACGGCGCCGCGGTTCCCGAGGTCCCTCAGCTGGTGGCGGCAGGAGGTGCCGGTGGCCACCACCTCGGTATCAGCCGGCGCATCGTTGACCGCCGGGAGGAGGACGCGCTGCGCCATTGCGCGTGACAGCTCATCCTGCTTCGCCTGGTAACCGAAGCTCCCCGCCATGCCGCAGCACCCGCTGTCCAGGGTGGTCACGTGCGTCCCGGGGGCCAGCGCCAGCGCGGCCTCCGTGGAGGCCATGCCCCACAGTGCCTTCTGGTGACAGTGGCCGTGCAGCACGACCTTGCCGCCCGCCTCAAAACGCAGCTTCCCGGAGTGGCGGAGCAGGTAATCCTCGGCTGGCATCGACCGCGACGCGATGTCGCTGACGTCGCCAATGAGGTGTTGCCAGTCATCGGTGACCGCGGACAGGCATGAGGGTTCGGCAAAGAGCAGGGGACCCTCGGTTTTTCGCAGCGCGGCGGCGGTGCGGGCGGCGGTGGCTCGCGCCATGTCGATGAACCCGGCCGAGAGCGCCGTGCGGCCGCAGCAACCGCCCGGGGTCAGCGCCAGCGTCTCCCCGGCGGCAGACGCCAGGTCGCGCAGGGCGATGCCCACCTCGGGTTCCTGGTAGACGGTGAAGCAATCGCCAAAAAGCAGCGGGCCGGTGGCACCGCGGGGCAGGTCGCGGTCCAGGGCCCGCCGCGCGTGGGACGGGATGCGGCGGCCCGGGGCCAGCCGCAGCAGCCGCCGGGTGAGCCCGAGTCCGAGCACCATGTTGGCGAGGGTGGGCACCCGCGCCCCAAGCTTGAGCCCGGGACGGAGCCGCGCCACGGCGTGGTCCAGCAGCGGCGCGCCGTGCTCGCGGCGGACAGCGTCCTTCCACGAGACCTTGAGCCTCGCCATGTCGACGCGCGCCGGGCACTCGGTCTTGCAGGCCTTGCACATCACGCAGGTCTCCATCACCTCGCGGGCCTGCGGCGCCGCCAGCTCGGACATCGGCAGCGCCCCGGTCGCAACCTCGCGCAGCAGGTTGGCTCGGGCGCGGGTGCTGCGCGACTCCAGGCCCGTCGCGGCGGCGGGAGGACACATCGTTCCCGAGTCACGCTTGCGGCAGACCCCAGCGCCGTAGCACCGCTCTACAGCCCCGACCCATCCCCCCTGGTCGGCGAAGCTGATCCGAGCCGGCAGCTCCTTCGGAGCGTAGGTGGGGTCATAGCGCAGGCTGGCCAGCGGCGAAGGCCCCTCTACCACCTTGCCCGGGTTGAGCAGGTTGCCGGGGTCGAAGGCCGCCTTGATGGCCCGAAGGGATGCGTAGAGTTCCGGCCCGAAGAGGCGCTCGTTCCAGTAGCTGTGAGCCAGCCCGTCGCCATGCTCCCCGCACATGTCGCCGCCCCACGCCCGGACCAGGTCGATGGACCCTTTCATCAGGGAGTCGAGGCGGTCAAGGTCGGCCGGCTGGGTCAGGTCCAGGAAGGGCCTCACGTGCAGCAGGCCGGTGGATGCGTGGCCGTACCAGACCGTCCTGACCCCGTGGGCCTCGAAGAGAGCCTCGAACTCGGCGGCGTAGCCCGGCAGGCGCTGGACGGCGACGATGGTGTCCTCCACGAAGGCCTGGGGCAGCCTCGGCCCGGATGCCACCGCGGAGAGGGCGCCGACTCCTGCCTCTCGGACGGCCCACATGCGGGCGGCCTCGGCCTCGGTGGTGCAGCGGATGTTGAGCAGTGTCGAGCCCGCGCAACGGTCCATGCGGCTCCACCCCGCGAGGGCCTCTTCCGCGGTATCGCCCTGGTACTCGACGAACAGCAGCGCGCCGACCTCATGCGGGATCGAGCGGGTCACCGCCGAGTGCACGGGGTCGGCGCGGGCCACGTCCAGCAAGGAGCGGGAGACCAGCTCCACCGCGCACGGGCCTGTTTCCACCAGCGCCGGCACCGCCTCGATCGCCTCGCGCATCTCAGCATACCCCAGCACCGCCAGCACGCGCGCCGCGGGGACCGGGCTGAGCTCCACCTCGAGGGCGGTGAAAAGGGCGAGGGTCCCGTCCGACCCCGCGAGGAAGCGGCCCATGTGGGGCCGCGGCGAACACAGATGCTCCAGCTGGTATCCCGAGCCACGTCGGGCGAGGGTGCTGAATGCCGGTCCAAGGCGCGGGGTGGCGTCGGCCCGCACAGCCGCCAGCGCCGCCGCGACGTCCTCCGGGAGCCCGGTCTGCGAGAGGTCGTCGCCGCCGCTAAGCCGGCGGCGGCGACCGTCAGGCAGCACGGCCTCGAGGGCCGCGACGTGCTCCACGGCCGCGCCGTAGATGATGGAGTGGGTACCCCCCGAGTTACTGCCGACCATCCCGCCCATGGTGGCCACCCGCCGGGTGGCGGGGTCGGGTCCGAACTCCAGGTTGTGCCGCGCCGCCTCCCGATTCAGCTGCCACCACGAGACCCCGGGTTCCACGCGGGCCAGCCTGCGCTCGGGGTCGACGAAGTGGATCGTCCGCAGGCGGCTGGTGTCGAGCTGCAGGCCTGGACCGACGCACTGACCCGTGAGCGACGTGCCGGCGCCCCTGGCGGTAATGGGCACGCCAAGCTCGCGGCAGACCCCGACCGCGGCGCTGATATCGTCCACCTCCCCGGCCACCAGCACGGCATCCGGTAGAACGCGGTACGGCGAGGCGTCGGTGGCATACAGGGAGCGCGACACCGCGTCGGTCAAAACCTGCCCCCGCACTTCGCGGGACAGGCGGTGGGCCAGGTCGGCCATGAGCGCTGTCAGCCCGCTACCGCGGCCGCGAGGCGCGAATGGTGGTCCAGACGAGATGGCCGGCCAGGGCGAGGACGATCACAAACCCCAGGCCACTGGCGCCGGTGGCGCGCACCGCGGCATAGCCGAGGGCAAGGATGATGAGGATGCCCAGCGCCTGCGACCAGTCCCCCACGAAGAGCCCGATAACCTCGGCCACCGTCGCGCGCAACAGCTTCACGGCATCAGGCCACGACCGCTGACGCCACGGGCGTGCGCCGGATCAGCACCACCGCCAGGCGTGCGGCGGCCAGGTACACGGCGAGGATGCCGAATATCGAAATGAAGTCCAGCGGCCAGCTCACTCCCATACCCTCCGCGGCCCAGAAACTGCCCAGCGTGGCCAGCAGGATGCCGACGGTGAATTTCAGGGTGTTCTCGGGCACGCGTGAGAGCGGGTGACGTACGAAGACGCCGGCGACCGCCACCAGCACCATCGCCGCCACGCCACCGCCCGCCGCGATGCCCAGGCTGTGGCTGTTGGAGCCCACCGCGAAGACGATGAAGGCAACCTCCACGCCTTCCAGGAAGACGCCCTTGAAAGCGATGGTGAACCCCACCCAGTCGCTGCGGGCGCGGCGCAGCTCACTGATCGTCTGGGCGAACTCCTTGTCCTCGTCGTGCATCTTGAGCCTCCCCGCCGAGCGCAGGATCGCCTTGTGCAGCCAGCGCAGGCCGAACAGCAGCACCAGCGTACCGATCACCAGTTTGAGTAGGTGTTCCGGGATCGCGGTCGTCAACAGGCTGCCGAAGAGCGCGACGATGGCCACCAGGACGCCTAGCGCCGCCAGCGTGCCATAGAGCGGGTAGCGCCAGCCGCGGGTGATGCCGACCGCGAGGATTATGGTGAGCGCCTCCACCGACTCCACGGCGGACCCGAAGAACGCCGTGCCGAAGGTCAGAAGCTGGCTGTACACGTACCCTCCACCATGTCCCCCAGATCTTAGGTGGGCCAGGTCGCGAACCCGGCCCGCGCAGCTGGGCTCGGGAGAGTTGGAGAGGCCCATGCCGCCGGACGCGCGGTGGTGCAGGTGGTCCAGGACCTCAACCCATGGCGGGCGGAACCCGGATGCGCGCCGCGCACCTGGGCGGAACAACCGCATCAACATACGGTTACACGCCCGTCAGGACAGCTCGGCTATCCGCTCCTCCCAGTGCTCCATCCGCAGCCGGAATCTCTCGGCCTGGGCGGCGATGACCGGGACATTGGTCAACTCCACCTCATGTCGTGCCGTCTCGGATTGATGAGCCATCAGGTCCTGGACGACGTCCATGACCTTGCGTTCGTTGTCGAGCAGCTCCTTGTAGATACCGCGCCAGAAAACGGCCTCGGAGAGGGTTGCGGACGCCATCATCGTTTCCTGGTCCAACCCATGCGCCGGGTCGCCCCCGCGGGTGGCCGCGGCTATGTCCGGACGCGCGGTCTGATCGGTTTCGGCTTCCACGGCTTCAGCATGGCCGCCCTGCCGAAACTTTTGCCGCAATCAAGCACTGAACCCTGATCCGCAATAGAATGCACATATGGCAACCACGACATCGGCGCCGGTTGCCCCGGAGAGACGGGCCCCTACGCCCCTCCCCGGCGAGGACATCACAACTAAGCACTGGGAGGATGCCCGGCACTGGCTGGCCATCTACGCCGACCTGCTCCGGTTCAAGGGCGTCATCCTGGACCGGGTCCGTGCCGAGATCCCCAAGTTGCTACCCATCGCCCAGGTTGCGGCAGAGACCGACATCGAGATCATCCGCGTGCAACAGCGCGCCTACCAGGATCGCATCGATCTCTGGTACAACCGCGTCTGGGAGCTGCGGGGATTGTGGCTGGACGACGCCACCCGAGTGGTCCAGCACCAGGGCGTGCAGCGCACGCTTTCGGGCCGCGAGTACCAGCTCCTGCGCTTCCTCGTGGACAATCCTCACCGCACCTTCACCACCGCGGACATCGTCGGGCGGGCCTGGGCGGACCACGCCCTATTCCCCGAGCAGGCGCGCAACTACATCGGCCGCCTGCGCAGGATCCTGCTCGAACTGGGCTGTCCCTGCGAGATCATCTCGCACCGTCGCCGCGGTTATTCACTCGTCTTCAACGACCACAAGGTCGCCTGAGGCAGACCCCCGGTGTAAGCGGGATCGTGGATCCCGCTAAGGCTGGCAGGACGGGCCGCCTCAGAGAGGACGGCCCCGCTGCATGCCTGAACTACTGCGAATCGCGCCCCTGGCGATCCTTGTCACCCAGGCTAAGGCCGGCATTACACGCCAGCGCTGCCAGGATCAGTCCCAGCAGGCCCACGAGCACCCAACCGGCCGGACCGCGGAGAGCCGGACCGGCCAGGCGAGATGGCTGAACGCCGGCCTTCGGCAGCACAGGGACAACCGTCGTTGCGGCGAGGACCGACTGGGCGGGAGGCTGGACATTGGCGACGACCGTGTTGGATAGCTTGATTGGTTCCTCGGCTGAGCTCACTGTGCCGAAGTTGGAGACATGGGTCACGGTGCCGGCCGGGAAGTCGGTACCGAGCGTGACCCGGAATGTAAGCGTGGCGTTTGAACCTGCCGGCATCGTGCCAAGCGACCAGGTCAGCGAATTCGTCGCCGGGTCGTAGCTGCAGGTCACGCCGCCCGCGCACGAGCCGCTGACGTAGGTCGCATGCGGCGTCGGCACGGTGTCGGCCACCGTCACGCTGCTGGCCGCGCCGTCACCGCTGTTCGTGTAGGCCAACCGGTACTCGAGGACGTCCGCCGGGAAGGCGGTGATCGGTCCGGCCGCGAATCCACCGGCGTTCTGGGTCGTATCCGGCGTGGTGACGTCACGCTCAGCCTTGACGAGGGTCGAGTTGGGGGCGACGTAGCTCTTTGTCGCAGGACCACTGCCGCCAGGCCCGGCCTGGCTGCCATCGGGGCTGGTGGTGCGGATCAAGGCCGCGCCGCCGATCGTCATCTGAGCCGTCACATTCACCGTGTAAGTCGCGGTGACGCTGCTGTTGATCGTCATGGTGCAGGTCAGGACGTTGCCCGACACCGCCCAGTGCGTGGAGTTGCAGGTATTGGACTGGCTCGTGGGTGCCGGCGTCACGGACGGGGTCACGGAGTTGAACACCACCGGGGTGGCACCCGCGGGGATCGCGGTGACCGTAACGGTGAAGACGTGCTCGTGCGTGACCACGTTGGTGGCCTTCAGTGGTGAGATAGCAACCGAACCGTCGACCCAGATCTTGGAGGCGGTGGCGCTGTCACCCGCCAGACCGTCGCCCGTGGTGCGGGTCAGGCTCACCCCACCCACACTGAGCGTCGTGCTGGCCGTAACGGAGGTCTGGCCTGCGGAAGGCGAGGTGATCTGCCCCGAGCAGCTGCCGCTTGTGGTCGTGCAGGAGTGCACCCCGCCGACGAACGCGCCGGTGGCGCCGTTGGTGTTGGTGAGTGAGAAGTTGACCATAGTGCCCTTCGGAGCGGTGACATAACCCGCGCCGTCACCGGCGTTGGTCTTCACGGTGGCGGTGAGGGTATGCGTATCTCCCACCGCATCGGTCGCCGTCAAGGGCGAGATGGCGATGTTGGCGTCCACCCAGGTCTTCAGCGCAGTAGCGCTGTCGCCCGAGAGACCGTCACCGGTTGTCCGTGTGACCGAGGCGCCTGCCAGGGTCACGGTGGCCTTCACCGATATTGTGGTCTGCCCCGGGGTGGTTGAGGTGATGGAGGCACTGCAGCTTCCGGTGGTGGTGACGGTCAAACAGGTATTACCACCGACGAAGGCGGTGTGCGCCCCGTGAGCGTCGGTGAAGCTGAAGGTCAGGGTCGTGCCGGCCGGCGCATTCGTCCAACCGGTCCCGTCGTTGACGTTGAGATGCCCGGTCACGACGTGCGTGTCACCGATGGGGTCGGTCGCGGTGAGGGGGCTGACCTGTATGTTTGCGTCGACGGCGAGAACCGCCTCACTCCCGCACGTGCTGGACGATGGGAGATTGTATGAATCGCCACTGTACGTGGCCAGCCACCAGTAGGTCCCCGACGTCGACACGTGGGCGTCGGCGAGGCTGATGGAACCGGTATCGGCAGTGACGTGGCCGGCGCTGTATATCCCCGCAATCGCGGCGCTGGTGTACTTGGCCGTCGCAGTGCAGTCGGCTTTCACGCTGGGTCCGTAGAGGTTGAACGTGACCGTGCCCGGGGTAAGGGTGGCGCCCGCCGGCACGAATACGGGGGTATCGGACGTGTCGTGCACCGTGGCGGTGCTCCTGACGTCTACCGTCTGCGACGCGACGCCCGTGGTGGTCGTGGTCGGCTGCTTGCCCGTGGTGAAGCACTCACCAGTGGGGTGAGTGACCTCGCTCGAGCCGGTGTAGTTACCGGTGGGCGTATAGGTGGCCTCCCAGCAGTAGCTGCCGACGGCCAGGGTGTTCGGGCTTGTGGTGCCGTCGACCGCGGAGGACGTGGCTGAACCATTGACAAGGGAAACCGGGTCTCCGACCTGAGTACAGCCCGGGTTGCACAGCTTAAAGGTCACGGTGCCCGTCGGGGCGGCGCCGGTAGCGGGCGAGTTGAGAGCCACCGTGGCTGTGTCGGTCGCTGAGACCCCCGGCTTCTGCGCGCCGGTGGGGCTGGATGATGTCGTCGTGGTGGTATCGCCCACGACAGTGAAGCACTCATTCCCGGCGTCGATGGGACCCGTCGCGTTGATGTAATTGGTGCTCTGGTCCGCGGTGTAGTCCGCGCGCCAGCAATAGGTCCCCAGGGCGTTGAGACGGCTCGAATTCGGCCCCACGTACGTCTCGGTGAGCGTCCCCGCCGTGCTCGTCGACTGGGAGCCGACATCAGTTCCCCCGGTGGTGCACCCGGTCGCCGAGGTCAGCGGACCGCAGAGGTGGAAGTCCACCGTGCCAGTCGGCTGGCCGGCTCCGGCCGTCCCGGTAACGGTCGCGGTGTCATGGACGACGGCACCCGCGGTGACATTCCCGGTCGAGGACGACAGGGTCGACACGGTGGGCGTGCTGCACAGGGGCGGCAGGCCGGGTGTAACCAGGTCCTTCATCTCATTGGTCGAGTTTTGACCGGACGCTCGGCTGTCCATGTAGAGGCTCCCGAACGAATGGCACTTGAAGTAGCCGTCGGTCAGGGTCGCGCTCAGGTCAAGGGCGCCCTCCCCGAAGGTGCCGGAGCCGTCGAAGGCCGCCATGTAGTTGACGCCCCTGGTCCCAGTCGGGAGAGCGGTAAAGCCCGTGCCGTTCCATGTTCCCGCGTCCACGCTGTTGACTCCGCCGCCGTTGGTGAAGGTGAAGGTGACGGCGATGTCGCCCTTGGACCGAAGGGGCAGGGCGGTGCAGGATGCGCTGGCCGGGGTGGCCGCCGTGTTCTTGCTGAAGACGAAGTCCAGGAAGGTGTCCCCGCTACCGGCGACACGGGCGAACTTGAAGTACGCGACCCTATGGATAACGGGTGCGATGAGGGTACCGACATTGACATTGGCAAAGGCGACGGCGCCGCCGGTGATGTCGTCCTTGGGGTCCGACTTGTGCGAGGTACACGTCCACCCGGACTGGTCGAGATACTGGGAGCCCACCTTGAAGCCGTCGTCAGCCTGGTCACTGTACAGGTCGCTGAACGTAGCCAGCTTGTCGGAGGACGGGAGGTTAGCCCAGTCGATCCCGTTCAGGGTGTCCATCGGCGTATTGCCGTCCATCTCGAAGCCGCCGAACAGACACGGGGCGGTGCCTGCAGGAAGGCTCGCGGAGCAGTCCTGGTATACCGGGAGCACGATCGGGACGATCGGGACGATCTTGGCGTAGGCCGAGATGGGCACGCCTGTCCCGATGAGGGCAACCGCGAGGACCGTGACGAGCGCCGCCAGACGCGAGCGCAGGAGGCCGCGAAGGCTGAGCACGTGCGCACGATTAAGCAGGGGGATGCGGCTCCGCATCGTCATAGGGTCCCTCCTCGACGAATCGCCAGCCGTAACTCCCCTACGGCAAGGTTTTCAGCGTGGTTAGTGGTAGCGGCCTGTTTGCGTAAGGTCGACCGCAGATGTAAACGGAGTGTAACAGTTTTCGTAAGAATCTGCGGTCAGCGGTCCGCTTTGCTAAAGGAGCGCTTAGATCACCAGGCGTAGGCCTCAGGCGCCGCGCCCCCGGGGCCGGGGAATATCTCGTCGAGCCTCGATGAGATCTCAGGGGTGATTTCCAGTTCCAGCGCCCGCAGGCTGCCCTTCAGCTGGGCCATGGTGCGCGGACCGACGATGGGGGCGGTGACGACGGGGTTGGCCAGCAGCCAGGCGAGGGCGACATCGGCGGGCTTCTCCCCCATCTCGTCGCAGAACTTCTCCCAGCGCTCGAAGCGGCTACGGTCTTTGTCCACGATCTCCTGGATGCGGGGTGCGGCCCGGCGTCCCTCGCGCGCCTTTTTAAGGATGCCGCCGAGGACCCCGCCGCCGAGTGGGCTCCACGGGATCAGGCCAAGGCCGTAGGCCTCACATGCCGGGATGACCTCCAGCTCGACCATGCGGGCGTTGAGGTTGTACAGGCTCTGCTCGGAGACCAGCCCGAGGGAGTTGCGGCCGCGCGCAGCCTCGTTGGCCCGCGCGATGTGCCAGCCGGCGAAGTTGCTGCTGCCGACGTAGAGCACTTTGCCCTCGGCGACGAGGCGGTCCATGGCCTGCCAGATCTCATCCCAGGGCGCGTCGCGGTCGACGTGGTGCATCTGGTACACGTCGATGTAATCCGTCTGGAGGCGGCGGAGGCTGTCCTCGCATGCGCGGCGGATGTTGAGTGCCGAGAGCCGGGACTGGTTGGGCCAGCCACCCATGTCCCCGTAGAGCTTGGTCGCCAGCACCGTGCGCTCGCGCCGGCCCCCGCCCGTCGCGAACCACCTACCGATGATCTGCTCGGTGACCCCCTCACCGCGCTTCCAGCCGTAGACGTTGGCGGTGTCGAAGAAGTTGATCCCCTCCTGGAGCGCCCCGTCCATGACCTTGAAGCTGTCGGCCTCGGAGGTCAACGGGCCGAAGTTCATTGTTCCGAGGCAGAGCCGGCTGACCTTCAGCGCCGTGCGACCGAGGCGTTTGTACTGCATTGACGCCGGCGGCTCGAGGGGTAGCGCCCTGTCGCGCGCGGAACCCTTGGCGGGCTTCGTGTTCTTGCTCATCGCTCAGGCATTTCCTCCGCCATGTCGTGCGACCCTGCTCATCGCAGTTTCTACCATGCGCCTCCCCGCCCGGAGCTCAGGCGCGGAGATGCGCGGCGGCCAGTTCCAGCGCCAGCTCCTCAGCCAGGCGGCCGCCGTCGCAGTTGGTCAGGACGCACACGGTCACGGACTTCCTGCCGCGCGTGACGCGGAAGGCGGCGGCGCCATAACCCGGGCCGTCCCCGCCATGCCCAACGACCACGCCGAGAGGATGGTCGCGGTCGATCATCAGGCCGAGCCCGTAGGTCGGACGCACCCACCCCGGCGGTTTGCCGGTCACGGCCCGACCGTCCAGCATCTGCTCCAGCCAGTCCGGGGTCAGCGCCTCGCCGCGCAGCAGGCGATCGTAGAAGCGCGCGCCGTCGATGGCGGTGCCGGCCAGCATGCCCGACCCAACCCAGTCCGGCAGGTAGCGGGTGCGAGCATCGACCGGTTCCCCCCAAAAGGTGGAGACCCCCGGTGCCAGCCGCATCATGTCCTCGCGATCCCGCAGTAACTTGACGCTGTTGAGCCCCAGGGGACGGAGCGTCGTGTCGGCCAGGGTGCGGTCGATACTCCTGCCGAAAGCCCGGTGCAGGATCAGACGGAGCAGGAAGTACCCGGTGTTGGAGTACTCCCACTCGGTGCCGCTCGCGAACGTTGGCGGGAGGCGCGCGACGGCCAGGTAGTTGGCGCTGCCCCAGGGCTCCTCCGGGGTTTCGCGCACCGCGCGCTGATACCCGGGCTGGCTGCCGTAGTCAACGATCCCGGCGGTGTGGTTAAGCAGGCGGCGGATGGTGACCTCGGGGCCGAGTTCGGCCTCAGGGACCCAGGTTGAGGCGACCGAGTCAAGGTTGATGCGCCGGCCCGCGGCCAGGGCGCAGAACGTGGTGGCGATGAATGTCTTGCCAAGGCTCCAGTACGGCCGGACGTCCGAGGTGGAGGGCGCCGCTTGCCCCAGCGGGTCCAGCCCGGCCGCGACCTGCGCCTCGGATCGTCCGCCGTCCCGCAGCGCAACGCTTGCCCCGGGGATGCCAAGACGCGCCATGCCTCGCTCGAGCGCCTGGGAGACCGCCTTGTCACGAGCCATAAATGAGGCTACCTCGGCCTGATTACGGTAGGGAGTTGCGCTTGGGCGGTCCGCTTCCGCTTAATCAGTGTTAAGTGGTCATCTCCCAAACTCATGGCGCCGTGCGGGCGGCGCTTCTTCTCGGCGCACTCCCCTCGCGCCTGCGCGCCGCGGCGCCAGGAACCCGCCTGGCGGGGGCGGTGGCCCTGGGCCTCTGCGCCGTCTTTGTCCTCGACGCGGCGGCAACCGCGCCAGTGCGAGCGGTGCCCAAACCCGGCCATCGGCTGGCTTCCCGGACCATGCCGGGCCGGCGACTGGACTTCCCCGCCCCGGCGCTGCCTGCCGCGGTCGCCGCCCCGGCCCCGGCTCCCCCGGCGCTGCTCGCGGAGGGGCCCCTGGCGCCACATGAGATCTTCGGCTTCGCGCCCTACTGGACCCTTGACCAGGCGCGCGGCTTCGACCTGCGCTCGCTCAGCACCGTCGCCTACTTCGGGCTCGACGTCAATGCCGACGGTGGCCTGTCCCACACCGGTGGCGGTTGGGACGGGTACCAGAGCCAGGCACTGTCGGACCTGATCACCGCGGGCCACCGCAACCGCGACCGCATGGTGCTGACGGTCAAGGCTTTCGACGCCGATACCCTGCACCACCTGGCCAACGACCCCGGCGTCCCGGCGCGCCTTTCCGCTGAGGCGGTCCAGGCCATGCGGGACAAGAGCTTCGACGGCCTGAACATCGACTTCGAGGGCCAGGGCCCGCAGGAACGGGCGCCACTGGCGGCGCTGGTGCGTAACGTCGCCGGGGCCGTGCACGCTGCCAATCCCGCCTGGCAGGTCACCGTCGACACCTATGCCACCTCCGCGGTCGACCAGAGCGGCTGGTTCGACGTGGCCGCCATGGCGCCGGCCGTTGACGCGTTCTTCGTGATGGCCTACGACATGTACCAGCACGACAACGCTTCCCCCAACTCGCCGCTCCAGAATAGCTCGGCCTCGGTGTCCGGCTCGGGCAGGGAATATGCCGCCCTGGTGGGACGCAACAAGGTCATCATCGGCGCGCCGTTTTACGGCTACGACTTCGAGACGCAGGACAACCAACCTGCATCGCACAGCGCGGGCAGTCCCTCACCGGTGGTCTACTCCGCCATCCGCGACGCCGCGCGGCCGGAGTACTGGGACGCGGACCACATGGTGCCGTGGACGGCCTACCAGGATGGCGGAAAATGGCACGAGGTCTATTACGACAACCCGGCGTCGCTGGCGCTCAAGGCGCGGGCGGTGACGGCGCTGCACCTCCTCGGCGTCGGGGTCTGGGCTTTGGGCATGGACGGCAATGACCCGGCGATGATGGCCGCCCTGCTTGGCCGGGCGCGCCCCCTCAAGGCAGCTTTGACCCCGGCCCCACCCGGCGCCGCGCCCGCACCCGCTGCTCCCGCGCCCGCACCCGCGCCGGCAAAGTCGACCGCGCCGGCGCCGACCCGCTCGCCATCGCCAAAACCGTCGTCCTCCCCTTCTCCGCAACCGTCACCTTCGCCATCACCGGTGCTCCCCATTCCGTGATGTAGCCGGCCGGGTCAACCGTCTCCCCGCAACGCCGTACACTGACGCTCCAAGATTTGGAGGGATCACATGCGGTACGCCATGACCAGCTGGAAAGTCGCAGCTCCATCAGATGAGCACTCCGCGGCGCTGAATGCGTGGAAAGAGCACTGCGTCGCCGCCCACCCACAGATCACTGAGATCCGCACCTACATGTACAAGGAGGGACTGAATTCGTCTGGCTGGAGCAGTTCACCGACTACCGCGCCTTCCAGGACCTCATCGACAGCATCGATGACAAGTGCGCGGAAGTGATGAACGGGGTCATGAAGCACGCGATACCGGGAACCATGCGCACCGGGACCTGGCTCGACGCCAT
>JBHEMP010000097.1:0-6456 GCA_046262515.1 Candidatus Dormibacteria bacterium | reverse complement strand
TCTCGCCACCAACCGTTACGGCAGCGGCACCGATGGGGAGCGCAAGGAGTTCACCGACTTCCATAACGTCGTCGCCTGGAACCAGGGAAAGCGCAACCTCGCTGAGCTCTGCGCGCAGTTCCTGCGCAAGGGCTCGCTGGTATACGTCGAGGGCCGGCTGCAGACGCGCTCGTGGGAGGGCCAGGACGGCCAGAAGCGCACCACCACCGAGATCAACGTCACCGACGTCCAGTTCCTCGATTCCCGCGGCAGCGGGAGCGCGGGCGGCAACACCGGCGGAGCCGCGGGGGAGCCGTTTGCCGCGGCCACTGCCCCGGACATGGATGACGAGTTCGGCGCCACCCCGGGACTTCCCGCCGGGGCGCCCGCCTCAGCGACCGCGGCTCCCGCGGCGACCGAATCGCAGGACATCGATCCTGATGACATCCCCTTCTGATGGCTGACGCAGAAAGGGGTGGCGGCGCGGGGCGCCGCCAGCAACATCGCAAGGTCTGCAACTTCTGCGTGGAGAAGATCGATGAGATCGACTACAAGGAGGTCTCGCGCCTGCGCCGCTACGTCAGCGAGCGAGGAAAGATCCTGCCGCGCCGGGTCACCGGTACCTGCGCTCGTCATCAGCGCACCCTGACGGTGGCGCTGAAGCGCGCGCGGCATATCGCGCTCCTTCCCTTCACCGCCTAGCGCGGGGCGGCCGTTGACCCGCGCCGTCCTCGACCATGTTGCCATTGGCGCGTGGTCACGGGATGACGTGGCCGCCGACTTCACGGCGAGCCTGGGCGGCCGCGAGGTTGCCCGCTTCGCCATACCCTCGTGGGCGGGGTTGCAGCTGGCGTTCGGCGGTGGCATCCGCCTGGAGATCCTGGAGCCGGTCCCGGAGCCTGCCGACGATTTTCTCAACCGGTTCCTCGAGCGCAGCGGGGTCAGCCCGCACCACGCGACCTTCAAGGTCGACGACATCGAGGCTGCCCTCGCCCACCTCCGCGAGGTCGGTGTCGACCCGGTCAAGGTGGACCTCAGCAGCCCGCAGTGGAGGGAGGCATTTTTGCACCCGGCCAGCGGCCTCGGCACAGTTGTGCAGCTGGCCCAGCAGGGCGGCAAGTGGGAGTCCGAGTTCGAGCCGGAGCCTGTACCCGCGGGCGCCGTAAACGCTGAGTTCCTGGGTGCCGAGCTGGCGTCCGACCCGGTCATGGCGGCGCGGATTTTCGGCCAGGTCCTGGGTGGTGCCGCGCGCCAGGTTGATGATGGCACCGCGTACTCGTGGGACGGCGGCGGAACCCTTTTCTGCCGGCCTCTCGCCGAAGGCATGAAAGCAGGCGTCCGGGCGCTGGTGTTCCGGCAGACAGAGGGCTCTGACAATGCGCTCGTGCCGGGTGCGACGGACCTCTACGCGGGCCCCGCGAAGCTGGTCAAGCTATCCCCCGGGGCCCCCTGGCCGGGCTGAATAGTTACCCGGCCCGCACGGGTCACTCGTCGGTCCGGTTCCTTGGCGAAAAATACACAAAATACGCATTTTCCCACAAGGGTTTTGCCGTCCCGCCCACCGCCGCCGCCACCTCCAGTGGGCAAGCGGCCGCCCGGTAGAATCGTCCCGTCATGAGCTTCCAGCTGCGCGTGCCCGGCCCGACCCCTGTGCCCCCGCGCGTCCAGGAGGCCATGGCGGTGCCCATGATCAACCACCGCGGGCCGGCCTTCGCGGCGCTCATCAAGGAGTGTCGGGAGGGACTGCAGTGGGCCTTCCAGACCCGCAACGAGATGGTCATGTTCCCCTGTTCCGGCACCGGCGGCCTGGAGGCGGCGGTGGTCAACCTGACCAGCCCCGGGGAGAAGGCGCTGTTCGTCTCCATCGGTTCCTTCGGCGACCGCTTCGCCAAGATCGGCTCCGCCTACGGCGCCGACGTGGTCAAGCTGGACTACGAGTGGGGCCAGGGCGCGCAGGCCGAGGACGTCGCCAAGAAGCTGGATGAGAACCCCGAGGTCAAGGTCGTTTTCATAACCCACAATGAGACCTCCACCGCCACGTGCAATGACATCGCGCCGATTGCCCGCACGGTCAAGGAGCGAGGCCTGCTGGTCGCCCTTGATGGGGTCAGTTCGGTCAGCTCGATCAACCTGCCCACCGATGAGCTTGGGATCGACGTGGTCATCAGCGGTTCGCAGAAGGGCTGGATGCTGCCGCCGGGGCTGGCCTTCCTCAGCGTCAGCCAGGAGGCACTGGACTTTGCCGCGACCACCCGCTGCCCACGGTTTTATTTCGACTTCAACCGCGAACTGGAGTTCGAGAGGAAGGGTCAGACCTTCACGACGCCTCCGGTGTCGATCCTCTTCGGCCTGCGCGAGTCGCTGCGCATGATGCGCGACGAGGGGCTGCAGGAAGTCTTCGCCAGGCATACCCGGATTGCCGGCGGCGTCCGAAGGGCCGTGCAGGCGCTTGAACTCGAGCTCTTCGCCGACCCTCGCTACTTCTCCAACACGGTGACCGCGGTACGCGCCCCGCGTGGCGACGCCGACCTCAACAAGCAATTGATCTCGACCCTGCGCGACAAGTACATGCTGGAGCTCGCCGGCGGCCAGGGCAAGCTGGCCGGACAGATCTTCCGCATCGGCCACCTCGGCGACATCAGCGAGGACGATGGACGGCAGATCGTCAGCCGCCTGGAGCAGGGACTGGTCGACATCGGCTATATCGATGGCCCGGTGGGCGCGCTCGACACCTACGTGGAGGCGCTGGGACACCAGCCCGCCACCGCGCCACCGGCCTAGAACCGGGCAGGCAGGGTGGGGGAGCAGGACCGACCTCGGGTCCTCGTCGCCGACCCCATCGCCGATGACGGCGTGGCGGACCTGAGGGCGCACTTCGAGGTAGACGTGGTCACCGGCCAGAAGCCCGAGGAATTGCTGGCGCGCATCGGTGATTACGACGCCGTGGTGGTCAGGTCGGAGACGAAAGTGACCGCCGAGCACATCGCCGCGGCCAGGAAATTGCGAATCATCGGCCGGGCCGGGGTGGGGGTGGACAACATCGACCTTACGGCCGCGACCAATGCCGGCATCCTGGTGGTCAACGCCCCGGCGGGCAACACCATCGCGGCTGCCGAGCACACGGTCGCCATGATGATGGCGCTGGCGCGCAATATCCCCCAGGCGGCGGGCTCTATGCGGGAAGGTCGCTGGGACCGCAAGAAGTTCATGGGCTTCCAGCTGAGGGGCAAAACCCTCGGCGTGGTGGGATTGGGTGCGATCGGCGCCGAGGTGGCCAAGCGCGCACAGGGACTGGAGATGGAGGTAGTGGCCTTCGACCCGGTGGTGTCCGAGGAGCGCGCGGAGCTGATCAACGTGGAGCTCGCCAGCCTGGACGAGCTCTGCCGTCGAGCCGATGTGATCACGGTGCACGTCCCGCTGGTGGCCGCGACGAAGCACATGTTCAACGGCGAACGCCTCGCCGGTTGCAAGCGCGGCGTGCGCCTCGTCAACGTCGCGCGCGGCGGGATCTACGAGGAGGCCGCTGTGCTCGAGGCGCTGGATTCGGGGCAGGTTGCCGGCGCGGCTTTCGACGTTTTCGAGGAAGAGCCCCCGCCTCCGGGTTCGCCGCTCGTGGCCCATCCCCTGGTTGTCTGC
Source organism: Candidatus Dormibacteria bacterium (assembly GCA_046262515.1). Classification (GTDB taxonomy): domain Bacteria; phylum Chloroflexota; class Dormibacteria; order DASZGP01; family DASZGP01; genus JAXDLW01. Next base: position 2,841 of record JBHEMP010000097.1, on the reverse strand, counting down.
ACTCCTCACCTTGGCGCCTCCACCGAGGAGGCCCAGGTGGGAGTCGCGGCGGACGTCGTCCTGCAGGTCGTCTCGGTGCTTAACGGCGGTCCGGCGCGCTGGGCGGTGAACGCCCCGACGGTGCTGCCCGACGACATGCTCGCCCTCAAGCCCTACCTCGGACTGGCGGAAAAGCTTGGCAGCCTCTACGCCCAGGCGGGCTCGGGAGGTGCGCGTCGCGTGGAGCTGGAACTGAGCGGCCAGCTCTCGCGCTATGAACCCTCCTACCTGACCGCGCAGGTCATCAAGGGCATGCTCAGCCCCTTCACCGAGGAACGCATCAACGTCGTCAACGCGCGGCTCCAGGCCGCCGCGCGGGGCATCGAGGTGGTGGAGAAGCGCACCGACGCCCAAGGGTCCTACCCCGACCTGCTGACTTTGAGGGTGGAAGGCAGCGGGACCGAGTTTCGGGCTGCGGGGACGGTGCTGCCGCAGGGGCCGCGGCTGCTCCGCCTGGGCGATTTCCACATCGACATCGAGCCATCGGGGCGGTTCGTGCTGACCTACCATGACGACCGCCCGGGAATCATCGGCAGCCTTGGGCTGGCGCTCGGCCGTGGCAACGTCAACATCGCCGCCCTGCAGCTGGGGCGGGAGGCGCCGCGGGGGCGGGCGGTGATGATCGTGGCGGTGGATGACGAGGTCCCCGAGGCCGTCCGCCAGGAGTTGGGCGCCATCCCCGGGATGACCGAGATCCGCTACGTCCACCTTTAGGGGCGCGTAAAACCTGGCCCGCTCGCATGGCTGACGTCCGGCCCTTCCGGGGCGTGACATTCGACCCGGCTCGGGTGGAGCTTTCGGCCGCGCTGTGTCCGCCGTACGACGTCATCTCGCCCGTGCAACAGTCCGCCTATTACGAGCGCGACCCGCACAACGTGGTGCGCATCATCCTCAACCGCGCGGAGGGGCCCGCCCGTTACGCGGAGGCGGCCCTGGCGCTGCGAAGCTGGACCGAGGAGGGGACGCTGCTGCGCGACCCTGAACCTGCCTTCTACGTTCACCGGCAGGGCTTCCAGATGCAGTCCGCGGCGGGCGAGCGCCGGGTCAGCCGGCTCGGTCTGCTGGCGGCGGTACGGCTCGAACCCTGGAGCAGTGGGGCCGTTCTCCCCCACGAGCACACAATGCCAGGCCCCAAGCAGGACCGCCTCGATCTGATGCGGGCGACGGGCGCGGACACCGAGCCCATCTGGGTTTTCCACCCCGATCCGGGACGCCGCCTGCTGCGCCTGCTCGAGTTCATCGCCGCGACCCCGCCAACGCTGACAGCTCAGTTCTCGCCGGTGGCGGCGGTGGCAGCGGAAGTCGTATCCGAGACCCACGAGCTGTGGCGGGTCACCGAGCCGGACACCGTACGCAGCATTGCCGCCGCGGCGTCCGCGGTCCAGCTGTACATCGCCGATGGCCACCATCGATATGAGACGGCGCTGGTCCACGCGGAGGAGATGGGTGGCGGGTTGGATGATGCCTCTCGCTTCAAGCTGATGCTGCTCAGCGCCGCGGAAGACCCCGGGCTCCTCGTCCTGCCGACGCACAGGCTGCTGCGCCTGCGGGCGCCCTACAACCTCGGTCGTTTCCTCGGCGAGCTCCGGACCTGGGGCTGGCTAACCGAACAGCCGGCCACGCTCGCAGACCTGGAGTCAAGGCTGGCCGGGCCGGCAGCCCCAGGAGCGCTCGGCGTGGGGCTCGTGGCGGAAGGGCGCCTCAGCTATCTCGAGGGCGCGGTGCCGCCTGAGCATCTGGCGGAGCTGGCGCCGAGTATTCGGGACCTCGACGTCGGGCTGCTTCACCAGGGGGTGCTGGCGCCACTGCTGGGTTTCGGCGCGCAACAGTTGGCGGAGGGCAGGGACATTGCCTACTCGCGCGACACGGCTGAGGTCGTCGAGCTGGTGCGGCGAGGCGAATACGACGCCGGAATCCTCACCCGGGCACCCTCCCTCGCGCAGGTCCAGGCGGTGGCCGACGCCGGTGAGAACATGCCCCAGAAGTCGACCTACTTCTGGCCCAAACCGGCGTCCGGGCTGGTGATGATGCCCCAGGGCGCCCGAGAGCATCTCTAAGCGCTGATTGGTGTCGATGGCAATAAGCGCCATCGCGGCCTTTCATCGCGTCGCCGTAGACGGTCTCAAAAGCCGGCCGGCGGGTAGAATCCGCCTGCGATGCCAACCTACGGTTACCGATGTGAAGCCAACGCTCACGAGTTCGAAATCTTCCAGGGGATCAACGACGCGCCACTGAAGGAGTGCCAGGTCTGCGGCAAGCCCGTGACCCGCATCTTCTACCCCGTCGGCATCGTCTTCAAGGGCCCCGGCTTCTACAAGACCGACAGCCGCGGCAGTTCATCCGGCTCGAGCCCCGCCCCTTCTGGGGGCAGCGATTCCTCGGGGAGTCCCTCCGAGTCCAAGAAGGACTCATCCAAGACGGACACGAGTTCTGAAACCAAGTCTGAGACCAAGTCCGAGACGAAAAAGACCGACAAGAAAGCGACCAAGGCCAGTTCCGGGAGCGGCGACAACAAGTCCAACTGACCGCGGGAATGGACCGAAGGGGTGGCCGGTTGTGACCTACAGCGGCTGCACATGAGAAGGAGAACCACATGCCTGAGCTAGTTCACATCACCGACCAGAACTTCGAGACCGAGGTCCTGAAGTCGGACAAGCCCGTCCTGGTGGACTTCTGGGCTGAGTGGTGCGCTCCCTGCCGCATGGTGGCGCCCGTCGTCGAAGCTCTCAACGAGGACTACGCCGGGGACGTGAAGTTCGGCAAACTCGACGTCGACTCCTCGCCCGTCATCTCCGCTCAACT
>JBHEMP010000096.1:0-6053 GCA_046262515.1 Candidatus Dormibacteria bacterium | reverse complement strand
TCAAAGACTTACCGGGCGCCACCGGGGCCGCCTCGGCTCTCGAGTTGCTCGCAGCCCACGGCAGCCAAATCGACTGAGAGAACCGACTGCCAGCGCGCCGCCGACTCGCTGACCGCCCCGCCGCGTGCCGAATCGGTGACCCCTTTGTAGTTTTGCGCTAACGAACGGAGCGGGAGGGATTCGAACCCTCGAACCGAGTTGCCCCGGTTACGGCATTTCCAGTGCCGCGCCCTCGACCGGACTAGGCGACCGCTCCGTGCGGCCCAGATTCTAGTGGTACATCCGGCAGGTGGGCCCACCGGTTCGCGGTCGGTGGATGGCGGAGAGGGCGAGATTCGAACTCGCGGTGGGTTTCCCCACACAGCTTTTCGAGAGCTGCACCTTAAACCACTCGGACACCTCTCCGCGGGCCGGTAGCAGGCTTAGGTTATCAGGGGACTAACCTCGGGCCCGGGCGCGCACGCCGGCGAAGAACGAGGAGAGCAACGAGGACGACTCCACCTCCAGCACGCCACGGGTGACGCGCACAACGTGGTTATTCCTGGGGTGGTCCATCAGCCGGTAGGCCGAACCGTCCGCGCCTTTCTTGGGATCGGCGGCGGCGTAGACGAGGCGCGAGAGGCGAGCGAGGACCATTGCCGATGCGCACATGGGGCAGGGCTCGAGGGTCACATACAGCGTCACGTCCTCGAGGCGCCAGGCCCCGACCGCCCGGGCAGCCGAACCCAGGCAGGCCATCTCGGCGTGGGCAGTGGCGTCCCGGGTCGCCTCCATGCGGTTGGACGCCGCCGCAACTCGCTGCCCGTGTCGGACCGCTACGGCGCCCACCGGCACCTCCCCCCGCCGTCCCGCCGCGCGGGCGAGGCGCAGTGCCTGACGCATCCACTCTTCGTCGACGCTCAAGCGGTGGCCCCTCCCCTGCCTCGCACGCGCCACCGAAGGGCAGCCCGGAGGACGGCAATGGAGCCCCGCCGCGGCGCGTCCCGGCCCGCGAAGGCGGTGAGGTGCAGCGCCTCAACGAGCGGGGCCAGGGCCAGCGCGACCTCCGGGGCTCCGGCCTTCAATCGCTGCAGGTGCTCGCTCGGGGTCTCGGGACCGGCGCGGACCGACAGGCGAGCCAGGCCCAGCCAACGCTGAGCCCGCCTGTAAGCGCGCAACTGCGGACTCCGCCCCAGCAACCGGGATCGTCTCCACGCAAGCCCGACCAGCACCATCAGCAGTACCAGGCCGAGGGCTGCCGCGGAAGTGACAACTGCTGCCCTCGGCGCACTTCCCAGCCCCGCGAACGCCAGCTGCGGCGCGAAGTCACTCAGGAACCAGCGCTGTGGCATACGGTTTGCCGGTAGCGTGGCGAACCCCGGGGATGCATCAAATGGCACCCAACCCACCCCCGGGAAGAGGACCTCCACCCAGGCGTGGGCGTCGCGGGCACGTACCGTGAAGCTCCCGGTCAGCTGGTCCTGGTCGCCCGTCGAGTAACCGACGGCCATACGGCTCGGGATCCCGCGGCTGCGCAGCATCACCGTCAGGGCACTCGCGAACTGTTCGCAATAGCCCACGCGGTCTATGAAGAGGAACTGGTCAACGGCGTCTACGCCGGCCGGCAGACGGGGCGTGTCGAGGCTGTAGCGATAGTGGGCCCGGAGGTAGGCCGTGATGGCACGGACGCTGTCGTATTCGTTCGAGGTGCCGGCCGTCAACTGTTCTGCCAACGCCGACACCCGTGCCGGTACGCTGGCGGGTAAGCGAAGGTCCTCCTGGTCGACCAGGGCATCGATGGGCATGACGCGGCGCAACCGGTCCGGGCCAAGATCTCGTACCGCCGAAACCGCCGAGTAGTTCACCCCACGGCGCAGCGGCACGGGGCTGTGCACCGTCCCGGTATCCACCAGGACGGCGCCTCGCGCCGGGAAATAGAGCTCGGTGACGGGGTATGCCACAAGGATCTCGGCCGGCAGCGGGCGTTCGATGAAATAGCTCTGCGGCAAGCTCCCGGTCGCCGGGCCTTCATCCGTGACCTGTAGGTGGGTGGCGATCGGTTGGATCGGCTGCGCGCGCCCGCTCCGCCGCGACCAGGACTGGCCGCGGTAGGTGCTCAGCGTGTACGCCCGCCAGTACCCGGGTGCTGGTGACCGCACGCGAAACATGACCTCGTCGCCGAGCCGCCCCCTGACGCGGAGGTTGATCGCCGGGTCGCTGTTGGGTCCGGGCGCGCTTCCGACGAGGGGAAGAACGCTGGGAAGAGTCTCCGCCCCGGAGGTGTCGGTGAGGGGGATGCTAACCAGCAGCGGGACCGCGATGGGCCGGCCCGCGAAGTGCGGGATGGCAAGGAAAATCAGTCCGCTCATGGCCAGCCACGCGGTAGTCCAACGAGCCAGTCGCGGCCGCGGACCAACGCTTCCTTCGCGACGGGTGAAGTACATGAAGGCGAACAGGGCCCCGGCCCAGCCCAGCACGAACACGAGGAAGGTCGGGTTCCACGCGAAGAGGGACCCCACGTAGAGGACCACCGCGCTGTGCCAGAGGTGAGTGAACAGGTTTCGACGGCTCTTCAGGTCGAAGCTCGTCACGGCCTGGGCAAGAACGGCGAACTTGGCCTGAGGGAGGGCGCCTCCGAAGACGCCGACGGTCAAGTCGGCTACGAGGTAAGCCACGCAAAGAAGGATCAGCAGCCCGAGTACCGCCTGTCCTCGGGCCGTGCGCGGGCGGTGGCGCCCGCGCCAGCTCACCGCGTGCCCAATAGCGATCACGCCGAGGCACGCAAGGGAAGTGAGCAGCACGCCTGCCGTGATGGCCATCGCGAGGTTAGCAACCGCCGCCGCAGCGAAGACCGCCGCGCGGGCGTTGAGCCTGTCCTCGGGGAGGCGTGCTCCCCTGGTGAGACGACGCATCAGTTCGCGTCCAGCGCTTCGAGGGCCGCTTGCAGCTCCGTCCGGGCGGAAAGGATCACGACCTTGTCTCCTCGCCGTACCCTGAGAATGGCGCCATCCACGCTGAGGCCCTGCGCGCCGTGGGGCGTGCGACCGGGGCGCGGGTCGCCCGGCCGCGCGCGCGCCAGCGCGGCGAGGACATCCGGCCATCGCTGCAGAGCGCGCGACTGTCCCGGTATCGCGATGGACATGGGGGCCCCCGCCACGATGTTGCCCGCCACAAGGCTGGCGGCAACCTGTACTGCGAGCTCTGCCGCGTCGGCCGGTACGTCCCCGAGGTCCAGGTCATAGAAGTTGGAGTTGCTGCTCTCGCGCGCGGTCTCGACGACAATCAGCCTGCCGCTGCGGGCGCTCGTGGGCCAGTGAACCCGTCGCTGGCTATCCCCGCTCCTGAACTCCCGCAGTCCGAGGAACTCCTCCCCCGCCCCCCGGCTGGCGCTGCTGCCGGCCGGCTCGCGAGCGCCGGGCCGCCGCCCTTGCGGGGGGAGTGCGTAGACCGGGTGAACCACGATCGCAAGAGTTAGATCCACGCTTCGCTCGGCCCGCGCGATGCCCAACGGCCAGCTGGTAGCGAGGCGCATACCCGACAGCTGCAGCACGCCGCGGGTTGGCGTCTCAAACTCGACCCGCAGCCCGGTCGGGCTCCACCTCGTTGCCCCGATGGCGAGCGGGACATGGTCCGCCTCAAACAACCCAACCACCTCGACGGGCGCACGGGGCTCGCCCAGTTCGATCTCCAACGTCACGCGGTCGCCCGCGAAGACCCGCGCTCGATCCTGCGGCAATGGCGCGGAGAACCCGGCTCTGCGGTGAGCTGACAGGGTGGGACGGATCCGTCTCACCGTGAGCAATGGAGCGACCAGCCCGACCAGGGCAAGCCCCGCGATCAGCGCCGACACCAGGTAGAGCCAGATGACCTGGGAGTTGGTCGCGAAGACGTAGATCACCAGCGCGGCCAGCAGCATCCCCGGCAACCGGCGCGTGGGGCGGACGCGGACCACTAGGCCTCGAGCGCTACGGGCACCCGCGCGAGGATCTCCCCCACCACCCCGTCACCGCTGCCAGTCCCCACGGCGAGGCGGTGCCCGAGGACCGCGGGCGCAACGCGCTTAACGTCGTCGGGAAGAACGTGTCCGCGACCTTCATGCAAGGCCATCGCCTGGGCGCAGCGCAGCAGGGCCACGCTCGCGCGCGGGCTTGCCGGCAGGGTGACCGCCGCGTGGTCGCGCGTCGCGAGGACGATTCCGACAACGTACTCCCGGATCGCCCCCGAGACGTGGACGGCCATCACCTCCTGTTGCGCCCGCTTGATGGTCCCCAGGTCGCAGACGGGCGGCTGGTCGCGGCGGGGCTCGGCGTGCTCGTGGCGCCGCAGGATCTCGGCCTGTTGGTCATGGTCGGGCCGGCCGACGCGAAGCATCATCGTGAAGCGGTCCAACTCGGACTCCGGGAGTGGAAAGGTACCGTACTGCTCGATCGGGTTCTGGGTGGCGATGACCAGGAACGGGTCGGGAAGCCGATGGGTGGTCCCGTCCACGCTTACAGAGGCCTCACCCATGGCCTCAAGGAGGCTCGCCTGCGCCCGCGGGGTACCGCGATTGATCTCATCGGCCAGCACGACGTTGGCGAAAACCGGCCCCGAGCGGAAGCTGAACTCCGCACTGCGGGGATCGAAGATGTTGCCACCGGTCACGTCGGCGGGGAGCAGGTCGGGGGTGAACTGGATGCGCCGGAAGTCGCCGCCGATGGCCCTCGATAGAGTCCGCGCGAAGAGGGTTTTGCCGACACCCGGAACGTCCTCCAGGAGAACATGGCCGCGGGCCAGTAACGAGACCACCGCCAGCTGGACGACCTCCCGGTCGAGGACCACGGCGGCCTCCACTGCCCCCCGGATCCGGGCGAGGACCTCGGCGGTGGCGTCAGGTCCCGATGCATTGGCAGCCAGGGTCACGACTTCATCTTAGAATGGATGCTCAGCCACTTCGATCCGCTCACAGGGTGTAGCACTTGCCCGTTCACGTTGACCTGGCCCAGTTCCCCCGCCTGGTTTGCCGCCGCTGCGGCCTCGTCGCCCTGGTCGACCCGGCACTCCCCGCAGATGACCACGGTTCACTGCTCTGTCCGCAGTGCCGCGGACGCTTCGGGCCGCCGCGGATCCCGGCGCAGCTGCCCGAAGAGCCCACGGCGGACTCCAGGAAACACGCGCGCGCCGCGCTCCAGACGGCACCCGTGGCCAGCCACGCTGCGGTGACCCTGGCCATCGCCGGGCTTTTCCTGCTGGTGCTCTTCGGTTTCTTCGTCTTCCTCCTTCTCACACCCCACACGCCCGTCAACAACCCGTACTACCCGAAGCCCTAGGAGTCCGGCCGGAAAGTGGCGCCAGCAATTCGCCCCATCGGTCGTCGAGGCGAAGGAGCCGCCGAGCACTGGACCGCGCGCACCAGTCGGTGCGTAAGGGAAGGGCGCAGGGCCGATGGCGTACGGCGACGCGCGGATCGGCGGCCGCGGGGGATGAAGGGCCGAGTCACTTTCCGGCCGGGCTCCTAAGCACCGTGCCGGGGCCACTTCCCTCCTCCAAGAGCCGGCTGCGGCCCGTGTACCGCGTGCCGGAGGACACGGTCCGGCCTGAACGCGTCATCTACCAGCTGGAAGACCAGGGCGACCCGATCCTCCGCCTGAGAGCTTCGGTCCGGGAGGTCGACGACGACGGCTCGCTACGTTTCCTCTACCGGGTTGACGCCTATTCGCGCATGACCGGCGGCCGCCTCGGCACCGCCGAGCGAGTGACCGCGCCCGGCACCATGGAGGAGTTCGCCGCCCGAGCCCGCGAGTTCCAGACGGCGCCGTTCCAGCAGGTCCTCGCCGAGCTCAGTACTGAATTGCGATTTCGGTACTCAGACGTCGAAGCGGGAACGCCGACGCGGCCTGCACCCGACTCGAAGGAACCGGGCTGATCCAGGTCGCGGCTGCCCCGTGATGGAGTTGGGGTGGCATATGGGGCTTGAACCCATGACCTCCTGGGCCACAACCAGGCACTCTACCACTGAGCTAATGCCACCTCGGTCGGCGGTAATTGTACGTAGCAGGGCTCGCCGCTCCGCGACCCTACACTAGGAGGTCGGC
>JBHEMP010000095.1:0-8200 GCA_046262515.1 Candidatus Dormibacteria bacterium | reverse complement strand
CGAACCGTTTCATTGAGGGCGCCGGCGGGCGTGACCGTGGTCGGAGGCGGCACCGTCACGGTCCGTATCACCGTCACCCAGGTGGCCGCCCCGTCGCCGAGTCCAAGCCCGGCGCCAAGCCCAAGCCCGAGCCCGAGTCCCACTCGCTGATCGCGTCTGTCCAGGTCGAGCCGCGGCGCGGCGCGCGGCTTGCTGCCGTCGCGGCCCACTAAACTCGGAGCATGTGCGGCATCATCGGCTACCTCGGTCAACGGGACGCCGCGCCGATAATCGTCGACACCCTCAAGCGGCTCGAGTACCGCGGATACGACTCGGCGGGGGTGGCGGTCCTCGTCCCCGGGCGCGCGCGACCCGCTGTGCTGAAGACGGCCGGCAAGGTGGCCGACCTGGAGAAGGCGCTGGCCGGTCGTACCCAAATACGCGGTGGTCTCGGCATCGGCCACACCCGGTGGGCGACGCATGGCAAACCGACCCAGGGCAACGCCCACCCCCACTGGGACTGCATGCAGCGGATCATGGTGATCCACAACGGCATCATCGAGAACTACGCGGAATTGCGCCGCGAGCTCAAGGCCGGGGGGCACCGGTTCCGAACCGACACCGACACCGAGGTGGTTCCCCACCTCATCGAGTCGTTTTACAAGGGCGACCTGGTGGAGGCGGTGCGCCAGGCGGTCGGCCGCCTCCGCGGCGCCTACTCGCTGGTGATCTTCTCCCGCGATGACCCCGGCCTGCTGATCGGCGCCCGGCTCAACGCCCCCCTGATGGTCGGGCTAGGCAAGGACGAGTGGTTCATCTGCTCCGACCTGACCGGCATCATTCCCTATACCAAGAAGGCCCTGGTCCTCGGCGAGGGTCAGATCGTGGCCATCACCAGGCTCGGCCCCACGGTCACCGACCTCAGCGGCGCCGCGGTTCAGCCCCGGCTGATCCGGGTCAACTGGGACGTCGCCCAGGCCCAGAAGGGTGGGTATCCGCACTACATGCTCAAGGAGATCAACGAAGACTCGGAAGCAGTCCGCAACGCGACTCGCGGCCACCTCGATGACGAGGGGACCGTGACCTTCCCGGAATTCCGACTCACCGATCGTCAGATGCTGCGGTTCGACCGCGTGGTGGTGATCGGCGCCGGCAGCTCCCTGAACGCGGGCATGATCGGTAAGTACGCCATCGAAGACCTGGCCCGCCTGCCGGTGGACGTCGAACCGGCGTCCGAGTTCCGCTACCGACACCCGCTGGTGGATGAGCGCATGCTGGTGGTCGCCCTGTCCCAGTCCGGGGAAACGGCCGACACCCTGGCGGCGATGCGCGAGGCGAAGGCGCGAGGTGCGACCGTGGTCACGGTCTGCAACGTGGTCGGGAGCACCATGACGATGGAGGCCGACGGCGTCATCTACATGCAGTCGGGGCCTGAGATCAGCGTCTGTTCCTCTAAGACATTCGTGGGCACCACGACCGTCCTGATGCTGCTGGCGCTGCGCCTCGCGGCCGTTCGTCACCGCGTTGCGCCAGCCCGGCTTCGCGAATTGACGCAGGGCCTGCACCGCCTGCCCGAGGCAGTCGAGGGTGTCCTGCGACGGCACCGCCACATCCGCAAAGTTGCCGCGAGGTATGCCGCTTATCGCAACTTCATGTACATCGGCCGGGGGATCAACCACCCGATGGCCTTTGAAGGTGCGCTCAAGCTCAAGGAGATCTCATATCTCCACGCCGAGGGGTACGCGGCCGGCGAGCTGAAGCACGGCCCGATCGCCCTTCTCGATGACCAGTTCCCCGTCATGGCTATAGCCACCTCCTCTCCCATCCTGGACAAGATGGTGAGCAGCATCCAGGAAGTCGGGGCGCGGGGGGCGCCGGTGCTGGCACTGGTTAATATCGGCGACCGCCGCCTGCGTGGCCTGGTCGATGACGTGATCGAGGTACCCGAGGTCGACGAACTTTTCTCGCCGATCGTGAACTCCGCCGCACTGCAACTCTTTGCTTACTTCGTGGCGGTGGAGCGGGGGACCGACGTGGACCAGCCGCGCAACCTCGCCAAGTCCGTGACGGTGGAGTAGCGGGTCGGGGTGCAGCTCGGGATCGACGTGGTGCCGGTGGCAAGGATCGCGGCCGCCATCGAGCGTTACGGAGACCGCTTCCTCAAGCGGGTGTATACCCCCGCGGAACTGGCCTACGCGCGGGGCAACGTAGAGAAGCTCGCCGGCCGCTGGGCGGCCAAGGAGGCGGTTTTGAAAGCGCTGGGGGGCCGGGGTCGCTTCCCACGCATGTCCCTCGTCGAAGTCCTGCCCGGCCGCCGCGGCGCTCCCACGGTGACCCTGACCCGCGAGCCGTCCCCGGAAATCGCTGTCAGCATCACCCACGATGGGGGGATGGCGATGGCGGTGGCCGCTGTCGTTGAGCAGGTCGCGCGCAAGCCCCGCCCACGCCTCGCACCTGAAGTGCGGCTGCCGGACCGGCCGCAGGACTCCAACAAGGGGACCTTCGGCCAGGTCTGCGTCGTGGCCGGCTCCCTCGGTTACACCGGGGCGCCGTACCTGACCGCGACGGCGGCCGCGCGTAGTGGCGCCGGGTATGTGCGCCTGCTCGCAGCGGAGACCATCTACCCGATCCTGGCGATCAAGTGTGCTGAGGTCGTGGTGACCCAGGTTCCTGAGGTTGGTCCCGGCATCCTGGGCCACGCCGGGCTGGACGCCGTGCAGCGGTACTGCGCCTCGGCGGACGCATGCGTCGTCGGCCCGGGCCTCGGTCGAGAATTTTCCACCCGGCGGATGGTGCTCGATCTCCTGGTTCAGCTACGTCGTCCGACCGTCGTCGACGCGGACGCGCTCAACGCGCTGGCCGAGCAACGCAAGCTAATGCCGAAGCTCAAAGGCAAGTTCATCCTGACGCCTCACCCGATGGAGATGTCCCGGCTGACGGGGCTGAAGGTCGACGAGATCCAGGGCAACCGGGAGGAGGTCGCGGCGCGGTTTGCCAGGGAGTGGCGCCAGGTGGTCGTGCTGAAAGGTTCACACACCGTCGTGGCCGAGCCGGGCGGGGAAGTCCGCGTCAATCCGACGGGGGGCGCCGCCCTCGCCAGCGCGGGCACCGGCGACGTCCTGGCGGGGATCCTCGGAGCGCTGTTGGCCCAGGGGCTCGACCCTTTCGAGGCCGCGGTCACCGGGGTCTTCCTGCACGGCGCTGCCGGCGACGAGGCGGGAGCCCGCATGGGGGACGCGGGGGTGCTGGCGTCAGATTTGCTGCCGCTCATCCCGGTCACCATCCGGGATCTCAGGCCGCTGTTGCGGCAGGCCCGAGGGGGGTGAACGCGGGGCGCCTCCGGTGGGCGGAGGTGGACCTTGCCGCTCTGGCCCACAACGTGGGGCAGTTCCGAGCGCGACTGGGTCCCGCGACGCGTCTGATGGCGGTTGTCAAGGCGGATGCGTACGGCCACGGTGCTGTGCCCGTCGGGCAGGCGGCTCTGCGCGCGGGGGCGGATTGGCTGGCCGTTTCCACCCTCGAGGAAGCGCTGGCCTTACGAGACGGGGGCATCGTCGCGCCCGTGTTGCTGCTCGGCCCGCTTGCCGCCGGCGCGGAGGCGGAGGCGATAACCGCGAAGGTAGGTGTCTCCGTCCACGGCGCGGACGGCCTGGAGCGCCTGGCGTCGGCGGCGGAGTCCCACGCACCGGGGACGCAGATCCCCGTGCACCTCAAGGTGGACACCGGCATGGCCCGGCTCGGCTGTCCGCCCGACGAGTCCCTCGACCTGGCCCGTCGCGTGGTGGCCGCACCCGGTCTCTCACTGGAAGGTCTCTGGACCCACTTTGCCGAGGCTGATGACCCCGCTTCCGCGCGGACCAGCCGCCAGTTGCAGGCGTTCATGGCGGTTACCGCGAGCCTGGCCGCGGCCGGGATAGAGGTACCCGTGCTGCACGCCGCGAATTCGGCCGCGGCGCTGCAGTTTCCCGGTTCGCAACTGACGATGGTGCGCTGCGGGCTGCCCCTCTACGGCTATCCATCTGGTGCGGTATCCGATGTCGACCTCCGCCCTGTCCTGGCCTGGAAATCCCGCGTCGTGGCCGTGCACCGGCTGCGTGGAGGCGACCGCGTGGGTTACGGTGGGACCTTCACGGCTTCGGGCCCAACCACCGTGGCGACCGTGGCCACGGGTTACGCCGATGGCTATCGGCGCGCCCTGTCAGGCCGGGCGGAGGTGCTGCTCCACGGCCGCCGCCTACCCGTCATCGGCCGGGTGAGCATGGATTTTCTGACCGTTGACGCGACGACCCTGCCCGGGACAGCAGAGGGGGACGAGGTGGTGCTGCTCGGCCGGCAGGGTGAGGGCGAGGTCACCGCTGTCGACCTGGCCGGCTGGATGGACTCCATCAGCTGGGAGGTCCTGGTCGCGATCGGGCCGCGGGTGGAAAGAGTGCACCTCAATGCCTGAGCCCCGCGACGGCGACCGCAGGGTGAGCCCCTGGCGGCGGCACCTGCCCGAACGCCGCCACGTTCCCACCGCGGACCAGCACCTCCTGGAGAGCACGCGCGCGGATTTCATCCATACCGATACCTGGCGCGCGATGCGCATCCAGGCGGAGTTCGTGAAGGGTTTCGATGCCCTGGCGGAGATCGGTCCGGCGGTGAGTATTTTTGGGTCGGCGCGGGTCGGACCGCGCCACCGCGATTACCGCGATGCGCGGCGCCTCGGGGGCGCCCTCGCAGAGGCGGGACTCGGCGTGATAACCGGGGGTGGACCGGGGGTCATGGAGGCCGCGAACCGGGGCGCCACGGAGGCGGGGGGCATCTCGGTCGGCTGCAACATCGAGCTGCCCTACGAGCAAAACCTCAACCGCTATGCCAACCTCGCCATCGAGTTCAGGTACTTCTTCGTCCGAAAGACGATGTTCGTGAAGTACGCGGAGGCCTTTGTGATCTTCCCGGGTGGGTTCGGCACCCTGGATGAGCTCTTTGAAGCGGTGACCCTGGTTCAGACGGGGAAGATAAAGCGCTTTCCAGTGATCCTCTATCGCTCCGCCTACTGGAAGGGGATGTTCGACTGGATCAGGCGCACGGTGGTGGACGGGGGCATGGTAACCGCCGACGAACTCGACCTGCTGATCATTACCGACGACCTCGACCATATCGTCCAGGTCATCCAGGAGCACCTGCCCGGAACCAGCGAGGGTCCCACCGAGAGCGCAGCGGTCCCGGCCCGGCGGGCGGCCAGGAGGGCGAAGTCTGACGCCCAGTGAAGGCGGCGTACCGCCCGCGGATGTCGTGGCCCTCGCGGAGCGCCGCCAGGCTGCGCGCCAGGCCCGCCGGTTCCAGGAGGCGGATAGCATCCGGGACCAGATCGCCGAGGCCGGCTGGGACGTCAGCGATTCCTCTACCGGGTTTGGGCTGACGCCGCGTGCGGCGTCGCTCGCGGTGTTTGATTCCGAGGAGGAAGTCCCCGTCCGTGCTGCTGACGCCGATGACTGCCGGCACAGCCTTTGCATCGCGTACCACGGCTGGCCGGCAGACGTGCTCCGGCTTCTGACAACGGTCTGCGCCGGGGCGCCGCCCGGGAGCCTTGAGGTGATCCTCGGTATTGCCGACGGGGCGGAGGACCCGCCTCCCGAACTCCTCGGCCTGGACCTTCCGGCCCTGAGAAGGCGGCCGTCCGCCGTGCGGGTGCGCGGCGCCGGGCAGGCCCAGGCGTACAACGCCGCGATCAAGCAGGCGGGCGGCACCGTCATTCACGTGGTGGAACCCAGTCTGCAGTTCCGACATGAGGTCCTGGTTGCGGCTGAGGCCACGCTGCGCGACCCGGCTGTGGGCGCCACCGGTCCGTTTGGCCTCGACACCGAGGATTGGCGCGACTTCCACCCTTCGCCAGGCCCGGACGTGGCGGCCCTCGAGTACCTGGTCAGCTTCCGGCGCGGAGACCTCCTGCGGATCGGACCGATGGACGTCGCCTTCCGCTACTACCGCAACCTTGACCTGGATTTCAGCCGTCAGGTGGTGGCGGCGGGGTTTTCGTTGAGGGTGTACCGCGCCGAGGTGACGCGTCATGTTCACCGCCTCTGGGACAGCACCGATGCCGCGGACCGGGAGCGACTCAGCCGGCGCAACTTCAACAGGATGCTCGACCGCTGGGTCAGGCGAGGGGAAGGGTCCTCAGCGCCGCCTCCAGCCTGAACAGCTCCTCTGGTCGACCCAGGTCGCACCCGAGGATTTCCCCGGCGCGGCGCAGGCGGTAGACCACGGTCTGCCGGTGACGGTGAACGAGACGCGCCGTCTGTCCGACCGAGCGCCCGTTGAGCAGGTGAGTGCGCAGGGTTTCGAGGATCTCGGGGTACCGCACCAGGTCTCCAAGAATTGCCGCATGGAACCGGGCCAGTGCCGACGGGTCTGATCGCATCGCCGCCTCCGGATAGATGAGCGAGTACCGGAAGAGGCGGACCTGGCCCGCCGTCTCGAGGCCCACGGTTGCCGCCACCGCGGCTTCGTCCACGGCCCGGGACAGCGTCACGCCCTCGGCCGAGCCTGACATGCCAAAGGTCACCTCGGCTCCGGCGGCGCAATCGTCCAGCAGTGCCGATGGCGGCTCCCGCGGCAGCAGCCAGACGGCCAGGCCATACCGCTGCCCCATCACGCCCTCGGCCATCCGCGCGCGCATCCTGCCCAGCACCGCCGAGACCCGCGCTGCCGGCTGGCGCGATGCCACCGCCAGCG
The DNA here is from genome assembly GCA_046262515.1 of Candidatus Dormibacteria bacterium. Taxonomy (GTDB): domain Bacteria; phylum Chloroflexota; class Dormibacteria; order DASZGP01; family DASZGP01; genus JAXDLW01. The sequence continues at coordinate 1,504 of JBHEMP010000095.1, read as the reverse complement.
CGATGCGGGGTGGTTCCGGCGAGAGTGACGGTAGGGGCCCCCCGTCGGGTTCGTCGCCCGAGAGCAACGCCTCGAACAGGCGAGACTCACTCATGGCCTGGCGCCGCGCCGACTCCTCGACCTCCTGCGAATATGCCTCGGCCATCGACGAACTCAACTGGTCAATGTACTCGAATACGCGCCCGGCCAGCGGCAGCATCTCCTCGGGCGCCAGTGCGGGGGCACGCCTGCTCTCCCGAAGAGTCTCCTCCCAGCCCACGCGGGCGCCGACTCGGAGCGCGTGAAGCAGGGGCTCGAGGGGCTCGCCCGCCGCTCCCACGGTGCGACCCACTCGCCGCACGACGTTGATGTCGCGCGGACCCGGCGGGGCCCCCGTCTCGACGATGCGAACGAAGATCCGCACTGCCAGGCGGCAGCGCTGCAGGACTGCGTCGCCATAGCGGGCGGGCGCGCTGCCATAGTGCGGCACCTCGCGAAGGATCTCCTCGACCATCAGGCGGCTGATTTCAGGGGTCTGCGGGGAGAGCCGACGGGAGAGCTCGGCCGTGGCAGGGGCGGCGACCATGGGTCAGATCATACGGATGTATGAAGATTCGAGCCGAAACTGGCTGTTTTGGCATAGAGGCTCGTCAAACCGCGCACTAGACTCGAAGAATGTCGGACGAGATGCTTTACGAACGGCACTTTGAGCGCATGGAGCGCAACCGGTGGATGCTTACCCGCGATGTGCCCTGGGAGCAGCTTCAGCCCGAGCTTTTGCCGGACGGCCTGCTCTATGACCTCCGCTACATCTGCCTGACCGAACTTTCCGCTCTCTACGCGACCGAGATGTTCATCCGGGATTTCTACGAGGACATAGATTTCTCGGCGTTCGTGTCGGTCTGGTTCTACGAAGAGATGAAGCACTTCCTGACGATGAAGAAATACATCAACAAGTGTGGCCTTCACCTTCCCGACCTCGAGACAGAGTTGCCGAAGCTGCGCCTCAGCTTCGACCCCGGACCGGCCGTCCAGACAATGACCATGCACTTTATCGGGGAGCACCGACTGGCGCTCTGGTACAACAATTTCGCCGACACCTTCCAGGAGCCGGTCTTGAAGAAGATCTTCCGCATCCTGGCGACCGACGAGCTGCGTCATGGTGCCGTCTACATGACCTACCTGGACAAGGCCGCCGGCAAGGACGAGAACGTTCTCCGAGAGGTACTGATGATGTCCCTCTGGATGCTGCGCAGCAGCTCCGACAAGCCGAAGCACCCGACCACCGTGACCAAGCCGTCGGTGCTCGACATGCTCGAGGACCCCGACTATCTCACGCGCATGATCAATACCTACACCCCCGTCAGCTATGACGAGACGGAGATGAAGGAAACGGTCTTCGCCAACCTGTCCCGGTTTGCCGGACGCAGCATCAAATCCGAGCGTGAGATTCTGCACGTACTCCGAGATCTCAAGGAACCTGACCGTGAGATGGTCGGGAGCCGGCCCCTCTAGGGCGTACAGC
>JBHEMP010000094.1:0-21825 GCA_046262515.1 Candidatus Dormibacteria bacterium | reverse complement strand
CCCGGGTCTACACTGGCCTCAATCTTCTTCTCTACGTCTTTGTAATGAATGAAATAAGCCTTGTGCTGAATTTACCCAGCACCCAGCCGGACTTTGACAGCCTGTTCCTGGGCTCCTTCAACCAGGTGCTCAGTTACCTCGAGAGGCTGGTGGGCGATATTGGCGTGGCCCATCGCCTGGCCGAGGAGACCTTCGAGCAGGTGGGGCGCTACTACCGCAAGGGCAAGACCCCCAACCAGCCGCGCTCCCTGATGTACCTGATCGCCACCTCTCGCGCCCGCGAGTACCTCCGCAAGGGTGAGCACCAGTCCCTCTGGCAGCGCATGTTCGGTGGCTCGGCAGAACCCGCCGTGACGTTCACCGAGGAGGACGTGGCCGCGCTGTCGAATGGAACCGAGCAGCGCGCCCTCTCCACGCTTGAGACCAACGCCCGCGTGGTTCTCCTCCTCCACGACTACTGCCATCTTTCGTACGACGAAACGGCCCGCGCCGCGGGCATCGGCCGGACTGCCGTGAGCCGCGAGCTGGATCGTGCCCGTCACGCCTTCCAGCAGGCGTACGACTACATCCGGTTCTAGTGGCCTGTAACAGGCCACTGGCCCCGCAGGTGCTGAGCTGGTGAAGAAGTGCCAGCCACGCTCCCTGACCCCCTACCTCGATGGTGAACTGACTGCTGAAACCCGTCAGCGGGTGGAGGAACACCTGCAGGGGTGCCCGGCCTGCGGGGCGCTGCTGGACGAGGTCACCTCGGCGCGGGAGAGGGTCGAGGGCATGGGTCGGGCGGTGGTTCCGAACACGGTCCTGATGCCGGCTCTAGAGGCGTTCCGCGAACGCTCCGGGATCGGTGCCGCAAGGCAGCTGGAGCTGGGCGATATCCCGGTGCCAGGGCTGCCGGGGGCCACGGCGGAGGAATCGGTCGCCGAGCCGGCGCCGTCGGTGGAAAGCTGGTCACCCGAGGGGTTCGAAGCGCCGGGCGTGGTCGCAGAAGCCCCGGGTGAATACACGATCACCGATGCCGCGTGGCAGGCAGTCCCCACGGCGGGCGAGCTCATTTCGCAGGCACCCACCGAGCCGCCAGCGGAGGAGTGGATGGAGCTATCCGGAGGCGTGTCCGACGAGGCCCCCACGGAGACTGACCTGGCGCCGCCCCTCCCAGACTTCCCGCCATTGCCGCAGAGCCCGCTGCTGGTGGATGACGCGGTTTCCGGTCACCCCGCTATCGCTGCCGTCCCAGACGATGCCGCTGTCCTTCCCGACCCTGCCCCGTCCCCCCCGGAGCCTCTACCGGTTGTCCCCGAGCCAGATGTCTCCGAGCCGTTCGTCCTCGCGTCGTCGTTCTCGGAGCCCGGGGCAGCCCCGACCGAAGCGGAGCCGACCGACGTGGCCGCCGACCCGCCGGCGGACGGCGCGGCCCTGGATGTCCTCCCCGACGCCCCCATCCCAAATGCACCACCGCCCTGGCTGGAGGCCGAAGCCGCAGACGCGGAGGATATGGAGGCACGCGGCCGCCTGGTGGTCGCCGAGGACCTCGCCGCCCAGAGTGAGGCCCCGCCACCGGAGGCAACCGAGACGACCGAGACGACCGAGGCGGTCGAGGCGGTTGAGGCCGCCGAGGCACCGGAGCCGGAGCCGGGCGACGAACTGGAGCCGCCTGCGGCCGCGTTGATACCCGAGATACGCGAGAAGCCCGAGATGCCGGAACCCTTTATTGCCATGCCGGCTTCGTCGTTCGCGGGGGAAGTCCCACCAGTGGTCGAGCCGGTATGGATGGAATCGCCCTTCCACTTGCCCGCCGCCGAGCACGCCTTCGAGCCGGGGTCGCCGGTATTACCCGCGGCGCAGCACCTGGAGCCGGAATTGGAGGCGGCCATGCCCGAGGAGGTGCCGGTGACTGGCTCGGGCGCCGGCCTGGAAGACGCGGTTGCGCGCATGCGGCAAGAGCTGGAGCCCGCTGCGGAGCCGGCACCCCTCAGTACGGAGCCGGCTGCGACGGGGACGCTGCCGGACCCGCGCCAGGATGCAGCCACGGGGTACCGGGAGGCGCTCCGCGCGCGCAGCGAGCGCGAGCGCCCGGCCGGGCTGGCGGCACTCGATCCCCAGGTCAAGCTGGGCCTGGGCGCGGCCGCGGTCATCCTCATCGTGGTGGTGGGCGCACTTCTTCTACCCCGGGTACTTGCGCACCCGTCACGGAGCGTCGCGGTCACGACGGTCCACAGCCCCGCCCCTCGCAAGTCGGCGGCGCCGCCTCCGCCGCCGGTCGGAGCCGCCGCACCGGCGCCTGAGCCCACGCCGAGCGCCGTCGCTTCGGCGCCGGCCCTGTCCGGTGTCGTCACCGCCGGCGGTACGGGCACCGGGTTCCATGCGACCAGGATCCGTACCGGCAACCCAGCACCCGGCGTTTATCGAATCGTCTTCGACCTGGACGGCGGCGGCGGCGGACTGCCGGACGCACAACTGGGACGGGCGGCAGACGGCACGCTCTACCTGCAGTCGTCGGGTATGGCGGTTGACGCTTCCGTCCTCTCCTCGTTCCAGGGGGTGGGCCCGGTCACGGCCATCACCGCCGGCCCCGGCACAAACCTCAGGCTCTCTACCAGCGGCCAACCCCAGTATTCGCTCTACTTCCTCACCGGCCCAGCCCGGCTGGTCCTCGACCTGAAGTAGGCCCCTCGCGCAGGGGCGGGGGACCCCACTGCGATAATCGGGGGATCGTGCGTATTCGGCTCTCCCCGATGGGCGCGCGGAACGCCGTCGCTACCGTGCCCCTCGCGCTCCTGTTGGGAGCGCTCCTGCTGCCCCGTGGCACCACCGCCATCGTCGGCGCATCCGCGGCTTCCGCCACCTCGCCAACCCCGAGCGCCAGCCCATGCGTGGCGCCTGGCACCCCAATCTGCCCCAGCCCGAGCCCCAGCACCTCCAGCACCCCCACCAGAAGCCCAACGACGAGGGCCTCGCCGACGCCGACCGCCAGGACCACGGCGCGGCCGACGGCCACCCCGGTGGCCAGCCCGGGAGGCGGGTCAGGGCAGCCCGGGGCAACCCCCTCGCCCGCGGCAACCCCCCAGGACTCGAGCGGCAACCTGGTCGGCAAGGCGCCCGGTCCGCCGCCGCCGCCGGCCATCCCGGGCTCACGGGTTGACATCCTGGCGGACCCCCAGGCGCCCGGCCCAGGCGACCACACCACCCTGACGATCACGGTCAGTGGGAGCCGGGGCACAGACCGTTACGCCGTGCCCGCCGCCCACGTTGACGTCGAGCTGAGCGAGAAACCCGACGACCAGGCCAGCCTCTCCGCCACCAGCCTGACCACCGATGGCACGGGTTCGGCCGCGACAACGCTGACCCTGTCGAAGACCAAGGGTCGGCACGTCGTCACCGCCACCAGCGGGGGCATCAGCGGACGGGTGGTCTTTGACACCCTGGCCGGAAGCACCGCCAGCACGGGCCGCGCGAGACACTCCGCCGGTACCCTGGCGACAAGGCAGCCGCCCATCAATCCTGTGATCCTGTTCGTCGCCGCCGCCCTCTTCGTGCTTGGGGGCTTTTTATTCCCCTACCGCACGAAACTCAGTTTCGGGAGAAGGCCCCGGCCGGCGCGACGCTCGGCAGCACGCGACGGCTGACGAGGTCCGCCTCGAAGCGCAGGATCTGCAACTCCATCTCCATCCGCTCGGCGCGACTCGCCGCCTCCAGCAGGCGCTGGCGGGCCGCGAGGGGAGTTTCAAGGGTGGCCGCGACCATGTATCCGAGCACCTCATCCTCGGCCGGGATCTCAGGCACGGCCGTCAGGTTCGGCGCGAGCTCGCGCAGGCCGGCGAGGTAGTTCTCGAATGCCCGCTTGACCCGGCGGCTGAGGGGCCCGTCAGCGGACGACGCCTCTTCCGAAAGGTAGTCGACGTCTGCCTGTAGGTACGGCTTACCCGGCACCTCGCGAAGGACTCGGAACCGGGAGGCGCCGGTCACGACCAGGTTGATCCGCCCATCGTCGAGCTTCTCCACGTGCTGGATACGGGCGAGCGTGCCCACGCGCCAGGGAGTCGCCTCGCCACCGACCTCCTCGCCATCCTTGATCGCCACCACGCCGAAGCTCCTGCCACTGGTGAGGCAGTCCTCGAGCATGACCTTGTAGCGCTCTTCAAACACCTGCAGGGCGAGGGGCATGTGCGGAAACAGGACGGTTCGCAGCAGAAAAAGCGGGACGGGACCGGCCATGAGCCGATTCTATGTGGGCACTAAAGGGTCGGTTGGTGCGGCTGGCGAACGGCGAATGTGGCGGTGGCACCGCGGCAGGGACAGGTACCCGGGAGAAGGTAGACATAGGGTCCAAAGGCAACCGCGTCGCCCGGGGTGTCCAGCCTGACGCGCCATAGCTTCCAGCCTAAGCCGAAGCGCTCGGCGGTGGCGCGGCTACGGTTGCCAAGGAGCGCCAGGGCTCCGCCGTCGAGCACCAGGACGGTTCGGGTTTCCGCCGGCAGACGCAGTTCGCCGGCGTGGTCAAACCTGTTCAGGTCATATTCGGGGGCGGTGGGCGAGGCTTCACCCGTCGCGAACATTTCTCCCGCCTTCTTGCGGTTGTCCCGGCCGATGGCGATGACGGCGTACGCGGGTAGGTAGTACTGCGCCAGCCGATAGGAGCCGTCGGCCTCGGCGCTGGTCAGGAGCACCGTCGTGGACGGGTCGTGGCGCTGAACCGCCGCGAGCAGGCGGGTTACGTAGGCGTCGTGGCTCGCCACCTGGTCACGCATGCCGCCGGCCGGCAGCGCGAAGATGAGGACGTTGGCAAGCACGCACGCCGCGAGCACGACGCCGGCGACCTGGTTCTGGCGCTGCCTCGACACCATCGCCGCCAGGCGTTCAATGAGCATGCCCGCGGGGGCGATCAGAGTGGGCACCAGGAGCAACAGGTAGCCGAGCTGGCCGATGTGGATGAAGACGTAAACGCAGAGGGAGGGGACCAGCACCGCCGCCGCGAGGATCGGCAGGTCAGCCGACCGCCGCCGGGACGGCGCGCCTCCCACCAACCGCGCGCAGACGACATAAGCCAGGGCGACGGGGACGACAAGCCCGAGCGCCGTTGCCAGACCAGCAACCACGGCAGCGCCGCTGTGCCAGACCCCCGGCAGGCCGGCCTTCCAGATGGCCGACGTATCGCTGGCCTTGGCGCTGAGTTCCCGTGAGGCCTCCAGGAAAACCCGCAGGCCGCCACTTGCGACGAGCAGGGGAATGACCCATGCCACGGTCGCGACCAGGAGGACCGCCGCGGCGGCGCCCACGCCCCGCCAGTCCCGGCGAGCAAACGCGCGCCAGGCCGCCCATGTCAATGGCGCCGCCAGGAACAGCTCGTCTGTGGGCCGGATGGCGCCGGCGGCGGCGACCAGGGCCGCGGCCAGGACCAGGGCGCTCCTCGAACCGCGGCAGGCACGCAGGCAGGCCCAGGTCACGGCAACCACGAGCACCGGCTCGAGCGCATAGTTCAGGGCCACGCCTCCGTACACCCAGGCCAATGGTGAGGAGGCGAAGAGGACGGCCGCCGACCAGCCCGCGAACCGCCCCCAGCACTCTCGCGCGAAAAGGAACAGCAGCACCACCGCTGCTGCCTCGGCCACCGCGCTGAGAACGACCAGGCCAGTCCCGGGGTCTCCTCCCGCGAGGCCCGTGAAGACGCGGCCGAGAACGATGTAGCCCGCGTACCCGGGGGGGTGAGGCCGGTGCGCGACGAGGTCGAACCGAATCACCCCAAGCGCGTACTGGATCGAGTCCCAGTTGTACAGGTAACGGCTGCGGAAGAGAAGGCGCGTCCCAAGCGTGATTACCGCCAGCACCGCGAGGGCAACCCCGTCGAGCACACCGACGCGCGGGGCAGCGCGGTCGGATGGGCGCACGGGGAGAACTTGTGGGCCCAGTGCCTGCATCCGTCTAGACGAAAAGGGCCCGGGTGACGCAACGGTCACCCGGGCCCCGGCTCAGACTCGGCTCAGGAGTGGGTGTTGGTGTTGGTGTTGGTCGTGTTGTTGTTGCCACCGCCGCCACCGTCGCCACCGCCGTACCAGTGGAAGCTCATGCCTCCAAAAATGAGGAACAGCAGGATGAGGAGGACGATGACCAGCGCCGCCACGGCACCACCGCCGCCTCCGCCGCCTTCCTCGACCACCGTACCGCCCGGCGCGTAATGGGTCCGGTAGACGTAACCGCCGCCGCCCAGCAGGGCCACCAGGAACAGGATGATCAGGATGATCAGGATCAGGCTCAAATGGAAATCCTCCTATGCTCGCCCGCTGTTTGGTACCGGGCGGAATGTGACATGCATGGTATCACACTTTTGTCCCGGTGCAAGAGGCAAGGGCCGACAATCTCGGCCCGGATTAGTTTGGGTGGGCGCCGCGGGACGCGGTGCTCCCGCGCTGCACAAAGCCAATCGCGGCCCGGTGGAAGTCAGTGGCGGTCTCGTGGTCCCACATCAGGAAGCGCATGGCCACGAAGTGCCCCACACCGAGCATGCAGTAGGCCAGTACCTCGGGGTCAATGTCCGCGAGCTCGCTCTTGCCGGCGGCTTCGGCCCCTCGCCGGTACGTGTCGGCCAGGAGCGTATAGAAACGCCGAAAGGTGGTGGGATCGACGCGGTCACACTCCTGGATGATTCGGTAGATGTGCCGATGTCCGCGGGCAAATTCAAAGAACGCCTCAAACCCGCGCTCCTGGGCCTGGGAGTACGAGGCCGCCCCGGCGCCCGCCTCGAGGGTCACGCCCCGCAGACGCGCGCCAAGGTCGTCAACGAGGTCGAGGAATATCTCCTTCTTCCCCCTGAAATAGAGATAGAACGTGCCCTGGGCCACGCCGGCTGCGCGGGTGATCTCGGTGACGCTGGCGCCATGGTAGCCCTTGTCCCCGAAGACCTGTTCCGCGGCTTCCAGGACACGGGCACGGGTGGCCTCGCCCCGGGCGGTGCTCGGTGTAAGTGAACGAACCGTCATGTTACAGAGATTGTTGCAGGACCAGCCTCACAACCGGGCGAGTCAGCTTCTCCCGAAGTCGTAGCCCGGCGGATCCACGAGCTTCCCGAGTTCGATCACCACCTCCGTGTGGCGCTTCAGTACAACCTCGCCGGGATCGCCGGAAAAGGGCTTCCCATCCACGAACACCTTGAGGGCCTGCCCCGGCGGCACCACCAGGCGGGCAACCATCGTCGGTCCCAGCGGCTGCCCCCAGATATCGAAGAACTGGCCCAGGGTGAAGGTCGTGGGCTGCGGCGCCTCCATGTGGATCAAGCCTGATCGATCGTGGGTATGGAGCCAGTAGAGGCATGTCGGAGCCAGGATTGGGCCGCCGCCGACGACCCCGATGTTGCGGGAGACCGGCTGCGCCACGCCGTCATCGAGGATGTACAGGTGAGCATGGATGTGGAAGGCCAGCTGCTCCGAGGACTCGCAACGAACCCCCCGGACGGGTTGCCCCTGGCCCCCCCTCCTGGTGTCCCCGTCGCCAGGGTCCGTGCCCGGCAGGGTCGAGGTTGCCACGCCGGGGGGCACGCCACCAGGCTGCCCGAAGCCGCTGAAGATCCAGGCGGCAGCAAGGACGATCGCCAGCAGGATGGCGCCAGCGGCGACCTTCGCGCGCGTCGAAAGACCCTGCGCCGTACGGGAGCCAGGCTCGCTCGGTGCCGCCGCGCGGGCCCGGGGCACCCCCGGGCGAGGCACGCGGCTCCCGGGCGGGCGGCGTTTGCGTTTACTCAGGCCAGGGTGCCGCCGTCGACAAGCGCGATCGAGCCCGTGACGTAGGAGCTGGCCTCGCTGGCGAGGTAGACGGCGGTCCCGGCGACCTCGTCCCACTCACCGACCCGACCCAGCGCCGCCCCGGCCTCGGCATGCTTGCGGATCTCCTCAGTCTCATAGAGGACCCTGGAGAACTTGGTCTTGATGACGGCCGGGGCGATGCCGTTGACGCGGATGCCGTAGGCGCCCAGCTCGCGGGCCTGGACTTTGGTCAGCATGACCAGCGCCGCCTTGCTCACCGAGTAGGCACCCATGTTGGGGTCTCCGCGGAACCCGGCAATGGAGCACAGGTTGATGATGTTGCCGCCGTGCTCCTTCATCCAGCGGTTGACCACCACCTTGCTGAGCACAAATGGCCCGCGCAGGTTGGTCTCGATGGTCTTGTCCCACGCCGCGGTCTCGAGGTCCGCGAGCTGGGCAAAGGCGACGTTGGTGGCGGCGTTGTTGACCAGGATGTCGATGCGGCCGTAACGCTCCATGACCTGGTTCACCATGGCCTCGATGGCCTCTTCCTTTGCCGCGTGGGCCGGGATCGCCAGCGCCTCGCCCCCCTCGTCGCGGATGGCCTGCGCGGTGGCTTCGAGCTCCTCAGCCTTGCGCGCGGTTATGACAACGGTGGCGCCCCGCCGGGCGAATTCCTCAGCGATCGACCGCCCGATGCCACGGCTGCCACCGGTGATCACCGCCACCTTCCCATCGAGACCGAAGATGTCCTTTTTCAAGCCCTGTCCTCCGTGTGTTGAAGGCTGATGCTACCGAGCCTAGTGCTGGCACCCCCGGCAGTAGCTGGTGATTTCCCCCCTGGCGGTGAGCTCCGCGATTCGATGGCCGCAACGCGGGCAGTCCTCGCCACCGTGCATATGGACCTTCATGTAGCCGCGATCCTGGCGGTGGGACTCGTATTCGGGCTGCGCGCGAATGGCATCGGTAGCCTCCCGGAGGACTTTCTGGGTGGCGGAATGAAGCTCGAGGACCTCCGCCTGGCTCAGCGTGCTTCGCTTGCGCAGCGGCAACATACCCGCCTCCCACAGGATCTCATCCGAATAAGCGTTGCCGATGCCCGCGATGAAGGCCTGGTTACGAAGCAAATTCTTCAGCTCCCCCGGGTGCCGCCGGATGCGCGCGGCGTACTCCTCCGCGGACACCTCGTTGGCCTCCGGGCCCAGCTCCGCCCAGCCTGGTACCGTGTCCAGTTCGCCCGGGCTGACGAGGTACACGCGGGCCATCCGCGCGAAGTCAGTCAGCCGGAGGGCGTCGCCGCGATCGAAGGTCAGGCCGAAGAGGACCGACCCCACCGCCCTGGTCCCCTTTGCCCTGCCCGTCGCGGGCGCGGAGACCCACTGTAGCCGGCCGCCGAGCATGGGATTGATGACAAGGTGCTGGTCGCCGGCGTCGAAGACCAGGAACTTTCCCCGGCGCCATATACGGCTGATGGACTGTCCCTCGAGGCGAGCCGCCAGGTCGGCCGGCGGCGTTCGTAGCAGGAAACCAAACCTGGGCGAGACATCGACCTTGCTGATGACCCGTCCCGCAACCAGGGGTTGCAGGCGCTCCCGCAGGACCTCCAGTTCAGGCAGCTCAGGCAGTGTCGGCCTCCAACGGGGCGGCGGAGAGCCTCCGGGCGACCACTCCCCGACTCGAGTTGATCAAAGTGGCGGATTCTGCCACACAACCTCGCGCCCGGACCCGTCGCGGCTGAAATCCGCGAAACTAGACGGGTGGCACAGCTGGTCTTCCTGGTCGACATCGACAACACGCTGTTGGACAACGACCGCGTCAAGGCGGCGATGGAGGCGGGCATCCGCGGCCTGGCCGGGGACGAGGGCGCGGAGCAGTTCTGGGCCGTCTACGAGGAGGTGCGCAAGGAATTCGACTATGTGGACCTGCCCGGAACGCTGGCGCGCTTTCGGACCCTGCGACCGGACCTCCGTAAGTTTCCGCAGATGTCGGCGATGTTGCTCAACTACCCGTTCGAGGAGGACCTCTACCCGGCGGCCATGGACGTGGTGCGGCACCTGCACAGCATGGGCACGGTCGTGGTGCTTTCGGACGGCGACCCGGTGTTTCAGCCCGCCAAGATCGGCCGGATCGGTGTTGCCGACGCCGTCGACAGCAATGTCCTCATCTATGCCCACAAGGAGCGCCACCTGGCCGAGGTGCAGCGCCTCTACCCGGCAGACCACTACGTGCTCATCGACGACAAGCCCGGGGTCCTGTCCCGCGCCAAGCGCGTGATGGGCGCACGGCTCACCTCGGTCCACGTCCGGCAGGGCAAGTACGCCACCGTCGACGATCCATCCGACCAGCTGGCCCCGGACGTCGAGCTTGCCGGCATCGCCGAGGTGCTGCGGCTTGGGCCCCAGGATTTCGCGAACCATCGTGCCGGCTGAGGCGGTCCTCAGCGTGGACCTCGGCGGCACCCACCTGCGGGCCGCCATCGTGGGACCCGGCGGTGAGATCTCGGCGAGGCAGGCGATCAACACCCCCCGGGACGACCCTGCCCCCGACGCGCTCATCAAGCTGCTGCGGGAGCTCGGCGCGCGTCATGACGTAGGACACGCCGTTGTCGGGCTGCCCGGCCGGGTGAACTACCGCGAAGGCACACTGGAATACGGCCCCCACCTGCCCTCGTCCTGGCTGCCGCTGCTCTCGCGAGCCCACCTCAGCGAACGGACCGGCCTGCGCGTTGACGTATGCAACGACGCGGAGCTGGCAGCCGCGGGCGAGGCACTCTTCGGGGCCGGGACCGGGTTCAGCGACGTCGTCTACCTGACGATCTCGACCGGCATCGGCGCGGGGGTGGTCCATGATGGACGGCTGGTCCACGGTGTTCGGTCGATGCCCGAGCCGGGCCATACGATCATCGACGCCAAGGCCTTCGAGGCGGGCGGCCGTTGGGCCATGGAGGACCTCGCCTCCGGGACCGGGATGGGACTACGGGCGCAGGCGGTCGGGCTCGGCCAGACCGGCGCCGACGTGCTGGCGGCGCTCGCAGCGGGCGACAGCCGGGCCGTGGCGATATGGGAGGATGCGCTGCTGGTCATCCGCGCGGCGGTGTTCAACCTGGCAATGTGGTTCAGCCCCCAGGTCGTGGTGATCGGTGGTGGGATCGGCCTGAACGCCCCACGCCTGGTCGAGTCGGTGGAGGAATGGCTGGCTCTCCACCCGCCGCCCGGGATCGACCTCGCCGTTCGGCGGGCGGCGCTGGGTGACGACGCCGGACTCGCGGGCGCGGCCGCGTGGGCGCGGATGGGTGGCTAGCGCCGGCTCCTCAGGATGTTGACGGAAACCCGCGCGGCGGCACCCAGAAGCGTGAAGGCAACGAGGACGGCGGCGATAGGGGCGATCGGCAACGCCGGCGAGCCGGGCGCTCCGGAAGACGTGAAGGGCAGCGTCGTCGGCGTCGGGGATACCGGGCTGGTCGTCACCGCGGCGGGGCAACCATGGAGGTCACTCTCCGCATGAGCGATCTGGATGCTGCCCACGAACACGGTGGCGAGCAGGCCGGTGCTAGGGAATGTAACGGTCACCACGTCTGCGATCGCCTGGTTGGTGGTGGCGTTATACGACGTCTGCTCTGTCTGGATCGTCGCGATGGTGCCGCTGACGCTGTTGACCACGCCGGTCAGCGTCTGCAGGACGCCGCTGACGGGGGCCGTCAGGTTCTGACCGGCGACCGTGAGTCCGGTGAGTACCGCGGACTTCGTCTGCCCCGGGCCCGGGCAGGCGACCCGGGTGTCCGCCGCCAGCGCCTGGATGTCGATGGCATCGCCGCCCGCGACAGCCCCTGGGAGCAGTTTGATGTTGGCCAGGTGCGACGCCGAGGTCGCCACGCCGTTTACCCCGCTGGTGGAGATCAGCAGGGCGTCACCACCGATGATCGGGTTCGATGGGATCGCGCCCGCCCCGGCGGTTATCGTTCCGCCGCTCGCGGGCAGCTGGCCGGTGTCGAACTGGTTCTCGATCGGCGTGAGGGCGGTGTTCAGGGTGGCGCATCCCACAGCCGCCGATGTGCAATTGACCATGAACCCGTAGGCCCGCCCGGAATACGTCGTCGTCGTGGCAGCAGTCGCCCCGACTGTCCCGGCCAGCAGGGTCACCGCCACCAGCACGGGTGGCGCGACCAATGCGCGGCTGCATCTACGGGTTCGTGATCTTCCCAGTGCGAGGAATAGCACGAGCGCAAGCGCGAGCAGCAAGGTCGAGATAGCCGCCAAATCAGTAGGGAGCGATAATCAGCATAAGCAACAGCGACGCTAGCATATGGAACCCGCCAGCGGTAGACGAAGACACCTGGCCGCTAGGCGCGCTCCGGCGGGGTGAAGGCGGCACACATCATCCCGAAGTAGGTCGGGGCCTCGTAGGAGAGCACCTCCGCTGACCAGCCTGGAGCGGCGCCGTGCAGCATCAGCATCTGCCACCAGCTGTCGGCGAGCGCGTCCTTGACGAAACCCCGCGGGAAGTCTGCGAGCGGCGCGAGGTCACCCGCGCGGACGATTTCCACGACGCGCCGGTCGTACTCGAGCGACGTCGCACTGTAGCCATATGGCCCGCCAGCGTCGTGCCCATGGCCGTGGTCGGCGCTGGCGATGAAGGCAACCCGCTTCCCAGAGTCTCCCGCCGCCGCGGCGATCGCGGCGCCGGCCCGAACGTGGGCCTGGGCGTCCAGGTCGCGCGCCGGCGCGATCGGTACCACGGCCACGTTTGCGTCCCGCCCCCCCATGAACCAGAGGGGGATGAGGGTGCCCCAGTCCATCGGGATAATGGTGTCGGCCGCGTCGGCCCCGGCCGGGTCAAACGAGACGGCGGGTATGTCCGCAGCGGTCAGGGCGCCGAGCAGGGCACGCGCCAGCGGTCGGTCCACGCGACAGTCGAGCGCAATCGGCACAGGGGTGTCGGCAAGCTCCCCCGCCATCCTTGCCGCAGTCCCGACAGCGATCCTGCCCTCGATGTGGACATTGTGCGGAGTGGCGATGACCACGGTATCGACGGCCATCTCCGCGAATCGTCGACCCAGCTCGACCATGCCCCGCTGCGTAGCCTGGGCGAGCCGGGCGTCCTCGTCGCCCACGGCTTCGGGGATCGCCAGGTCGCCGTGGGGCGCGATGGCGGCGAAGACAAGGCCGCTGTCCATTGGCGCAAGGCTACCGTCGCGGAGTGCCGCTCGGACGGCAGCCGCTTGACCGATGGGATACAACAGGAGGATGACCCTGCCGCCGACCACGACAAGGGATGAGTTGTTGACCGCGATGCGTGCCAACGGCGTGGAGATCGCGGCGCGCGTCCGTGCGATGCCGGCGGAGGCGTTTGCGGAAGGCAGCTGGGAGAATGGCTGGAACGGCCGGCAGATCCTGGCCCACGTCGCCTCGATCGAGTGGACCTATCCACGCCTCCTTGACCTGGCGCGGATAGGTGGCCGCGACGAGGCAGCTGCCGCCGTGGAAGGTTTCGATATCGACGCTTACAACCAGCGCCAGGTAGACAAGCGCGTCGAGATGTCGGTGGAGGACCTCGTCACCGAGTTCGAACGAAACCGCGCGGCGACCATCGCCGCCATCGAGTCGGCGCCCGACGAGTTGTGCTCGGCGCATATCAGGACGGTTGGCGGTATCGAAGGAACCCTCATCGAGGTGCTCAACTATGTCGCCGTCGTACACACCATCGACCACATCAACGCCATCGAGGGAACCCCGCAGCCCTGAGCGCGGCCCTGGGACTAGAGGAGCGGCTTCTCCGGGTTGACCGACTTCAGGAACCGCGAGTCGGCGTCGGGGAGGTCATTGGCGCGAACGCAACTCTCAAAGCCGTGGTGCCGGTGGGTGGCGTCGCAGAACGGTTTGCTTTCCGAAAGGCCGCAGCGGCAGAGGGCGGCGTGGCTACCCTCCGGCACAAAAGCGATGAGAGTCCCCTCGGCGTCGACGATCTCCGCGGGGCCATAGACGCGGTTGGACGCGTTGTCCCGCACGACGATCCGAGCCCGTGTCATGGCACCACTATATGGCGCCTCGGCGCGGAGCCCGGCGTCAGCGGGCCATCTCGCCGTGTCTGTGAACGCAGAGCCAGCGGCCGTCGACGCGACGGAACACGCTCGTCACGCGGAGCTTCATATCGCGGCGTTCGCCACCGTCCAGCCTGACGGTCCCCTCCTCGAAGCCCGACAGGTAGGCGAGGTCTCCAACAACGGCGCCACCCAACGGCGTGAAGGTCATCTGGCCCTCGGAAAGGCGACCAGCCGCCATGGTCAGGCCTTGCTCGAGTACATCCCAGCCGCGTGCCGAGACGTCAAAGCCACCGTGGAGGGTCAGCTCACCGTCGTGCGCCCAGTTGCCCAGCGCCGGATCACCGTTATAGAAGGCGTCGTTGTTGGCCTGGTGGAAGCGGATCAGCTCGACGAGTTCCGGGCTGGCGTCTGATTCAGTAAGGGGCCGCCCTACGACAGTCGTCGCGGCCATCACCGGGCCTCGTCCTGCCGGCCGGACATCAGCAGGCCGCAGCAGATCGGACCCATCGAAAGCGCGACACCGGCTCCCCCGTGTGCCAGCGTATTAGAGGCCAGCACCACGCCGAAAACTCTCCTGACGGCGCTCAGGATCGGCACTACGTTTCTCAGCGTGGCGGGTGCTCCCCTCCGCCGAGTTGTCATCACCGCAAGACCACTTGACATGGGACCTCCTTCGGGCGTCGCCGCCCGCTGTAGTTGCTTTACAGCCTGTAATCTAGCCGGTACTGGACAGCCTGTCAAGTAGTGGCGTAAAGTCAATGGGTTGACAAACCATCGGTCCGAGAAAACCCGCGCGCGCATCCTGGACGCCGCTGAGCGGTTGATCCTCGAGCGGGGCCTCGACGGCGTCGGAATGGAGGGCGTGGCCGAAGCAGCAGGCGTCTCGCGCCAGGCTGTCTACGACAAGTTCGGCTCCAAGGGGGGCCTGCTTCGCGCGATGGTCGAGCGCACCGAAGAGAGCCTGGGCATTTTCAAGGCCGTCGGGGCGGTGGCGGCCGAGCCTGATGGGCTAAAAAAGCTCACAACGCTGTGCGACCTCAGTCGAGTCAGCGAGCCCGGCGTCGCGCCGTTCATCCGGGTGATGTACGCGGCGCGCCTCCACGATGAGACCGCGGCCGCGCTGATGGAAGAGCGTCTCGCCGCCCGCTATATGGTGATGCGCCACGTTGTGGAGCAGCTGGACTCGGAAGGCAGGTTGCGGGCGAGCTTGACCGTCGAAAAGGGCACCGACATCCTCTGGTCCATCCTCAACCCGCTGCACTACGACAACCTCGTCACGTCGCGCGGTTGGACCATCCATGAGTACCGGGTCCACATCGAGGTCATGGCCCGGGCTGGCTTGCTTGGAGAGGCCCCCGGCCCGGTCAAGGCCTCGCTCGACGCGGGCCTCCGGAAGGCCGAAGAGGCGACCGCTTAGCGCTCGGCCTACTCCAGTCCCTCGCCGCGGATACGCGCCCTCGCCGGTCTCGCCGCGTCGAGGTCAATCCCAGGCCAGCGAGTCGACTCCGCGTGTGCCGCCGCATGCTTTCGCTCAGCTCTGAGCAAACTCACCAACCAGCGATCTGTGCCGATCTTGCCGGGCTCGTTGAGCACGTCGAGCGTGGCATACGCTACGACCCCGAGGGAGCGCTGGCGATCCGATTCCTTCCCGCCGCCCAGCAGCAACCCAATGAGAGCATCTGACTTCAGGCCGAGCTCCTGAAGGAGCTTCTTGGCCGCGGAGTCCGGCGCGGAAACCAGCGCGGGGAGCAGGTCCTCGACGCCGGCACCACGGCGTCCCGCAGCATCGGCCGCAGTCCGCGCTGCCTGAATGGCCCGCCAGGTAGCCTGAGTGAACGACGCTGATGTCTCCGTCAGCCCCCGCAGTCCCAGGCCGACCGGCATTACGACCGTTGTAAAGGTCCCCGAGTCTGCTGACCGCAGGGTCGTTGCCGATGCCGGACCTTCGCTTTCGATGAGGACATCCGGTCCGACCATGTCATTGATGCCTGTGGCCAGGTACTTCGGATTGAAGGCGACGATCATCCCGGGGCCCGTGTACTCGCCGGGCAGGATGAACTCGACGTCACCTGCCGCCCTGAGGCGCTGCTGCGCCCCGAACTCCAGGACGACGTGATCCTCTGTCCTCCCGGCCAGAGCCGCACGGAGATCACTCAACGAGACCAGCGCACGGTGCCTGGGCGTATCGGAAGATGCCAGAACCACCTCGTAGTTGGGGTACGCGTCCCCCTCGGTCTGCACCTCAACACGGCCCGACGGCAACTCGACGGACAGGCGTCCCTCCTCCACGTCGAGGCTGACGTCGCCTTCGTTGCGTAGAGCCTCGGCCAGCCGGCGCACCTGGTCAAGAGGGAGTACCGCCTGCGCCGGGGCGCCAGTTCCTCGCGCCGATATTTCGCGGATGGCCAGGCGGTGACTATCCGTAGCCACGATCCTCAGCGTCCCCTCTCGTCCCTCCACCAGAAGCGCGGCGAGCTTGGGATGCATTGCGCCGGCGCCGTCGGGCTGCGCTGCGTACGGAGCAACCTGGCGGAATGCTCCCGCCAACTCGGAACCAGAAACTGTCCAGGTATGTGTTGTCACGCGGACCTCCAAGGTCTTGATCGTCTTTCTGGCATCTTCGAGAGAACCGCGGGCCCGTAGAAGTCGCTCCTCCATCTTCTGCCAGTGCTGCTCGAGCGCAGCGGCGCGTTCCCCAGGCGGGAGCGCGAGCAGTTGACGGATGGCGGCCACGGGCATTTCAAGGGCACGTAGCGTTCGGACCAGTTGCGCGATGACCAACTGCTCCACCGTGTAAAAGCGGTACCCGGTCGCGGGATCCACCCGCTCGGGCGCCAGGAGATTACAGTCGTCATAGAAGCGCAGCGCACTCACCGAGAGATGAGCGAGCTCGGCGAACTTTCCTATGCTGATCAGGTCGCGGTTCTCTGGAGCCATTGCGTCGATCCTGCGGTCTCAACAATATTGAGAGTCAAGCCCCGTGTTGACTTGGGCTCGAATCCGGCCGAGCGATCAAAGCGACGATTCGTTAATCGCCTCGACGAAGAGCCGGTGCGTCGGGGAGAGATTCGTTCCCGTCAGTTGGTTACGGGCTACCTTGACTGTGTCCACCACCCAATCGTCGAGCGGCTCGAATCCGGTCTCTGGCTGCACCGTGATACGAATGGAGTACACGACCTGAACGAAGTCAGGGTATTTGTGCAGCCAGTTCGGAGGGCGCGGCTTCAGGTGGTGGTAGTGGATGCACCCCAGGAGACGCATTTCGTCGAACTCCACTCCAACTTCCTCACGGAGTTCACGCCGGAGCGCCTGGTCCCAAGTCTCTCCAGACTCCACCCTGCCCCCGGGCAGATGCAAAATGCCGGCCTGATCGCGGGCGAACAAAAAGCTGTCGTCGGCCAGTATGACGGCACGCACGCTGGTGACGAACTCCCGCGGTGGAAGAAGCTCTGTAATAAAGGCTTCGATGTGTAGTTCAGCCAGCCCCTCGCCCCATATCGCATCCTCCTGGCTACCGCAATCCAGTCTCGACAGAAACTCGGTTAGTGCTGACCGATCACCATCCATAGTCGGCGAAGCCTACGACCACGCGCAGCCCTACGGAGTCGTTTGGTGGTAGGCGCGAATTACAGATGGCGTGACTGCTCCAGCACCTCCGTGTACGCATCCACTCTGACTTCGCTCCAAATTGCGGCTCGGCTAAATGAATGCGTCGTGAGCATTATCAAACGACCAGACTCGAGCGCGATCTCCGTCGTAATGGCCCAGGAGATCGGTGAAGTAAGTGCGCATGCAACTCTCGTAGGTCAAGCGCTGCTCGATCAGGTCGTCCGCCGCGTCCAGGAACCGGCGTAGATCCACAGACACGCGCTCCGCGGTCATGCTCGGGGTACGGGGTGTCCCATCCACATCGGCGACGAGTTCAGCTCCGGGCGAATGATCGTACGCGGGAAACCGCCGCTCCGGGACAATCGACCGAAACGGGATTCCGTTAAAGAAGTACTCCGGCCACGGGCCCCCACTCAATGTGACCCAGGGGGTACCTACGGCAACGGCCGCCGATCCGAACCCGGTGTGCACCGAGGCGAAGAGGGAGCACGCCTCGACGATGGCGAGCTGGTCAACGATTCCCATCGCGAAGCAGTCGACCGAGCCAGGGATAAGTGCCAACAGGTCATCGAGCTGATCGCGGCCGATCCTGGTCGTTGTGCCCGACCCGCCAAAGCGGCCCACGAAGAAGACCCGGGCATCGGGGTGACGAGCGTGCAGACCCCCGACGATGCGGCGCCAGCTCTCATGGCTCGGGTACCGGGCCGAATTGTCATCGGAGCCTCCGGGCATGAGCGCGATTCCAAGCTGGCCTTCACGCAGATAGCCCATGGCGAACTCGCGGCTCGCATCTGGGAGTTCCAACTTTATGGTCTGGTTCCGCGAGTATGGGACCGGAGGCCGCCCGATCAAGCAGCGCGCGATCCTTGTATTGAAGTGATCATCGGACGTTGTGTAGAACTCGTCCATACCGGGCACGCCATCGTTCTCGGCGCGCCGATGGTTATCGACGACGTAGTCCCAGTCCCGCGGGACGCTCTCCAGCGCGGCGACGGCGTCGTCCTGGCCGAACCATGGGGCGTAGGGAACAGCGAATGCGTGGTTAACGAAGCGACAGCACCTTGCGAGCTCCATTGGCGAAGCCGCATTCAGGAGCACGGACACAGCCATCTCAGGCGTCGCCGCCTTGTAGCCCTGGCAGTATCTGAGCGCCTCTACAGCGTGCCCAACGTTGTGGGCATACCAGTAGTTGACGAGAAGCGCTCCGCCGTCCCCGGACTTGATCATCCACGTAGGCCCCCACTCCACCCAAGGTCGATGTGTATATCCGAGATGCCACCCATGCCGCCCTGTCTCGATTGACTTTCCTGCAAAGTGTCATCCTCCAAAGGCATCCGGGGCCCTCCGTCGGGCATCGGTCCACACAAAGGCCGCCGTGGTGCTCGTTTTGGGAACCAGCCGATTAACCCATATCTGGCATAATCCCGCCTGATGTTGAGCTAGACCTCCGCCGAAAAGACATGACACGTGCGGCTTTTGCCGCGCCAAGTTGTGTCCGCGCGGTGGTGTTGGCTCCGTCTTCTCAATCGAGGGCGTGGTCTTCCGCGTGGGCGCTCATTCCGCGAGGAACCTTCGTGCTCGGAATCTCCGTCAAGAACCTCTCAATATCCACCCCCCGCCGCGAACTGCTGCGGAGTGTTTCCTTCAACGTCCAGGAGGGTCGCCGTGTTGCCCTCCTGGGAAGAAACGGTGGCGGCAAGACCTCCCTGCTCGACGTCATCGCGTCTGCCGCGGGACATGGGAATGCGCCCTCGCACCTGGAACTGAATGGCAGTGTCAGCGTCACGCCCGGAGCACGCGTGGCGGTGATGCCGCAGGAGATCGCCCTGTCGGTTGGGGGCGAAGTGGGCACCTACATCGAGGCCCGGTCGAGCGCCCGCCTGCTCGCGTTCCCAGGCTACTCGCGGGCGGTATCTGCCGTACTGGACGGTTTGCGACTCGGCCCGGAGCTAGTGTCACGGCCGCTGTCGACACTGAGTGGGGGCGAGGCGACGCGTGTCGCGCTCGCCGGGGTGCTGGTGTCGGAGGCTGACTTCATTCTTCTCGACGAACCGACCAACAACCTCGACTTCGCCAGCCAGGAGTTCCTGGTCGAGTGGTTTCGTGGGAGCCAGAATGGGAGTCTCGTCGTCACCCACGATCGCGTCTTCCTTGACGCTGCCGTCGACGAGATCCTCGAGATTGATGAGGCTGGTCACGGTCTCAACCATTTCGGAGGTAACTACTCAGCGTTTGCCGAGGGCAAGCGCATCGAATTCGAGGCTCGCGTTCGCGAGCACGAAGAACGCGAAGACCGGCGCGCTGCCCTCGCCGAGTCAGCCCGCAAGCTCGAGCGCCGCGCGCAGACATTTCAGTCCACCTCACAGAATGACTACTACCGGCGCCGCGGCAAGAAGGTGGCGAGCAAGGCCGTCGCCCAGAAGACGCGACTGGAGAAGCAGATGCAGGCCATCGCAGCGCCTGCTCCACCAGCCCGGCCGAGGATCCCCGTGCCCTACCTTGTTTCGCGCCGCGGCGTCGCGGTCGATGCGCGCCACATCTCATTCAACTACGAGGTCCGGCTGCCGATCGTCAGCGACGTCTCGATCCGGCTGTCCTTTGGCGAGCGCCTCGCGCTTGTGGGTCCGAATGGCACCGGCAAGTCGACGCTGATTCAGCTCCTCATCGGCCAACTGCTTCCGCGCGCCGGCAAAGTGATCCGCGCCGATGGGCTACGGACGGCGTATCTCCGGCAGCGGCCCGCAATGCCGGGCGGTCCCACATCCCTGGTCGACTTTGCGCGTGGGATTGTCGGGGGCTCGGAGGACGAGGTACGAGCGCTCCTGGGCAAGGTCCTCTTCGCCGATACGCTTCACCTTCGAGTTGACCAGGTCAGCCTTGGAGAGCTGCGCCGGATTGAGCTGGCTGCCCTCCTGACCGGCGGTCCTGACCTCCTGGTCCTGGACGAACCAACTAATCACCTCGACATCCCGTCCCTGGATATGGTCGAGGAAGCCATCAACGAGTATCCCGGCGCGCTGATCGTCGTCACCCACGATCGCCGCTTCCTCCAGGCGATCAACGCCGGCCGCGTAATCGAGATGCCCGGTGGCGAATAATGGGCTCGAGGGAGATGCAATGCGGATACGATCTCGATCGTGACAGAGAAGCGCAGTGTGGAGCTCGATGACGGGGCCGTTGCCCGCAACTCTGATCTGCTGGTGCACGGACAGTCCGGGAGCCCGCATGACCAGTCCTGACCCCTGGGCCGCCCACTCCATCCCTACGCTCAAAGGAAGGCGCCTCACCCTGAGAAAGCTCAGGCCCTCTGATCTGGGTGATCGCCAGAAGCTGGGCCGCAGCTCGGAGGAGAACCGGATGTACGGTGGGACACTGTCCTCGGACACGTCGATGACTTTCGACGAGGCCACCGCCTGGTATCAGAATCAGCACGATCGCGACGACGCGGTGCGGTGGGCGATCGAATATGAGGGGCGATGCATCGGTAGCTGCGGCCTGACAGGGTCGGGCGAGTTGCGCCGGTACGCCATCGGAATCTCAGACCCGTCGTTGTGGGGCCGCGGCCTCGGCACCGAGGCGTCACGTTTGGTCGTCGACTACGCGTTTAGTAACGCGGAGGTTCAGCGGATCGAACTCATGGTCCTCGAGTACAACCAGCGCGCGATCCGCTCGTATCAAAAGGCCGGCTTTCAGTTGCGCGAAATCCTCAAGGGTAGTTGTGAGATTGGGAACGAGCGATTCGACGACTGGATGATGGAACTTGGACGGTCGGCCTGGCTGGACAAACAGCTCCCGCATGACGCATCGCAGGTCGGGCCTGACTGAGGCCGGCGGGCGGCGCACCAGAGGTCCAGTTCATGGAGTATGCCGGTGTGGAGTCTGACGATGGAATCACGTCGATCTCGAGGCTTACACCCCCTTCCAGAAAGCCCCTTGTCGGGTACCCTTCTGGTGGGAGCGGATGGGGTCAGGTGGCCTCCACAGTCTTCAAAACTGGTGGGCGGTACTGAAGAGTGCCGCTGGTCGGATCGTTCCCGACGCGTTCCCGCCAAGCGCCGTTGGTAAACGTATGGTTCCGCCGACTTTGCCTTAGCGCGGGTAGAGGACCAGCTGGGTGCAGCGGAACAGCGCCATGGGTTTTTCTCTGTCTTCCCGGCGGACGGTCACGTCCCAGAGCTGGGTCGTGCGTCCGCTGTGGACCATGACGCCGCGGGCGAGGATCACGCCGTCCGTGGAGGTGCCGAGGAAGTTGCACGACAGGTCCACGGTGGTGAAGCCGATGGCACCCTCGGGCAGGGAGGCACTGGCACCAAAACCGGCGGTGCTGTCGGCCAGGGTCACCACCGTGCCGGCGTGCAGGAAACCATTGGGGGCGAGGTGATGGGCCTGGATCTCCAGCCGGGTTTCCGCCAGGCCCTGTTCGACACGCGTGAACTCAAGTCCCAT
>JBHEMP010000093.1:0-5976 GCA_046262515.1 Candidatus Dormibacteria bacterium | reverse complement strand
GTGGCGTGGTGGCGGGCCTTCCGTTCCGAGGACATCGACGTGCCGATGGCGGCGATACACCGCGGCATCGGCATGGGGGGCGACAAGATGATGGCCAGCCTCATCGGTGAGCAGCGCCCCTCGCTCAGCGAGAAGCACGGTAAGGAATTCCTCCAGTTCCGCGCCGAGATGTGGCCCCTTCCAGGTGCCGCGGACCTGCTGACAGCCGTCAAAGAGATGGGATTGGCTGTGGTCATCGGGACTTCCGCTAAAGCGGAGAACGTGCCGGCGATGCTGGAGGCCATCGGTGCCCCGGAGATGATCGATGACGTCGTGCATTCGGGCGATGTGGAGCAGAGCAAGCCGGCGCCGGACATCTTCTCCACCGCCATCGCCAGGGGCCGCCTGGATCCCGAGCGGACGATCGCGGTCGGCGATACGGGCTGGGATATCGAGGCGGCACGCCGCGCCGGCTGCGGCTGCATTGCCCTGCTCACCGGTGGCTGGTCGGAGGCCGAGCTGGCCGAGGCGGGCGCGCTGGCGGTCTATGAGACCCCGGCGGACCTCCTCTCGCGGCTCGCGCAGTCACCGCTGGCCTCGCTGCTGCGCTGAACTGAGGACGCCCCGGCTCAGCGGTGCTCGGCCGGCTCCGCCCCTGGCTGAGTCGTTGTGCCCTGCTCCTCATCCTCGCGGCGAGCTGGGTCCCGGGAGTCCTCCACGATGTCCTTCGGCAGTTGGGCGTGGTCGTCGAAAACCTCCTTGACGAATGCCTTCAGCTCCGACCCCGTGTCCCCGGCGGCCTGCGCCTCAACCTGCTCACGCTGGTGGTCGTCTCGGTTCTGCTCGGTCTGAGTGACCTCACGCTCGTCCATGCTGCCTCCTTGCGCTCACGCAATGTGATACTTCATCCATCATAGTTCGCTCGCGCCCCATTTCCGCCGGCCCGGATTGGCTGCTGCTCGACGGTTCCAGCCTGATCTTCAGGGCGTTCTACGGGGTACCCAGGACCATCGTCAGCCCGACCGGGATGCCGGTGAATGCCGTGCGCGGGTTCCTCGACTACCTCTCGCGCTTTGTTGTCGAGATGCGGCCGCGCAACCTGCTCGTGGCCAGCGACGACGACTGGCGGCCCCAGTTCCGGGTGGATGCGATGCCCACGTACAAGATCCACCGCGTCGCCGAACCGATCCCACCCGAGTTGGCGCCGCAGATGCCCGTGATCAACGACGTCCTGGAGGCCCTTGGGATCTGCCGCCTCGGGGTGCCGGGATTCGAGGCCGAGGACGTCATCGCCTCGGTCCTGCAGCACACCAGCGGCCGGGTCGACATCATCAGTGGCGACCGGGACCTCTTCGCCCTGGTCCGCGACCCGGACATCCGCGTGCTCTACCCCGCGGGGAAGGGTCAGCTCGACGCCGTCACGGAATCCGAGATCGAGAAGCGATACGGCGTCCCAGGACGCGCCTACGGGGACTTCGCCATCCTGCGTGGCGATCCCTCGGACGGTCTGCCGGGCCTACCCGGCGTGGGACCGAAGAAGGCTGTCGACATGATCAGGCGTTATGGCAGCGTCGCCGGCATCCTCGCCGAGGCCCGGCTCAACGACATCGACCGGGCCTACCTGGAGGCGGCAGCGAAAGTGGTGCTGCCGGTCCGCGATATCCCCCTCCCCCGGCCCGCGGCAGACCTACCCCGCAGCCCCGCCGACCCGCGTCGGCTGGAGTCCCTGAAGGCCGAACATGGCCTAGGCGGGGCCATCGACCGGCTGCTGCGGAGCCTCTCGGGTTGATTCCAATCGCCGCAACCGCACGTACTCGAGGTGGGCGATTCGCTCGGCGCGACTGACCCCCCTGATGATGGCCTGGATCTCCCAGGCCGCGGCGTGCAGCAGTGGCTGCGCGGAGATCCCGACCACCAACAGGGACCCGAAGAGGAGAACCGCGTCGATGCTCTGGCGGCCCTCGCTCTGCCAGTACACATCCTTCAGGTTCAACCACAGCGCGAATTCGTCGAGCGTCAGCGCGGCCCCGATCCCGAAGAGGATCGAGGTCACCCGGATCTCAATGCCGGCTCGCCAGCCGCTTCCGCCGTACTGCACGATGTTGGCGTAGCCCACGGTCAACAGCAGGAGGATGCCCCAGACCAGGTGATGGAGGTGCCGCCCGCCGACGCTGACGTTGTGGAAGGGCCCGATGTTGGCTCGGATGGCGTGCGTGAGCAGGCGGACCAGGCCGAAGGTCAGGCCAAAAGCGAGCGCCGCCAGAAAGAGGCGCTCGCGGCGCGCGTTGCGCGGCATGTGGTGCCGGTAGATGAGGACCCAGTGGCGCCACCCCTGGCGGGTACCCAGCGCCATCGCCACCCCGGTTCCGGCCGCCACCGCGGCGGCCTCCACGGGGCCCGGGGGACGCGGCAGACCGGGGTCAGGGTTGTCCATTTCAAGCCGCGATTGAGCGCGCGCCGATGAAGTCGCGGATCAGCTCGTTGGTCTGCTCCGGGAACTCGTACTGCGGTACATGACCGCAATCTGCGACTAAGACGGACTCGCTGTTGGGAAGGGCCCCCGTCACGTGGTGTTCAAAGCGCGCAGGGACGAGCCAGTCCTTCTCTCCCCAGACGAACAATGCCGGTACGCGCATGCCCGGGAGGCGGTCCCAGAAGCCAAGCTCCCCGCGGGCCGGCTCGAGGTAGATCTGACGCGCCGCGGAGAAGAAGGCAACGCGCCCGCGCGCGGTACGGAACACCCGGATGAACTCATCGGCGAAGGCGTCGTACCAGCCGTCCGGAAGTCTTTCCGGGCGCGCGAAGAGCGCGCGCGCAAATTGGGCCACCTGGGCATGCCCGAGCAACATCGGAACCATCGCCATCTCGGGTCGAAGCGCCTTGACAATGGGAACCGCGATGCGCCCGCGCAGGAACGCCGGCGACGGGCAGAGCAGAACCATGCGTTCGATGCGTTCGGGCATCCGCATGCCGGCCTCCAGCGCGATCCGGCCACCCAGGGAGTTGCCCACCAGGATTGCCTTTCGGACGCCGAGCTGGTCGAGGTAGTCGCGCAGCCAGGCGGCGAAAAAGGCGAAGTCATAGGCGCGAACGGGCTTCCCGGACTCACCGAAGCCGGGCAGGTCCGGCGCCAGGACGCGGTGATCCCGCGCCAGGTCCCACAGCGTCGGCAGCATGGACGCGTTGGTCGCGCCAAGCCCGTGGAGCAGGACCACGGTCGACTTTCCCGACCCCGCTTCGAGATAGAAGGTGTCAACCCCGTTGGCCCTGGCGATGGCGGGGCGCGGGAACCGCCGGCTGCGTCGCGGCCCGGCGAACAACCCTTCGACCTGGAGCGCCATGGCGATGTTCCCACGGACCGTGATCTCACCTGCGAGGAAGGCCTCCACGCCGGACGCCGTGCCCTTAATCACCGCCTCGAGCACTTCCGGCCGACCCTGGATGCGGGTGTGGCCGGAGGCTCCGAAGAACCCACTCCGTCCGTGGTCGATGTCAACGGACCAGGAGTCTGCGCCCTCCATCCGCAGGGCCACCCGCGGACTGCCCATGGCGCGCAACCCCGGGACGTTGGCGGGGTCCGGTGTCAGGATCGCCTGCTTGCCGGGAGCGGCGCCGGCATGCCCCTGGAGGAATTCCAGCAGGGCGCCGGAGGCCGGGTCGTGGGATTCGTTCGTGGCGTTCATCGGGTGCGGAGCAACGCCCCGCGGGGCGCAATGTAACATGATTGCCCCGGCCAGGTGAACCCGTCACGCCGGGCAAATCGGATACCAGCAATGGGGAGTAAGGTGGCCAGGACGGACCCGAGAAGAATGAGAGTGGGGCTGGTACTTGGCGCTGGTGGCGTGATGGGGGGCGCCTGGATCACCGGCGGCCTGATGGCCCTTGCCAGCGAGTGTGGCTGGGATCCGGGGTCAGCTGACTACATCGTCGGCACCTCGGCCGGGAGCATGATGGGCGCCCTGCTGGCCTCGGGCATACCGCCGTGGTTCATGGTGGCCCACTCCTCTGGCGCCCGGTTCGAGGGGCTGGTCGGCCCCGACGGGCGCGAGGCTGCCACCGCCGACCGCTCTGGCGGCGCGGATTACCGACTGGACATTGGCTGGCCGCGCCCGTTCCTCGGCTCCCCCGCACTGGCCCGGCGCCTCATCACCGCCCCCCGCTCACTGCCCCCGCTCGCGGGGCTGATCGCCCTCGGCCCGCGCGGAGTGGTCTCGACCGCACCTCTCAAGGACATCATCCGCAGGGTTGTGCCCTCAGGCTGGGCCCCCCATCCGAACTTCTGGGCCGTGGCCGCGGACTACGCCTCGCTGGACCGCGTCGCCTTTGGCAGTCCCGGCGCGCCCCGCGCCGACCTCGCGGACGCCGTTGCGGCATCGTGCGCCGTGCCCGCGTTCTATCGCCCGGTGAAGATCGGGGGCAGGCTTTACCTCGATGGCGGGGTCCACTCGGTGTCCAACGTCGACCTGCTCAAGGACGCCGGGCTCGACCTGGTCATCTGCCTCAACCCGATGTCTTCACGCCATAAGCCCACGAGGGTCCGCGCGGCGGCGGTAATGGGGGCGGCGATGCGGTCCGGCTACGGCAGGCGCCTCGGCCGCGAGACCCGCGAACTGCGCGACCGGGGGACTGAGGTTGTCCTGCTCCAACCCACCTCCCGGGACCTTCGGGAGATGGGCAACAACTACCTCAGTGGGAAGCGCCGGAACGAGGTCATCCGCACCGCCATGGAGACCGTGGCCGAACAGCTCCGGCAGGCGGACAACCGCGCCCTGCTCCGCGACCTCCCCCCGGGCGAGCCCCAGCGCCTCCGCCGGCCGCGCGGCGTTAGCGGAACGAAGCTTCGGGAGTTGCTCGGGTTCACCGGCGCGGACCGGGGCGTCGCCTGATGGACCTTGGCGAGATCGGCGAAAGAGTTCTCAACGCGGCCCAGCCGCAGCGCCTGGTGACGGAGGTCCAGAAGCGCGTTCACTCGACGCGGGTGCTGGCGGAGACCGGCTTCCTCAGGCTTGAACGCCCGGACCGGACCGCCCGGGCCGTCCTGGCGATGATCCGCTGGGGCAACACCCCCGCCGCCGGGTTCGAGGCCTCGGCCGCTCGCTACCCGGATGAGCCCGCGATCATCGACGAGCTGGGCACCCTGACCTTCGAGCAGGTCAACCGGAGGACAAACGCCCTGGCTCGGGGGTTCGTGGACGCGGGTATCACCGACGGCGACAACGTGGCCCTGATGTGCAGGAACCACCGCGGGTTCATCGAGACCGCCGTGGCCCTCTCCAAGTTGGGCGCCAATGCTCTCCTGCTCAACACCTCGTTCGCGGCCCCGCAACTGGCCGAGGTGACCCGGCGGGAAAAGGCGACTGCCCTGGTCTACGATGCGGAGTTCGCGAAGTTGACCAGCGGCGCGCGCCGGGGCCGCAAGCGGTTCGTCGCCTGGCACCGCGGCCATCACGTCACCGGTCCGACGCTGGACTCCCTGGTCGAGGACGGCGATCCATCGGCCCCATCGCCGCCGGGCGAACCGGGCCGGGTGGTCATCCTGACCTCGGGCACCACGGGCACACCGAAGGGAGCTTCCCGGTCGCAACCCAGGAGCCTTGACCCCGCCGTCGCCCTGCTGTCGGCGATACCCCTTCGCGCCCGCGACAGGACGCTGATAGCCGCGCCGCTCTTCCACAGCTGGGGCTTTGCGCACTTCTCGATGGGGGTGCTCCTGTCCTCCACCTACATCCTGCAGCGCAAGTTCGACCCCGAGCAGACCCTTGCCGCCGTCGAACAGAGCCAGGCCACGGTCCTCGCGGTCGTACCGGTGATGATGCAGCGCATCATGGAGCTTCCATCGCGCACCCGCCGCAAGTACGACACGTCCAGTCTGCGGGTGGTTGCCGCGAGCGGCTCCGCCCTCCCCGGGGAACTGGCCACCAGGTGGATGGATGAGTTCGGCGACAGCCTCTACAACCTGTACGGATCGACCGAGGTCGCCTGGGCGACGATCGCCAC
>JBHEMP010000092.1:0-20984 GCA_046262515.1 Candidatus Dormibacteria bacterium | reverse complement strand
CCCCCGCCGCAGGAGCCGTGGTGGCGGTCGCGGGGGTCTCTGGCATGGCCGGGGCGGCGGCGGGCGGCATAGGCGGCCCAGGGGCGACAGGTGGCGGGGGCGCCGCGGGCGTCGGCCTCTCCGGCTTGGAAGGCGCGGGCTCAGAGGGGGCGACGGGCGGGGTGGGCGCCGGGGACGCGGGTTCGGCCGCGGAGGGCTCGGGGGCATGGTCCGGGGTGGGCTTGGCGGGCACGGGTGCCTCGGAGGTGGCCGGCGCGGAGGTAGGCGTCGCTGGGCCGGCTGGAGTGGGGGCCGAGGGCACCGGAGTCGACGCCGAAGGCCCGGGAGTCGGGGCCTCAGGAGCCGGGGGCTTGGGCGCCTCGGGCGCGGGCGTTGGCGGTTCGGGGGCGACAGGCGGCGTGGGCGCCGAGGGGGCAGGCGTCGCCGGGGCGACCGGCGCGGGCGTCTCGCCGGCGGCGGGCGGAGTGGGCGCCGATGACGCGGACGCAGGCCTGTCAGGGGCGGCGGAGGGCGTGGCCGCGGGCGGCGGTTCGGCGGCGCTGGGGTCATCCGAGAGGGAAGCCGCGGGCGCCGGTGTTGCGGCCGACGGGCTGGAGGCCGCCGCCACAGACTTATTGAAGAGGCCTTCCAGCGCTTTGTCGTGCGGACTCTGACGACGCTGGGCGGGCGCCTCCGGGGTTGACGGCGCATCAGACGGCGCGGCGGTTTCGGGGGGGACATCCTGGCGCAGGGCGGCCTCGCCCGATGGGCTCCCGTCGCGGGGCTCTTCCGTGACCGCGGTCCCGGCGACCACCGCCTCCGGGGCGGGCGCCGCGGCCTCGGCAGGTTTGGGTGGCTCCGAGGAAGCAGGGGCTGGGCTCGCCTCCGCGGCCGCCACCGCCGGCGCGGTACTGGGCTCGGGGGTCGTTGACTCCGCAGACTTTGGCTCCTCGGTGGGTTTCGCTTCCGGTGCCGAGGCTTCCGCGGGCTTCGTCGATTCAGCAGCGGGAGCGGGGGTTGGCTCCACGGTGGGTTTCGGTGCCGGTCCCGAGGCTTCCGCGGGCTTCGTCGATTCGGCAGCGGGTGCGGGGGATGGCGGCACCGGGGCTGGCGCACTCGGGGCCGCGGCGGCCGGGGCTGGCGGGGCGGGGGCGGGCGTCGACGCGGCCGCGGGAGTCGAGGCGACTGCAGCTGCGGCGCCACCTGCCGCGGCGGCACCACCCGCGGCTGCGGGGCGTGCAGGGGCGGCGGGGCGGGCGGCCGGCGTGGGACGCACGGGAGCGGCGGGGGTGGCGACGGCCGCGACGACGGGGGCGCCTCGCCTCCAGTACAGGAACCAGACGGCGCAGAATCCCAGGCCGATCAGTAGGGAGAGCCAGAGGATCGGTACGAAGGGGAAGTCTTCACCGGGGTTCTCCACCGCGAGGTTGTAAGGGAGCGGCGAAACGATCGCCGCCGCGGCCTCCGGGGAGGACTGCGCCACCGGTGCGGGGCTCGGCGCGCCACCCGTGGACGGGGGAGCGCTGGCGTTGCCGGTTCCCGCGGCGGGCACGGCGCCGGCGCTGGGGGCACCGCTGGGAAGGTTGGTCGGCGAGGGCTCAGGGGCGGCACTGCCGGCGGGGGCAGGAGCCGCGCTGGCCGCCGGTGCCGGAGCCTCGCTCGCGGCCGGGGCAGGGGTCCCGGCGACGGCTACGGGGGCGGAGGTCGGTGCCGCCGACGGTGGTGCCGTGGGCGACGGCCGCGGGGCGACGGATGGGAGCACCGCCGGCTGAAGGCTGGCCTCGGACCCGCCCGTGCCGAGCCAGTGCGCGCCGTAGATCTGGGCGACGATCAGCCCCATCACCGCGAGCGCCGCAAATGCCGCGGGGAAGAGGTAGCGCAGGGGGGAGTTCTGCCGCATCGCGCGCTAACTTTACCGAATCCGTGGCCCTGGGCCGTGTGTGGCGACGCGCCCGGTGCGGGTGGGGGCGTAATTTCGCCGGGCAGCGGCCCGGCGCTACTCGGTTGAGACCGCCGGGTCAACCTGCTGGTTGCGCGCCATAACCTTCGCGAACTGGCCGTGGGGCGCCACCGCAAGCGCCCGCACCTCCTGGGCCTCGTCGTGCTGGTTGCCGTCAGACAGCGCGTCGGCGTACCCCCCGAGGAGTTCGGCGAGGTTGGCCTCGTCCACGTCATCGAGGCGATCAACGATCTCGATCATGGCGCCCTTGGCGCGACGCCGCTCCAGCGCCGCGATGTCCATGCCGAGCTCCGGCTGGAGCCAGATGTAGACGACGCCGCCGGTCATTCCCGAACACATCCAGGGTCCAGGGTCCCCCAGGACCACCGCCCGTCCGAGAGTCATGTACTCGAAGGCAAAACCCTTGAGGTTGGCCTTTCCCGCCATGTTGCCGCTGTCATCGTCTACGTGCCCGCGCAGCCGCCCGCCCAAAACCACGTCGGCGCCGCTGAGGCGGATGCATGCCCTTGAGTCGGCATCGCCCTGGATGTAGAAGGTCCCGCCCTGCGCCCCGTACAGCAGTGATTTGCCAACCGAGCCGTCGACCCGACCCCCCTGCCAGTTCATGCCCTTGAGGATTGCCACCCGGCCTCCGAGCGAGCTCTTGCCGACGCCGTCCTGCGCGCCGCCCTCGACGAGGATGCTGACGCCCTTGACGTTGAAGGCGGCCAGTCCATTGCCGGGGATCGTGCCCTCGTGGAAGTTCAGCTCAGAGACCACCCCGTTGAGGGTCTGGGCGGTGCGACGCCTGGTCATTTCACCGCTGAGGTGGGTGCCCAGCGCGCGGTCCATCGAGGTGACCTTGTCGTCCTCATACATCACCGCCGTCTGGCCGCGGTCGAACTGGTCCATGGCCATGGAGGTGATGACCCGGGTGAGGTGGTTGAGCGGCCGCCGCATCGGGCCCATCGGGGCGCGGTAGGCCTCGACCGCGTAGTCCTGCGAGGTCACCGTGATCATGTCGCGCAGGTCGAGGCGGTCCTGCATACGGGACTGGTAGAGGAGGTCGCAGCGGCCCACAAGGTCCTGGGTGCGCATCGCACCGAGGGCCGCGGTGATGCCGCGGATCTCCTCGCCGACCGCGCTGAAGTAGTTGACAAGGTTGTGCACCGCATGGTCGAAATCGCGGGGAACGAAACGCTTCATACCCTTGTGGTCGGCCTCCTCCTGGGTGGTGACCTGGGTGGCGATGCCGACGTGGCAGGTGTCGAGCTGACAGCCGCGGCAGATGGTGCAACCGATGGCCACCATGGACATCGTCCCGAAACCCGCCCGGTTGGCGCCCAGCAGGACGAGCTTCATGACGTCGGCGCCCCCCTTGACCCCGCCGTCGGCCCAGAGCTCGACCTTGTCGCGGAGCCCGCTCGACTGCAGGGCCAGGTGCGCCTCGCGGACCCCGATCTCGACAGGCAGCCCGACATGGCGCAGGGCGTGGGCCCGGGCGGCGCCGGTGCCGCCGTCAAAGCCGGAGACCTCGACAATGTCCGCGCCCGCCTTGGCCACACCCACCGCGATGGTGCCGATGCCCGGGACGCACGGCAGCTTGACCGCGACGCGGGCGTGCGGGTTGCCGGTCTTGAGTTCCTCGATGAGCTGCGCCAGGTCCTCGATCGAATACAGGTCGTGGTTGTTGGAGGGCGAGATGAGGTCGATGCCCACCGCCGCGTTACGGGCCAGCGCGACCCGGTCGGTCACCTTGGAGCCAGGGAGGTGTCCGCCCTCGCCGGGCTTGGCTCCCTGCCCGATCTTGATCTCAAGCAGGTAGGAGGAGTTGAGCAGCTCCGATGTCACACCGAAGCGCCCGGAGGCGATCTGCTGGCCGCGCCACTTCGGGTACTTGCCGATCAGGTCCGGCAGCTCGCCGCCTTCGCCGTTGATGCAGATCATGTTCAGGCGCATCGCGGCCTCGGCGTACGCGCGGTAGGCGGTCTCCCCCTGGGACCCGAAGGACATGGAGCTGATGAGGGTGGGCAGGGAGTGGTCGCCGACGGAGCAGTCGACCTCGAGACCGAAGAGCCGAGTGCCCTCGGCGTTGGGCTGGGTGTGGAAGTCGAGGACGTGGCGAAGGGAGACCGGGTGCTGCTCCTCCTGGGCCTTGACGCGCATTGCGAAGTCGTCATATCCGTCGCCCGACTCGGCCACGCGCTGCGCGAGCTTGTACACGAACGGGTTGAAGTGGAAGGTTTTGGCAAGGGCCGCCTGGGGCGCGGCGGTGGCGATGTTGAAGCGCTCGGTCGCGTCCCGCTCCAGCGCGGCGAGGGAGAGACCCCTGCCCTCGGTGCCGTAAAAGTTGCGCATCTTCATGTAGCCCGCGAGTTCGGGCTCGAGCCCTATCGAGGACTGGAACCGCCCGTACCCGCGCAGTTCGTGGATCCCCATGGTGGAGATGACCTTCTCAAAGCCCTTGCGCAGGGCGATGACGGTGTTCTCAAGCGCCTTCCAGTTCTCTGCGTGAAGGGCGCCATCGAGGAGCAGGTAGGGGTTGACGGCATCCGCACCCACTGCCACCGCCATGGCCAGGTCATGCAGGTTGCGCAGGGCGCCTGATCGCAGAACCAGCGCGACGCGCCGGCGGAATGACTCCCCGTGCTCGTCGTACTCACGGTTGAGCGCGAGGTCGATCCAGCTGAGGGCGAGGTGGGGGTCGATGGCGCACAGGCCGCCCCGGAAGGCACCGCCGTCATCGATGAGGATGAGATGCGCGCCCGCGCGGGCCGCGGCCACGGCCTCCTGCGCGACGCGCTGCAGGGCCCTGCGGAGGCCTTCCTGGGGCTGGAAGGTGGCGCCGACGACGGTGACCGCGCCGGGGTCGCCGGCGAACTCCGCGAGCAGGTCCTCAAGGACGTAGGTGCCGAGGTTTTCGGCCATGCGGCGATAGACCTCGAGTGGGATCACCTCTTCCTTGAGATGGCCGCCGAGGAGGATGGGATGGGTCAGCTCCATGCGCTTGTGCGGTCGAACCTGCTTGCCGGTACGCATCTGGGGCCGCCGGCCGAGGACCATGCGCAGGCTGAAGTGTTCGATCTCGCGCTCGCGGTCGATAGCCGGGTTGGTCACGACGGCGACGGTCTCCTTGAAGTAGTCGGCGAGGTTCTGGCGCTGGTCGTTGAGGCATGCCAGGGGCCCGTCCCAACCCAGGGAGCCGATCTTCTCGTTGCCGGTGCCGGCCAGCCGCTCCACCGCGTCGACGTCCTCTCGGTCCCAGCCGAAGGCCGCCAGTAGCCGCTCGTGGGCGGGGTGCGATGACGGGTCCTCGGCCAGGTAATCGCGGTAGTGGCGGGTGTCGGCCTCGCTGGCGCGCGTCGCCACTGGCCCATCCAGGTGCTGCCTGTAGCCGCGGATCCCGGGCCAGCGATGGCGGGCCAGGTCGTTGACGCGCTTCTGGATTTCGGGGTGGCGCAGGACGCGCACGCGGTGCCCGCGCTCCACCTGCACCGCCACGCGCTCGCCGGGGGCCAGGGGCGTGGGGTCGGTGATCATGACATCGATCGGAATGACTCCCTTCTCCGACGAGAAGAAGAACTCCTTCTCGGTCTCGCCGTACCAGAGCGGGCGCAGGCCCATGGCGTCGACCCCGAAGATGCACTCATCACCGCTTCGGGTGACGATCGCCGCGGGGCCCTGCGAGAACGGTCCCCAGAGCTGGCGGAAGAACATGTAGAGGTCCTGCACTGCCGGCGCGAGCAACTTGATCTCGCTGACGATAGGCGGAAAGAGGATCTCCACGGCCTCCATCAGGCTCATGCCGTAACCGTGGACCATGGTCTCGATGGTGCGGTTGAGGTCCTGGCTGTCGGAGCCGTTGGTCACCAGCTGCGTGCCGATGCCCAGGGCCTCTTCGCGGAGGCGGGCGATGGTGTTGATCTCGCCGTTATGGGCCAGCATCGAGAACGGCTGGACACGCTCGAAGGCCGAGGCGGTGTTGGTCGAATAGCGGTTGTGGCCGATGGTGATGGCGGAGGTGAAGTCGGGGCGGCGCAGTTCGGGGTAGTAGCGGGTCAGCGCCTCGGCGCTGCCGCGGATCTTGTAGACGCAAGAGTCCGCACTGAGCGAGGCGACATGGATCGGCGTGTCCCGCTCGATCGCCAGCTGCAGCTGGAAGAGCCGGGTATTGATATCGCTGGTGTCGCCCTGGCTGAGGAACCCCGCCAGCTGCCAGAAGTCCGGCTCCTCCTCCCGCGCCGAGGGTCCAAGGCTGAGTGGCTGGACGTCGCCCGAGCCGCTCCAGAGGATCTCGACCCCGGAACGCCGAAAGATGTCCTCAAAGCGGTCGCGGAGGCGGCCGCCATCCTCGCCGAGGTTGCGCGGGACCATGAAGTGCCCGACGAAGAAGCGAGGGTGGGTGGTGACGGCCTCGAAGAGCCCAACCTTGACCAGCCGCTCCGCCCACACCCGCCTCGGGATGTCCACCAGGACGCCACACCCGTCGCCCTCGCCCTCGACGATGCCGGAGCGGTGGGACATCATCATCAACGCCTCGATGGTGCGTTTGACGTTCCCGTGGGAGGCGCCGCCCTTCTTGCGGACGTTGGCGATCAGCGCGCAGGAGTCGTGCTCGTCGGCGCGTGGGTCGCGCTGGGTGCGCGCGGGAATGGGCTGGATCAATCTCTCCTCACCGGCTCGCGGGTCGTCGAAGTGGTGTATCAGGCACGGAAGCGCGACGCCGGACATGCATCATAGAACATGACTGATGAGTCAGTTCGCGCGGTGCTTACGGCTGGAGGTTCTTCTCCAGCCGCTTCTGATAGAAGGTCGTCAGGTAGCGGGCGGCGAACGCCGCGGCCGCCATACCCAGAGGGACGAGCACTATGTGCAGACCCAGCAGGGAGCCGTAGAGCGGAGCCAGCAGCAGGAGAAGTCCGATGCCGAAGACCGCGCCGTAGGCACCTCCGATGGCGTAGACCGGGAACCGCTCCGCCATGCGGTACTGCTCGGGGATCTCGCTGGGCACGCCCGCGCCCATCCGGGGCCCGAGGACCTGCACACCCGCCACGTGGTGCAGGTTGGGCGTGACCCGGGCGACGACCTGGACCTGGTTCTGGGGGATCTGCTTGAGCAGCCGCCGCTCGATGTTCAGCTGGCGCTGCCCCTGCCGGGTCTTGATGTAGAGCATTCCAAGGCCGTACGTCATGGAGACGGGGGAAGCACCGACCATCTGCCCCTGCACCATCTCGACCTGGGCATTGCGGTCGCGCAGGGCCAGCACCAGCGCCGGCCAGATCAGCGTCCCGGGGATGATGATCCCGAGGAGGAAGAGGAGCGCGTCCTCGACCTTGAGCGGCCAGGGATTGAGGAGCACACCCAGCAGGATGGCCAGCAGCAGCAGCACCACCTGGTAGATGCCGAGATAGGTCGAGAGCCTGATCACCGTCTTTGGGTTGTGGCCCTCGAGCATCCGAGCCTGGAGGGCACCACGGCCGGCGGGCGGCTGGGGGGGGTCGAACTGGGCGGCCTTGGGCTTGACCTTGCGCTGCTGGACACGGACCTGCTGGCGGGGCATGCCTAACTCTAGCTTTGAGCTGACGGAGAGGGCCGGCCGCCGCACCATGGTGGCGGGGGGTTATTCAGGCAACAGGCGGCCGCTGGGGGGATCGGTTCGGGACGTCTGCAAGACCACTGCTGGGACCCGGACACCTGTTGCCTGGCGATGAAGGCCACGCGACGGGGAAGTTGCCCACCCACATCTTGTGCCCCAACGGGGATCGTACCGCGATATGTGGGTCATGTCAAGGTGAAACCACAACATGTGGCGGGTTGTGCCGCCGGCCGCCACAACGGGCGGCCACTCCGGGCTCAGAGCCACTCGGGCCGCTCGGCCCGACCCTGGTTCGGCCCTGGTTCAGCCCTCGTTCTGCAGGTCCACGCCAAGGACCCGCTCGAAGCCGCCAGAGAGCATGCGGATCAACTCCTCCCTGGGGGGCGGAGGGCCGACCAGTTTGGTCAGGCTGACCGACATTGGTTCGATCTCGCGCGCTGCGGCGTCGCGCATATAGCGCGGCAGTTCCGTTTGGCGGTCTGTCAGCAGCAGGCTGCCGTGCTGCAGGAACGCGCCCCGGCTCCTCCACTGGGCGCTGGCCAGCAGCTTGCGGCCGTCGACGAGGACCTCCTCGGCCGAGGCGGAGGCGAAGCACACGGGCGTCAGGCCGCTCGCCGGACGCGGCTCGCATGCCGCACCCACGCCGTCGATGCCCATTTCGGCGAGGCCCGCCAGCAGGGCCTCCGAAATGGCGTGGTAGCTCTGCATGAGGGTGCCTCCGACGACGGGGTCCTGTTGCGATGCGACCACGGAGTAGGTGAGCTCGTCGTCGTGCAACAGGGCCTGCCCTCCGGTAGGACGACGGACGACCTCCAGGCCGGCGGCGCGCACTGAATCCATGTCGAGGATGTCGTCGCGCTGGCCCAGCCCCAGCGAGATGCATGCCGGGCTCCACGCGTAGAAGCGCAGGGTGGCCGGCCGCTCCCCCGCAACCAACTCGTCGAGGAGGGCGCCGTCGCGGGCCATGTTGGCTGCGCCGTCTGCCGGCCCGTCGACGACCAGCCGCCAGCTGGGTCGCATCATTCAGTTACCACCGGGAAAGGACACTGATGCTGACTGCTGTTTCATATGAATTATTCATATTTTTGGCGTCGACAAGACACCCTTTTGCCGTCCCCACCGCGCCCTCAGACGTTGAAGCGGAAGACCACGGTGTCGCCATCCTGGAAGACATAATCCCGGCCCTCGATCCTGACTTTGCCGACGGCCCGCGCGGGGGCCCAGTTGCCCGCCTCCACCAGGTCCTTCCAGTTGATCACCTCGGCTTTGATGAACCCGCGCTCGAAATCCCCGTGGATGGCGCCGGCCGCCTGGGGGGCCTTGGTGCCGCGGCGGATGGTCCAGGCCCGAACCTCCTTCTCCCCGGCGGTCAGGAAAGTCATCAGCCCCAGGGTGTCATAGGCCGTGTGGGCCAGCCGCCCAAGGCCGGACTCCTTCAGCCCAAGCGACTCAAGGAACTCGGCGCGCTCCGAGGGCTCGAGCTCCTGGAGGTCGGATTCGATTTTGGCGGAGATCGTCAGCCAGCGTGACCCCTCTTCCGCGGCCACCGCGGCGACCTCGTCCAGGACTCCCCCCGCGGCGAGCGCGGCGTCCTCCTCGGAGACGTTGGCGATGTAGATCACCGGCTTCAGTGAGAGCAGGCTGAGCTCGCGGACGGAGTGCTTGTCCTCGTCACTGAGTTCCATCCGGCGCGCCGGCGTGGCGCCGTCGAGTCCGGTCTCGAGCTTCTTGAGCACCTCCAGTTCGGCCGCGGAATCCTTGTTGGTACGGGCCAGCTTGGTCGTTCGCTCCATGCGCCGGCGAACGGTATCGAGGTCGGCGATCATCAGCTCGTAGTCCACGGTGGCGATATCGGCCCGCGGGTCCACCCGGCCGTTGACGTGGGTCACGTCGGGGTCCTCGAAGCAACGTACCACCATCCCGATGGCATCGGTCTCGCGGATGTTGGCGAGGAAGCGATTCCCCAAACCCTCCCCCTCGGATGCGCCCTTGACCAGGCCGGCGATGTCCACGAAGGTCACCATCGCCGGGACCACGCTGGGCGGCTTGAAGAGCGCGGCAAGGGCCCGCAGCCGCTCGTCGGGCACCTCGACCAGGCCGGTATTGGGCTCGATCGTGGCAAAGGGGTAGTTCGCGACTAGGGCGCCGGCCCGGGTGAGGGCGTTGAAGAGCGTTGACTTACCCACGTTGGGCAGGCCGACGATACCAATGCTCAGTCCCACGGCCAGCTAGCTTATCGGCCGCCCTCTGCGTGCCCGCCGAGGACGACCCGAACGCGTGCGTCGAAGCGCGCTCGATCAATGAAAATCTTGCTACCGCAGCCGTTACACGTCAGGCGGATGTCAGCGCCGAGGGCGATGACTGTGAATGCATCGGAGCCACAGGGATGCGCCTTGCGCAGGCGCACCCGCATCCCCACCTCAGGCTGCATAAGCACCGGCATCGCTGGGTCGACCACCCGGCGCGGAAGTCGGCGGGGCGTCGCCCTGTCCTATTTCGTTCCTACAATGCAGCGCGCCAATCCCGAAACGCGGACCACGCCGTCCTGGTCATATGCGCTCACGTTTTCAATGACCCTCGCCCGGATCCGCTCGCGCGCCGCATTGTCGACCTGCTGCAGCGCCCCGACAGCGAGCGAGACGTGCTCGCTCATCATCTCCCAGTACTCCTCCGGCGACGACGTCACCAATTCGACGCTCACATCCCACTCGACAACGTCGCGCAGCCCCGCGGCCTGGTACAGGGTGCTGACATAGCCCGGGGCTGCGCATCGGAACATATTGGGTGTGTCCGCGTCGGGCGGCGTTACCACTACCTCAGTCGCGATTGCCCCGGTCAGGATCGTCGTCCAGGGGTTTTCCTCCGGCTTGACCCACACGGACGAGCAGATGTGCCCGCGCGGCTTGAGCACGCGGGCGAACTCCGCCGTCGCTTTGGGCGCGTCAGGGAAGAACATGTACCCGAAACGCACGGACACGCTGTCGAAAGTGCCGTCACCGAAGGGCAGATTATCCGCGCTGCACACCTTCGTTTCGATATTCGTGACCCCCTGAGCCGCAGCTCGTCGCCCGGCGACGTCCAACATCTCCGGCACCAGATCGGTCAGCACGACGCGGCCTTTAGGTGAGAGTCGGGCGATAGTCAGACCCGGCTCGCCGGTACCCGCGGCGATGTCGAGGTGCTGTTGATTCTGAGCGATATCGAGGCTCTGGATCATGGCTGCGCCGACCGGGCGCAACTGATCCATGATCACCCGGTCCCACTTCTCCCAACCGCCAGACAGCCCCGCCCACGTGGCGCGCTGTGCGTCCTGGATCTCACCGGCGCGCGGCATCGCTAGTCCTGGTCCAGCTCGTACGCCCGGTGCAGAGCGCGGACTGCGTCACGGGCCTTTTCGCGGGCCACGATGCAGGTAATACGGATCTCGCTGGTGGAGATCATCTCGATGTTGATCTTGGCCGCGGCGAGGGCCTGGAACATGCGCGCGGCGATACCCGGCTGTCCCAGCATGCCCGTGCCCACGATTGAGACCTTGGCCACGCCGGCGTCGGTCATCGCGCCCTCGGCCCCGACCTCCTTGCTGATCTGCTTGACGAGCTTCTCCGTGGCCTTGAGGTCGCCAGAGGAGACGGTGAAGGAGATGTCCGTGACGCCGTGCACGGAGACGTTCTGGATGATCACGTCAACGCTGATGCCGCGCTCCGCCAGTGGTCCGAAGATCGCCGCCGCGACGCCGGGGCGGTCCGGCACGCCGACGATGGTCAGCTTGGCCACGTCGTCCTCAGCCGCCACTCCGCGGACCCGCTTGCTCTGTTCCAACTCGGCCCTCCTGGTGATGAGCGTACCCGGCCCTTTGCCGAAGGTGCTGCGGACGCGGATGGGCATGTCGTAGAGCTGACCGATCTCCACGGCCCGGGGGTGCATCACCTTTGCTCCCAGCGAGGCCAGCTCGATCATCTCGTCAAAGCTGATGGACTCCAGGCGTCGGGCCTGGGGCACCACGCGAGGGTCGGCGGTCAGGATGCCGTCAACGTCGGTGTTGATCTCGCATTCCTCCGACCTGAGCGCCGCTGCCAGGGCCACCGCGGTGGTGTCCGACCCCCCGCGTCCAAGCGTGGTGACATCAAGTTTCTCGTCCACCCCCTGGAAGCCCGCGACGACCACCACGCGCCCCGCGCGCAGCTCCTCCTGGATGCGGATGGGGACAATCTCCTGGATGCGCGCGCGGGTGTGCGCGCGGGTGGTCCGGATACCCGCCTGGGCGCCCGACAGGGACAGCGCGGGGACGCCCTGTGCCTGCAGCGCCATCGCCAGCAATGGCGCGGTTATGGCCTCGCCGGTGGCCAGCAGATTGTCCATCTCCCGCTCCTGGGGCTCGCGGCTGATGCGCGCGGCAAGACCTTCGAGACGGTCGGTGGTATCACCCATGGCGGAGACCACCGCCACCACGCCGGCACCTTCCCGGGCCTGGGCGGCGATGCGGCTGGCGATACGGCGGATCCGAGCCGGGGATGAGACCGAGGAGCCGCCGTACTTCTGGACCAGCAGCCTGCCGTTGGTCAAAGTGTCAGCGGGGTGCCGTCGGGATCGGTCGGCAGCGCCCTGAATTCCGCTCCGCGCAGGCGGGATCCGACGGCCATGGTCCGCCCCTCCACACCGAAGTTTGCCGCCGCCTTCTTCATCGCCCCGGCAATCGAGTCGCCTCGACTCTTGCCGCCCGTGGCATCACGGTCATACAGGGCCAGCACCGTGGGGCCGGCGCCGCTGAGGCAGGCGCCGGCGGCCCCGGCGGTCAGCGCGGCGGCGATGATCGTTTCCAGGCCGGGCACCAGCTCCGCCCGCCACGGCTGGTGGAGACGATCTTCCATCGCCAGCCTGAGGTCCTCCACCCGCTGCTCTTGAACGGCGCTGATGAAGAGGGCCAGCCGGGAGAGGTTGTGGACGACGTCAGCGGGGC
Source organism: Candidatus Dormibacteria bacterium (assembly GCA_046262515.1). Lineage (GTDB taxonomy): Bacteria > Chloroflexota > Dormibacteria > DASZGP01 > DASZGP01 > JAXDLW01. The sequence goes on along the minus strand of JBHEMP010000092.1, from coordinate 8,513 downwards.
GATATTCCTCCGGCAGAACCTCGCGCGCGGACTGGGTGGTCACCAGCAGTTCAGGCACGAAGAGGGCACAGCCCAGGCGCTGCGGCCAGATCACCTTGCGCACGGTGTGGCGGCCGCCGTCCTCGGGAATGGACAGAACGCAGCCGCCACGGTAGGCGGCGGCGACATTGTCGCCGTGGCCCTCCAGGCTTGCGGCCATGTCGAGCAGGCGGTCGTCGTCCATGGCGTAGCCGCTCATGAACCTGGCCGCGAGCAACGCGCCCACGATCACCGAGGCGCTGCTGCCGAGCCCGCGCGCCAGGGGGATGCGGTTCTGGAGCCGGATCAGCAATCCGGCGGGCTCGTAGCCGGCCATCGTGAAGAAGGTGTTCAGGGTCATCGCGAAAAGGTTGGATTCATCCTCGGGGAGCACCCCCGCGCCCTCGCCGGTGACCTCCACGACGACGCCGCCATGGGAGGTCTCCCAGGCGTCATATGTGTTGGTCAGGTCCAGGGTGAGCGCCAGCACGTCGAAACCGGGCCCCAGGTTGGCTGAGCTGGCGGGGACCTCGACACGGACGCCCGGCCGCCGGTTGGGGTTGTACTCCGAGAGAGGCACGGGGTGAGGTTACAGCTTGAGAGCCTTCGCGATCGCCCGCGCGTCGGCGGGGAGCAGCAGCGGGGCCAGGAGGTGTTCCTCGGCGGCGGCCGGGTCCTTGAGTCCGTTGCCGGTCAGTACACAGACCACACGGCTGTCCGCCGGCACCCGGCGGGCGTGAGCCATCTTCGCCAGGAGCGCCACGCTGGCCGCGCTGGCGGGCTCCGCGAAGATCCCTTCCGTTGAGGCCAGCAGGCGCTGCGCCGCCAGGATCTCGCCGTCGGTGACGGACTCGATGGCGCCGGCGCTGGCATCGCGCGCCTCGGTGGCCTGCTCCCAGGACGCGGGGTTGCCGATGCGGATCGCCGAGGCAACCGTCTTCGGGCGCGCCACCAGCTGGCCGCGAACGATGGGCGCCGCGCCCTCCGCCTGGGCCCCGATCATGCGCGGCAGCTGAGTGCAGCGACCGGCGGCGTTGTACTCATTGAAGCCTTTCCAGTACGCGGTGATGTTGCCGGCGTTGCCCACCGGGATGAAAAGGAAGTCAGGGGCATCCCCGAGGTCCTCCACCACCTCAAAGGCGGCGGTCTTCTGGCCCTCGATGCGGTATGGGTTTATGGAGTTCACAACCGCCACACCGTCGTGGTGCCCGAGCTCCCTGACCGCGTCCAGGGCGTTGTCGAAATTGCCCTCGACGGCCACCACACGGGCGCCGTAGACCTGGGCCTGGACCAGCTTGGAGGGCGCGATCTTGCCCTCCGGGATGACCACGATGCAGCGCAGCCCAAACCGCCCGGCATAGGCCGCCGCACTCGCCGACGTGTTCCCGGTGGACGCGCACATCAGGGTGCTGGCCCCGGCCTCAATGGCTCGCGCCACGGCCACCACCATCCCGCGATCCTTGAACGAGCCGGTCGGGTTGAGGCCCTCGAACTTGAAGTGCAGGTCCCGGATTCCCAGCTGTCGGCCGATGTTGACCGAGGGGATCAGCGGCGTCCCGCCCTCCCCCATGGTGATGCGCGGGGTGGCGTCCGTCAGGGGCAGGGAGTCCGCGAAACGGGCGATGACGCCCACGCGCCTCTTGTCGGCGACGGTCTCCGGCCTCGGTGTCACTGGACGCGCAAGAACGCGTTGACGCGGCGCACGCAGGTGAGGGCCTCGAAGTCCCGGCGAGCTCCCTGCAGGACGCGCTCAGGGGCGGGGTGGGACAGGACCACCAGCTCCGCGGTCTCGCTTTCGGCGTCGGCGGACTTCTGCACGATGGAGTCGATGGAGATCCCGTGTTCCGCCAGCACGCGCGTGATGTCGGCCAGTACCCCGGGGCGGTCCTCGACCTCCATCCGGAAATAGGCGCGGCTGACCACGTCCTCGAACGGGCGAACTTCGTAATTGCGGTCGAACCACATCGGGATACGGTTGTTGACGCCCTTCTTCATGGAGTGCACGAGGTCGATGAGGTCGCCCACCACCGCGCTCGCCGTCGGCAGGCCGCCCGCGCCCTGCCCGTAGAGCAGCACCGACCCAACCAGGTCGCCGTCGATGACCACGGCGTTGTTGCTGCCGCCCACCTGGCTGAGCAAGTGCGCATGTGGAATCAGCGTCGGGTGCACGCGCAGTTCGACCTGGCCTTCGCGCTTGCGACCCTCCGCCACCAGTTTGATGGCGTAACCCATGTCGTGCGCGAAGCCGAAGTCGCGGGGGTCCAGGTCGCAAATCCCCTCGCGGTACACCTGGCCCGGGTGGAAGCGGCTGCTGAACGCGATAGAGGCCATGATGGTGAGCTTGAAAACGGAGTCGAAGCCCTCAACGTCGCTGCTGGGGTCGGCCTCCGCGTAGCCCAGCTCCCGCGCCTCGTCCAGCGCCTGCTGGTAGGTCTTGCCCTGCGACATGCCGTCGAGGATGTAGTTGGTGGTGCCGTTGATGATGGCCTCGATGCGGTTGATCTCGTTGGCCAAAAGGTCGATCTTGAAGGTCGAGATCAGTGGAATACCGCCGCCAACGGCCGCTTCGAAGTAGATGTCGACGCCCTTCTCCAGGGCGAGCTCGAGCAGGTCCGGGCCGTGCTTGGCCATGACCTCCTTGTTGGCGGTTATGACGTGCTTGCCGGCGAGCACGGCGCGGCGGAGGTAGTCGTGGGCCGGGACCTCACCGCCGATCACCTCGACCACTATTCGCACCTCCGGGTCATCCAGGACGTCGGCGTAATCCGTGGTCAGGGGAGCGTCAGGAGAGTAGGGTCGCGTCTTGCCGCCGTCCTGCACCAGCACATGGCGGAGTTCAAGCTCAACCCCGGTCCGGCGCTTCACCAGCTCACTGCCGCGCTCCAGGCGCTCGGCCACCTGTGAGCCGACGGTGCCGAGACCGAGCAGGCCGACGCCGTATTTCAGGGGCCCGGACATGGGCGCGAATTGTATCGGAGAGGGGAATTCGACCATGATTCACGTCGTGGCAGAGGGGACGCTGGTCGTGGGAACCATCACGCGGGATTACGTCGAGGCGCCTGCGGTGACCCTGGACGGGGCGCTGGGGGGCTCGGCCAGCTATTTCGCACTGGCGGCGCGGCACTTCGGGCCGGTCAAGGTGCTGGCGCCGGTGGGGCAGGACGGCGAGGAGGACGCCCGCGCGGCGCTCCATTTCGCGGACCTGGAGGCCATGAGCGTGGTGGATCAGCCCACCTACCAGTGGCACGCACGGCGACAGCTCGCGAGCGGCGACGCCGAGACGGTGGGCCGCTTTACGGGCGCGTCCGATGGTTACCACCCGCGGGTTGACGGCGCGGCGACGTGGCCCGGGGTGATCTGCCTCGGCAGCTGCGACCCGCTGGCCCAGCTGGAGGTCGCGCAGGCGGCACCGCACGGTTGCCTGGTCGCCTGCGACACCATGGATATCTTCATCCGCCAGCAGCGCGAACTGGTGGGCCGCGTGCTCTCGGCGGCGCGGATCCTGCTGGCGACCGAGACCGAGCTGGTACTCCTCGCGGGGGGCGAGGTCAGCGCCCCGGCGTCGTTGGTGATGTCGCGTTTCGGGCTCGACTGTGTCGTGGTCAAGCGCGGCCCGGATGGCGCGGAACTCTGGACGCCGGCGGCGATATACGAGCTGCCCGCCTACCCCGTCGCCGCCGTCGACCCCACGGGGGCGGGCGACGCCCTCGCGGGAGGCTTTCTGGGGCGGTTGGCACAGCGCGCCGGCGCAGAGACGGACGGCCGGTGGCTGCGTGGTCATGACCACCCCGGCCTGCGCGCCACGGAGCTGGTCGAGGCGCTGCGCTGGGGAATGGTGTGCGCATCGTTCGCGGTTGAGAAGCCAGGACTCGCGGGGTTGGAGAGCCTGACCCGGGAGGCACTGCATGACCGCATGTCGCAGTACCAGCTGACAGCGCAGGAGGTGCCCTGATGCCACCGCCCAATCCCACCGTCGATGGTCCCGTGAAGTCGCTGCGCCAGGTTGCGCCGGGTGGGGACGTGGTCCCCGGCATTTTTGCCGGCATCGCCGTGCTGCTGCTACTCGGGATTCTCCGTAACATGCCGTCCACGGCTGTCCTGGCGCTGATCGACCTGGTCCTCGTGGCGGGGTTCGCGGTGCCGGCTTACGTCATCTATAGCGGCTCACGCGCAAGCGGCATCTTTGTCGACGATCGTGTCCTGGAGCATCGCGCCCTGGGCCGCGTGCGCCGCTCCTGGCCCCTCGCCGAGATCGCGGAGATCTCGCCCATGAGCGGCGGGCTAAAAGTCATCGGCACCGCGGGTTACCCGCTCAGGGAGTTCCGCTTTCGCTGGTGGCGCACCGAGCAGGTGGTGATGTTCGCGCGGGCATCCGGCCTGCTGGCGCCGACCGCGCTGGAGGTTATGGCTAGATCATCTGCCCAGGTGGACCCAGGGAAACCCGGGGAGGCCTGAGAGCAGCAACAGCACCGTCAGCAGGATGATCGCGGCGATTGTCCCGCCCCCGAAGATATTGGCGAATTTACGGTTGGCGTACCTGCCCAAAAGGCGGCGGTCGTTCATCAGGATGAGCATGTAGACCAGGATCACCGGGAGGATCAGGCCGTCCACGTCCTGGCTGAGGATGGTGACCAGGGTCAGGGGCAGCCCCGGCACCAGGATGGCCACCGCCCCGATCACGATCAGCCCGGTGTAGATGCCGAAGAACGCGGGCGCCTCGCGCAGGCCGCGGTCGACCCCTCGCTCCCAGCCGAAGGCCTCCGTGACCGCGTAGGCGGTGGACAGCGGCAGCACCGACGCCGCCAGCAGCGACGCGCCCACCAGGCCCAGCACAAACAGCCCCTTGGCGAACTGACCCGCCAGTGGCGCCAGCCCCTGCGCCGCGTCCTTTGCGTCGACGATGTTGGTATGCCCGGCGACGTGCAGGGTCGCCGCGGTGGCAACGATGATGAAGAAGGCGATGACGTCGGTGATCAGCGAGCCGATGAAGACGTCGGCGCGAGCGTACTGCAATTCCTCCTCGCGCAGACCCTTGTCCACCACCGTGGACTGCAGGTAGAACTGCATCCAGGGCGTGATGGTTGTGCCCACCATCGCCACAGCGAGCAGCAGGTACTCGCTGTTGAGCTGGATGTGCGGCGCCACCGAGTGCTGCAAAACAACCCCCCACGGCGCATGCACCAGGTAGCCGGAGATGATGTACGAGAAGTACACGAGGCCGAGCGCCAAAAAGACCTTTTCCACCACGGCGTATGAGCCGCGCAGGACCAGGTACCAGACCAGCAGTGCGGCGATCGGAACGGTGACGTAGCGCGACATGTTGAAGGCTTCGCCCGCAAGCGCGATGCCGGCAAACTCCGCGACCACGGTGGCGATGTTGGCGATCAAAAGCAAGAGCATGGCGAAAACCGTTATGCGCGCCCCGAACTTCTCCCGGATGAGGTCGGCGAGACCCTTGCCGGTGACCACGCCGAGGCGGGCGTTGAACTCCTGCACCACCGCCAGCGCGATGGTCGTCACCGCCAGCAGCCAGATCATGTCGTACCCGTACTTCGCCCCCGCCTGGGCGTATGTGAAAATGCCGCCGGCGTCGTTGTCCGCGGTTGAGGTGATCAGCCCAGGGCCGAGGATGCCCAGGAAGAGCACGACCTGCGTGCGGCGGCGACGCAGCAGGCCAAAGGCGCCTTTCCGGTCAGGCCGGAGACGTGGGAGACGCGGGAGGCGCGGAAGGTTGGTCGCCATCGCAGGTCACCCGGCAGCGCCCATTTTCATCCGAAGAGACCCATGAACCGGCGCCGGGCGCCACCCGTGAGGAGGGTCTCCATGACGTCATCGACGGTGATGATCCCCTCGAGGTGGCCGTCGACATCAACCACGGGCACAGCCAGCAGGTTGTACTTGCGGATCACCTCCGCCACCTCGTGGTCGGGGGTGTCGAGGCGAACGCTGATCACGCTGCGGTTCATGAACTCCAGCACGGTCTTGCCGGGGCGGGCCACGATGAGGTCGCGCAGAGACAGCACCCCGGTCAGGTTCTCGTGCCGGTCGACCACATAGATGTAGTAGATCGACTCCGCGTTGGGCTCGAGCCGGCGGATGCGCTCGATCGATTCCGCCGCGGTCAGGTCGCTGGTGACGGTCACGTACTCCGTGGTCATGAGGCCGCCGGCGGTGTCCTCGCGGTAGGCGAGGAGCTCCTCGACCTCCTCGGCCTCACCCTCGGCCATCTTCTCCAGCAGCGCCTCCGCGCGCTCTTCGGGAAGGTCGGCGAGGAGGTCGGCGGCCTCGTCAGGGTCCATCTCCTCCAGGATGTCCGCGGCGCGCTCGATGTCCAGGCGCTCCAGGATCTCCACCTGGTCCTCGGCGTCCATCTCCTGGAGGGTCTCGGCGGCGACCTCGTCGTCGAGGCTCGCGAAGATCGCGTCGCGCTGGCGAGCGGAGAGGCGGTCGGCGACCTCAGCGATGTCCGCGGGGTGCATCCGCGCCAGCTTCTGGTGGCTGATGCGCAGCTTGACCGACTGCAGGTTGGTCTCAACGGTGTCGACCGCGTCCCAGGCGATGAGCTGCTGGGCCCAGTCCCGGCGGGCGGCGTGGGCCATGGACTTGCCCAGGCCCTCGAGGCCGAGCCGGCGCAGCAGCCCACGACCTCCGATGTCCACCCCGACCAGCAGCAGCGTGCCCCTGACCGCAGAAAGCTGGAGGTCGTTGACCCTGACCACGCGGTGGCCGTCGGTGTCAACGATCTGCTTGTCGAGGATGTCGCGCGCGAGCCAGATCCCATCCTCATCCGCGGGGGTGGTGGCAACTTCGGTGCCTGTGACCTTGAGGGCCAGCTCCTTGCCCTCGAACGTCCGAACCTGGCCCCATGGCAGCGCCAGCGGGTGGCGCCCGCGCAGGACCACGCCGTCCACCGTCGGGAAGGGGTCTGCCATGCGCACGACAAGGTCAGCGACGCGTCCGATGCGGCGCTGGTTGCTGTCCACGACCTCGGCGCGGAGGAAGTCGCTGAGGAAGATCATCTGGGCTGCCTCTTGGTCTTCGGGTTAACTGGGGAAGACCGGAGCCCGCTGGGACCTCCTGGGGCCTAGGTCCTCCCCGATCGCAGTCGGGGTTTCATCAGTGGGGCGATGGTAACACCGGTCCATAATCCAGGCATGGCCAGTCCGCCCCTCGTCGACGCTTTCGGACGGGTGGCCAAGGACCTCCGGGTCTCGGTCACCGACCGCTGCAACTTCCGCTGCGTGTACTGCATGCCCGCCGAGGGCCTGGACTGGCTGCCCCGCGACGAGGTCCTCAGGTTTGAGGAGATGGCGCGCCTGGTGGACATCCTGGTGCGACTCGGGGTGGAGACGGTACGGGTGACAGGCGGCGAGCCGCTGGTGCGGGCCTCGGTCGAAGACCTGGTCGGGAGGATCCACGCGGCGCACCCCATGGTCGACCTCTCGATGACCACCAACGGTTTCCGTCTCGCCGAAAAGGCGCCCCTGCTGGCGGCGGCGGGGCTCGCGCGGGTGAATGTCAGCCTGGACTCGCTGCAGCCCGAGCGGTTCCACGCCATGACCCGGCGAGATGCGATGCACAGGGTCGTGGAGGGGCTGCGCGCGGCCTCGGACGCGGGCCTGCGGCCGGTGAAGATCAACGCGGTGATGGTGCGCGGGGTGAATGACGACGAGGCGGTCGACTTCGCCACCCTGGCCCGGGAGCACGACTACCACGTGCGCTTTATCGAGTACATGCCGCTCGACGCCGGGCACGAGTGGACACAGGCCCAGGTGGTTCCGTCGGCGGAACTCGTGGCCTCCATCGAGGCGCGTTACCCCCTGAAGCCTCGTCAGGAGACGGGGCCGGAACCGGCCACGCGGTACGACTTCGCCGACGGCGCGCCGGGAAGCGTGGGCTTCATCAGCTCGGTGAGCGAACCGTTCTGTGGCAGCTGCGACCGGCTTCGGATCACCGCGGATGGGCACTTCCGCACCTGCCTCTTCGCGCTCGACGAGCACGATCTCAAGGGGCCGCTGCGCGCAGGGGCAAGCGACGGCGAGCTTGAGGAGATCATTCGTGGGGCGGTCGCCGCCAAGTGGGCGGGTCACCGAATTGGGGCCGCCGACTTCGCCGCCCCGGCTCGATCCATGTCCCAGATCGGGGGCTGAGCACCGGTTTTCGGCGGCTCTGCATGCATTTTTCGACTGTCTGCGGTCGCCTAATCAGGGCGCTGCCGAGTTCAGCCGCGCTTGCATTCGTATTGGAGAGCCTCTAGACTCCTGCCTTGGCTCAGTTCGGGGCTCAATAAGGAGAAATACATGGCTGTCACTGGTTACTGTCTCAAGGACAAGAAGCAGGTCGAGATCAAGGAGCCCCAGGAAATCACCATGAAGAATGGCAAGCCCGCCATCACGGGGACCTGCCCGGAATGCGGCACCAAGATCTTCAAGATCGGCAAGGCCAAGTAAGCCGAACCTGGCTCTGGGGTCGGGCTTTTGCCCGGCCCTTTTTTT